>NZ_SMKK01000027.1 GCF_004348425.1 Actinomadura sp. 7K507
CCTCCCGCCCGAGCGGGTCGACGAGGTCGCCATCGCCGCCACCACCCAGACCGGGGACCAGGGCCTCACCATCGGGCGGTCCGCCGCCGTGCTGGCCGGGCTGCCGAAAAGCGTCCCCGGCTACGCCATCGACCGCATGTGCGCGGGCGCGATGACCGCCGTGACCACGTCCGGCGCCGGGATCTCGTTCGGCTCCTACGACGTCGTCATCGCGGGCGGCGTCGAGCACATGGGGCGGCACCCGATGGGCGAGGGCGTCGACCCGAACCCCCGGTTCCTCGCCGACCGGCTCGTCGACCCGTCCGCCCTCGTCATGGGCTCGACCGCCGAGAACCTGCACGACCGGTTCCCCGGCATCACCAAGGGCCGCGCGGACGCCTACGCCGTCCGCAGCCAGGAGAAGGTCGCCGCCGCCTACGCCGCCGGCAAGATCCAGCCCGACCTCGCACCGACCGCGATCCGGTCCGGGGAGAACGGTTGGGGGCTCGCGACCGAGGACGAGCCACCGCGTCCCGGCACGACGCTGGACGACCTGGCCGAGCTGAAGACCCCGTTCCGCGTGCACGGCAACGTCACGCCGGGAAATGCCGCCGGGCTCAACGACGGCGCCACCGCCTGCCTCCTGGCCGCCGAGGACGTGGCCCGCGACCTGGGCCTCACCCCGAGGATGCGGCTCGTCGACTTCGCCTTCGCCGGGGTGGAGCCGGAGGTGATGGGCGTCGGGCCCGTCCCGGCCACCGAGAAGCTCCTGGCCCGCAACGCGCTGACCATGGACGACATCGGGCTCATCGAGATCAACGAGGCGTTCGCGGTGCAGGTGCTGGCGTTCCTGGAGCACTTCAAGATCGCCGACGATGACGCGCGGGTGAACCCGTGGGGCGGCGCGATCGCCCTCGGCCACCCGCTCGCCTCGTCCGGCGTCCGGCTGATGAACCAGCTCTCCCGCCTGTTCGAGGAGCGTACGGACGTCCGGTACGGACTGACCACGATGTGCGTGGGCATGGGCATGGGCGGAACCGTCCTCTGGGAGAACGCCGACTGGGAGGGGCCGAAGTGAGCAACCTCGCTGAACTCTTCGAGGACGAGGTCGTCACGCACGCGTACGTCAGGGACGTGACACTCCCGCACGGTGCGGGCACCCTCGCCCTCATCACGCTCGACAACGGACACGACCATACGAAACCCAATACATTCGGCCCGAACGGCCTTTCCGACCTGAACGCCGCCCTCGACGCGATCGCCGGGCGCGGCGACATCGTGGCCGTCGGCGTCACCGGCAAGCCGTTCATCTTCGCCGTCGGCGCCGACCTCAACGGCGTCCCGCTGATCGGGAGCCGCGCGGACGCGCACGCCATCGCCAGGCTCGGACACGACGTGTTCCGGCGGCTCGGCGAGCTGGACGTCCCGTCGTTCGCCTACTACAACGGCGCGGCGATGGGCGGCGGCGTCGAGATCGGGCTGCACTGCACGTACCGGACGATCTCGTCCGGGGTCCCGGCGCTCGCGCTGCCCGAGACGTTCCTCGGGCTGGTGCCCGGCTGGGGCGGGACGTACCTGCTGCCGAACCTGATCGGCGCGGAGAAGGCGCTCAAGGTCGTCATCGACAACCCGCTCGCGCAGAACCGCACGCTGAAGGGCCCGCAGGCGTACGAGCTGGGCATCGCCGACGCGATCTTCGACTCGGCCGACTTCCCGGAGGAGTCGCTCTCCTGGACGGCCCGCGTCCTGAACGGCGACATCGTCGTCCGGCGGTCCGAGGTCGACAAGGGCAAGGCGTGGGACGACGCCGTCGCCTTGGCGCGCTGGAACGTCGACGGCAAGCTTCACGGTGCCGCGCCGTCCTACACCCGCGCGCTCGATCTGATCGCCGCGGCCAAGGACCGCACCCGCGACGAGGGCTTCGAGGCAGAAGACGAAGCACTGGCCGACCTCATCATGAGCGACGAGCTGCGCGCCGGCCTGTACGCGTTCGACCTCACCCAGAAGCGCGCGAAGAGGCCCGCCGGAGCGCCCGACACGTCCCTGGCCCGCAAGATCACCAAGGTCGGCGTCGTCGGCGCCGGGCTGATGGCCTCGCAGCTCGCGCTGCTGTTCGCGCGCCGCCTGGAGGTACCGGTCGTGCTGACCGATCTCGACCAGGAGCGCCTGGACAAGGGCGTCGGCCACGCGCACGGCGAGATCGACAAGCTGCTCGGCAAGGGACGGGTCTCCCCCGACAAGGCCAACCGGCTCAAGTCCCTGATCACCGGCTCGCTCGGCAAGGACGCGTTCGCCGACGCCGACTTCGTCATCGAGGCCGTCTTCGAGGAGATGTCGGTCAAGAAGAAGGTGTTCGCCGAGGTCGAGGAGTACGTCTCGGCCGAGTGCGTCCTCGCGACCAACACCTCGTCGCTGTCGGTCAGCGAGATGGCGTCCGGGCTGATGCACCCCGAGCGGGTGGTCGGCTTCCACTTCTTCAACCCTGTCGCGGTGCTGCCGCTGCTGGAGATCGTCCGGGGCGAGCGGACCGACGACGCGACGCTGGCCACCGCGTTCGCGGCGGGCAGGCAGCTGAAGAAGTCGTGCGTGCTGGTGAAGGACGCCCCCGCGTTCGTCGTCAACCGCGTCCTGCTGCGGCTGCTCGCCGAGATCGTCGAGACGGTGGACGAGGGCACGCCGATCGAGGCGGCCGAGCGTTCCGCCGCGCCGCTGGGCCTGCCGATGCCGCCGTTCGTGCTGATGGGCCTCGTCGGGCCGGCGATCGCGCTGCACGTGAACGAGACCCTGCACGAGGCGTTCCCGGACCGGTTCCCGCTGTCGGACAACCTGGCGAAGCTGGTCGCGTCCGGCAAGTCCGGTGTGTACCTGCCCGACTTCTCCCTCGACCCGGGAGTGGCGGAGATCTTCGCCGGCGGGACGGATCCGTCCACCGAGGAGCAGGTCCTCGACCGGGCGCTCGGCGCGCTCGCCGACGAGATCCGCATCATGCTGGACGAGGGCGTCGTCGCGGCCCCGCAGGACATCGACCTGTGCATGATCCTCGGTGCCGGGTGGCCGTTCCACCTCGGCGGCATCACCCCGTACCTCGACCGGTCGGGCGTGGCCGAAAGGGTCACCGGCCGCCGCTTCCTGGAGCCGGGGGTCGCCTCCCTGCCGGCCTGACCCACCTCGCTTTCCCCGGGAAAAGAGGTGTTTCGGACCGATGTCCGGGACGCCTCTTCCCGGTGTTCTCGCACTTCACGGATGCGGACGCGGTCCAACGGCCATAAGTCGTTCACATATGGGCATACGGATGGCAGCCGAGTTGATCACCGGGAGGCGAAAGGGCGCCGAGGATGAACCTGCTGCGCACGAAGTCGGTCGAGCAGTCGATCCGCGACACGGAGGAACCCGGGCACCGGCTCCGGAGGGCGCTGTCGGCGCTCGACCTGACCGTGTTCGGGGTCGGCGTCATCGTCGGCACCGGCATCTTCGTGCTGACCGGCCAGGTCGCCCGGGACAACGCGGGACCCGCGGTCGCGCTGTCGTTCATCTTCGCCGCCGTGGTGTGCGGGCTGGCGGCACTGTGCTACGCCGAGTTCGCCTCCACCGTCCCGGTCGCCGGGTCGGCCTACACCTTCTCCTACGCGACGCTCGGCGAGTTCCCGGCGTGGATCATCGGCTGGGACCTCATCCTGGAGATGGCGCTCGGCGCGGCGGTCGTCGCGGTCGGCTGGTCCGGGTACTTCGCCTCGCTGCTGGACGGCGTCGGCATCACGCTGCCGACCGAGATCGCCGGCCCGCCGGGCGAGGGCGGGACGGTCAACGTCCCGGCGATCGTGCTCGTGCTGCTGGTGACCGCGCTGCTCGTGTTCGGCATCAAGATCTCCTCACGGGTCAACGCCGTGGTCGTGGCGATCAAGGTGTCGGTGGTGCTGCTGGTGATCGTCGCGGGGCTGTTCTTCGTCAAGGGCACGAACTACGACCCGTTCATCCCGCCCTCGCAGTCGACCCCGGAGGTCGGCGGCCTGGACGCGCCGCTGATGCAGGTGCTGTTCGGCGTCACGCCGGTCGCCTTCGGCTGGCTCGGCATCTTCTCCGCCGTCGCGATCGTGTTCTTCGCCTACATCGGGTTCGACATCGTCGCCACCGCGTCCGAGGAGGCCCGGAACCCGCAGCGGGACCTGCCGATCGGCCTCATCGGCTCCCTCGTCATCACCGCCATCCTGTACGCGGCGGTGTCGACCGTGGTCGTCGGCATGCAGCACTACACGGAGCTGAGCACCGGCGCGCCCCTCGCGGACGCGTTCGAACACGCTGGGCATCCCGCGTTCGCCACCATCATCGACGTCGGCGCCGTCGTCGGCCTCATCACGGTCGTGATGATCCTGCTGCTCGGGATGAGCCGCATCTTCTTCGCGCTGAGCCGGGACGGCCTCATGCCCGCCTGGCTCTCGGCCGTCCACCCGCGCTTCCGGACCCCGTACCGCTCGACGATCATCATGGGCGTCATCGTCGCCGTCCTCGCCGGGTTCATCCCGCTGGCCGAACTCGCCACGCTGGTCAACATCGGCACGCTGTTCGCGTTCGTCGTCGTCTCGGCCGCCGTGGTGGTCCTGCGCCGCAAGCGCCCGGACCTGCCGCGCGCGTTCCGCACGCCGCTGGTCCCGCTCGTCCCCGTCCTGTCCGTGCTCGCCTGCCTGTTCGTGATGATCAACCTGCCGGTGGAGACCTGGATCCGGTTCCTGGTGTGGATGGCCATCGGCGTCGTCGTGTACGCCGCGTACGGGTACCGGAACAGCCGCCTGCAGCGCGCCGGCGAGCCGTCCGGCAAGCAGTGACCGCGCGAGGCG
The DNA here is from genome assembly GCF_004348425.1 of Actinomadura sp. 7K507. Lineage (GTDB taxonomy): Bacteria > Actinomycetota > Actinomycetes > Streptosporangiales > Streptosporangiaceae > Spirillospora. The sequence continues at coordinate 4,812 of NZ_SMKK01000027.1, forward strand.
CCGATGCGGGCGGCGGCCGCCCGCACCGCCCCGAGGCCTCGGCCCTGACGGCTCGTGATGGGGGTCACTGTGTCCTTTTGCTCGCCGGGTGGGCACAATGGCCCGCATGGCTTCTCCAGCACTTGTCGCGGTGATCGGCTCCGGACCAGCGGGAATCTACGCCGCCGAGGCCCTCGTCAAGCAGACCGACGGCAACGTCCGGGTGGACGTGTTCGACCGGCTGCCGACGCCGTACGGGCTGGTTCGCTACGGAGTCGCGCCCGACCACAAGTCGATCAAGGCGATCGCCAAATACCTGCAGAAGGTACTGGAGAATCCCGCCGTCCGGTTCTTCGGCTGCGTCGAGCTGGGACGTGACGTCAGCCGCGCCGACCTGCTGGACTGCTACGACGCCGTCATCTACTCCACCGGCGCGATGGTCGACCGGCAGATGCGCATTCCCGGCGAGGAGCTGCCCGGCAGCATCGCCGCGACCGACTTCGTCAACTGGTACTGCGGGCATCCCGACGCCGCCGACCACACCTTCGACCTGTCGGTCGAGGAGGTCGCGGTGATCGGCGTGGGGAACGTGGCCGTCGACGTCGTCCGGATCCTCGCCAAAACCGCGGAGGAGCTGCGCGAGACCGACGTCCCCGAGCAGGTCATCGAGGCGCTGTCGGCCAGCCGCGTCAAGCGCGTCCACATGATCGGGCGGCGCGGCCCGGCGCAGGCGAAGTTCACCACCAAGGAGGCCCGCGAGCTGGGCGAACTGCCGAGCGCGAGCATCAGCGTTAGCCCCGAGGACATGGCCCTCGACCCCGCGAGCGCCGAGCTGGCCGAAAGCGACCGCAAGGTCGGCGGCAACATCAAGGCGCTGAACGCCTGGACCGGCGAGCCGGCCGCCGGGCGTCCCCGCCACATCGACGTGCGGTTCTGGCGCGCCCCCGCCGAGATCATCGGCACCGGCCGCGTCGAGGGCCTGAAGCTGGAGAAGACCCGGCTGGACGAGACGGGCCGCGTCACCGGGACCGGCGAGTTCGAGACGCTCCCCGTCGGCCTGGTCATGCGGTCCGTGGGGTACCAGAGCGTCCCCCTGGAGGGCGTCCCGTTCGACGAGCGCTCCTACACCGTGCCGAACGAGGGCGGCCGCATCACCGGCCCGGACGGCGACCCCGTGCCCCGCGAGTACGTCGCCGGCTGGATCAAGCGCGGCCCGTCCGGTGTCGTCGGGACCAACAAGTCCGACGCCGCCGAGACCGTCCGCAACCTCCTGGAGGACCTCGAAGGGTCGGAGACCGACCCCAAGCGCACCATCGAGGAGCTGCTGGAGTCGCGCGGCCTCCCCGTCGTCACCTACGAGGACTGGCTCAAGCTGGACGCCGCCGAGATCGCCCTCGCCGAGTCCCTCGACCGCGGCGAGCGCGTCAAGCTCGCCCGCTGGGAAGCGATGACGTCCGCCTGCCGCGGCCGGGAGTAACACCCTCCGCGCGAAGAACCCGGCCGCAAGGTAGTGACGGACATGTGACCCGGACGCTACGGTGCCGCGTGTGACCGGCGGTCCAGAACTGTACGGGTTCCCCCCACCCGAGTCGGTCCCCGACCTCAGGTGGCTGGGCCCCGACTACGTGTCCGTACTCGTGTACGACCTGACCCAGGGACTCCTGCGCCAGGACCCGCGCACGTCCGTGATGGGCGTGCGGTGCGAAGGCGAGCCGCGGCTCGACCCCTCGGTCGACCCGTCCGGGGTCATCCGCGCGCATGACGCCTGCTTCCCCCTCCAGGTCTTCGTCCAGGACGGCGCCGGACGCCCCTGGCGGCTGCGCGGGCGATGGACGTACTCGGGCCGCGGTCTCGGCACCGCCGCCGCGTCCATCACCCACTTCTGGCAACTGCTGTCGGCCGAAGGGGTCTAGTCCCGGTGGTCCAGTCCCGGTGGTCTGGTCCTGGTCGTCTAGTCCTGGTCCGACGTCTCCCGGTCGGATGCCTCGTGGGTCTCCGGTGAGGTGATTCGGGCGATGTACTCGGTGATGTCGCGGGCGAGGGCCTGGGGCGTCAGGCCGATGTCGGTGAGGATCTCGGCGCGGGCGGCGTGGTCGAGGAACTCCTGCGGGATGCCGAACGTGCGCACCGGGGCGTCGACCTCGGCGTCGCGCAGCAGGCGGGCGACGGCGTCGCCGACGGCACCGGTGCGGCCGTTGTCCTCGGCGACGGCGACGAGCGCGTGCTCGCGGGCGAGGTCCGGCAGCGCCGGGTCGAGCGGCTTGACCCACCTCGGGTCGAGGACGGTGACGCCGATGCCCTGCGCGGCGATCAGCTCGGCCGCCTCGACCGCGGGCGGCGCCATCGACCCGGCCGCGACCAGCAGGACGCGGGTGCCGTTGGAGCCGTCGTGGCGGGCCAGGACGTCCATCTCGCCGACCTTGCCGACGGCCTCGATGTCGGCGGCGGCGGGCCCCTTCGGGTAGCGGATCGCGGTCGGGCCGTCGTCGACGGCCACGCACTCGCGCAGCAGCTCCCGGAGCCGGGCGCCGTCGCGCGGGACGGCGACGCGCATGCCCGGCACGAGCTGCAGGATCGACATGTCCCACATGCCGTTGTGGCTGGCGCCGTCGTCACCGGTCACGCCGGAGCGGTCCAACGCGAACGTCACGGGCTGGCGGTGCAGCGCCACGTCCATCAGGACCTGGTCGAACGCGCGGTTGAGGAACGTCGCGTACACGGCCACGACCGGGTGCAGGCCGCCCATCGCGAGCCCGGTGGCGGAGGTGACGGCGTGCTGCTCGGCGATGCCGACGTCGAAGATGCGTTCGGGGAACTCCTCGGCGAACGGGGCGAGCCCGGTCGGGTGCAGCATCGCGGCGGTGATGCCGACCACGTCGCCGCGGTCCCGCCCGATCTCGACCATCTCCTCGCCGAAGATCTTCGTCCAGGCGGGGCCGCCCTTCTTGCGGACGAAGGCGCCGGTGGCGGGGTCGAACGCGCCGCCGCCGTGCATGCAGTCCTCGTCGTCGTTCTCCGCCGGGGCGTAGCCGCGTCCCTTGGTGGTGATGCAGTGCACGATGACCGGCTGGCCGAACCCGCGGGCCCGGCGCAGGGCGCGCTCGACGGCGTCCTCGTCGTGCCCGTCGATGGGGCCGACGTACTTCATGCCGAGGTCCTCGAACATGGCCTGCGGCTGCAGGACGTCCTTCAGGCCCTTCTTGATGCCGTGCAGGGCCTCGTAGGCGACGCTCCCGACCACCGGGGCGCGCGGCACCGTCTTCTTGATCAGGTCGAGCGCGTGCTCGTAGCCCTGGGTGACGCGCAGGTTCGCGAGGTGGGACGCCAGGCCGCCGATCGTCGGCGAGTAGGAGCGGCCGTTGTCGTTGACCACGATGATGACGGGACGGTCGGCGCCGCCCGCGATGTTGTTGAGCGCCTCCCAGCACATCCCGCCGGTGAGCGCGCCGTCGCCGACGACGGCCACCACCGCGCGGTCGGTCTCGCCGCGGATCTGGAACGCCTTGGCGAACCCGTCGGCGTACGACAGGGCCGTGGAGGCGTGCGAGTTCTCGATGACGTCGTGCTCGGACTCGGCGCGGCTCGGGTAGCCGGACAGGCCGCCGCGCTTGCGCAGCAGCTCGAAGTCGTGCCGTCCGGTCAGCATCTTGTGGACGTAGGCCTGGTGCCCCGTGTCGAACAGGATCTTGTCGTGCGGCGAGTCGAAGACCCGGTGCAGCGCGATCGTCAGCTCGACCGCGCCGAGGTTGGGCCCCAGATGCCCGCCGGTTCTGGAGACCGCCTGGACGAGGAACTCGCGGATCTCCTCCGCGAGCCGAGACAGTTGAGCGGCGTCCAGTCGCTTGAGGTCTTCGGGACCTGTGATCGACTCCAGCAAGCTCACTCGTTTCAACTCCTCCGTCGGGGATCGGGTCTCCCCTGGCTCGGGCCGTTCCGAGTTTAATCCCGGTTGGCCCGCGACGCGCCGCAGGCCACCTGCCTCACGGGTGTGAAAAGACTGACCCCCGGTGAAACGGCTGCCCGTACGGCCGGTGATGGGGTAGGAACAGTGCATGGTCGTCGAAGAGATCGTGCTGCTCAACGCGGAAGACGAGGCCGTCGGGACCGCGCCCAAGAGCACCAGCCACCACAGTGACACGCCATACCACCTGGCTTTTTCATGTTATGTGGTGAATACGGAGGGTCGCGTTCTGATCACCCAGCGCGCCCTGGACAAGCGGACGTTCCCCGGCGTCTGGACGGGGAGCTGCTGCGGCCACCCCGGTCCGGGCGAGGGACTGCGCGACGCCGTCCTGCGGCGCCTGCGGGACGAGCTGGGCATACCAGACGCGTCGCTCACCTCCGTCCTGCCCGGGTTCCAGTACCGGGCCGTCGCCGAGGACGGGACCGTCGAGAACGAGCGCTGCCCCGTCGTGCGCGCCACCGTCCCCGCGGACGGCTCCGTGCACCCCAACCCGGACGAGGTGGAACGCGCGCAGTGGTGGACGTGGGACCGCTGCCTGGAGCTGGCCGGCGAGCCCGAGTCGTCGCCGTGGTACCGGCTCCAGCTCGCCGAGCTCGCACCGCTGGGCGCCCCGCTGGACTGGCCCGACGCAGGCCGGGGAGACCTGCCGCCCGCGCTCGGCTGGTGACCGCGCGGGCGGCGTCCGCCGTCCGTCCCGTTCGTCCCCGATGACGCAGCATCACCGCTTGATCACTTTTCCGTCCCCGGTGTTGACCGGTGCGCGTTCCGAACGGACGCTTGCTTTTCCCGGGGCAATCGAAGGGACGGACGATGCGAGTACGTACTCCAAGGCGCCGCCTGACGGTGTTCGCGGCCGTTGCGATGACCGGAGCACTGGCCATTTCGGGCTGCGGCGCGAACGAGGACGAGGGCTCGAACAACGACAAGTCCGAAGTCGAGGTCTTCTCCTGGTGGACCGGTCCAGGAGAGGCCGACGGGCTGAAGGCGATGCAGGCCGACTTCGAGAAGAAGAATCCCGGCACGAAGTTCACCAACGCGGCGATCGCCGGCGGGTCCGGCACGCAGGCCAAGGCGGTACTCGCGAGCCGGCTGCAGAACAAGAAGCCGCCGGACTCGTTCCAGGGCCACGCGGGCGCCGAACTGCTCGACTACATCAAGGCCGGGCAGATCGAGCCGCTGGACGACTTCTTCAAGCAGAACAACCTGAACTCGGTCTACCCGAAGCAGCTCCTCGACCAGATCACCTACAAGGGGCACATCTACTCGGTCCCGGTGAACATCCACCGGTCGAACGTGCTCTGGTACAACCCCGAGATCCTTGAGGACGCCGGGGTCGACGGCCCGCCCAAGTCGATCGCCGAGTTCATCACCGCGCTCAAGGCCGTCGAGGACGAGACCGGCAAGGTCCCGCTGTCGCTCGGCGCGCAGTGGACGGCCGACCACCTGCTGGAGAACGTCCTGCTGGGCAGCCTCGGCACCGACGCCTACAACGCGCTGTGGGAGCCGGGCGCGGACTGGGGCGGCGCTGCCGTCACCAAGGCGTTGAACGAATTCGCCCAGATCATGGAGTACACGACGATGGAGGCCGCGTCCACCGACTGGCAGGGCGCCGCGAAGGCCGTCGTGGACGACAAGGCCGCGTTCAACATCATGGGCGACTGGGCGTACGGCTACTTCACCGGCGAGGCGCCCAACGGACTCGGCAAGAAGCTCGACACCGACTTCAAGTACGCGCCGGCCCCCGGCACCGAGGGCACCTACATGTGGCTGTCGGACAGCTTCACCCTGCCCAAGGGCGCGCCGCACCGCGGCGGGGCGATCGCATGGCTGAAGGAGGTGTCCAGCAAGGAGGGGCAGGACCTGTTCAACCCCAAGAAGGGCTCCATCCCCGCCCGCACGGACGCCGACAAGAGCCTCTACACCGGCTACCTGCAGTACGCGTTCGAACGCTGGAACAGCCCTGACATCAAGCTCGCGGGTTCGTTCTGGCACGGCGTGACCGCCAACAACAAGTGGCACACCGACATCGACACCGCGGTGGGCCTGTTCCTGCAGAGCAAGGACGTGGGCAAGCTCCAGCAGGCGCTGGTGACCGCGGCCCAGAACAGCGGACAGTGAGGCTTCGCCGTATCCGGAAGTGGCTGCCGGGGCTGCTGCTGGTCTCGCCGTCCATCGTCGCGATCGGCGTGTTCGTCTACGGGCTCATCTTCTGGAACACGCGGGTCGCGCTGAGCGGCAAGCACGACGAGGTCTCCGAGTACGGGTTCGACGGTGGAAAGAACTTCGTCGACCTGTGGTCCCAGCCGAGCTGGCCGGGCGCCGTACGCAACGCGCTGGTGTTCACCGTCGTGTTCGTCATCGGCGCCCTGCTGCTCGGCGCGTTCCTCGCGTTCCTGATGGACAAGGGCGTCCGCGGTGAGGCGTCCTTCCGGATGATCTACCTGTTCCCCATGGCGGTGTCGTTCATCGCCACGGGCGTGGTGTGGCGCTGGCTGATGAACCCGGCGCCGCCGGAGCGCGCGGTCGGCCTCAACCAGCTGTTCGACAAGCTCCATCTCGGGGCGCTGGCGAACGACTGGTGGCAGAACCCGGACTGGGGCATGGCGGCGATGGCGCTGCCCGCGATCTGGCAGATGTCCGGATACGTCATGGCGTTGTATCTGGCCGGGTTCCGCAGCGTCCCCGAGGACCTGCGCGAGGCGGCACGCGTGGACGGCGCGTCCGAGTGGAAGGTGTACCGGTACGTGGTGTTCCCGCAGCTCCGCCCGGTGACGCTGTCCGCGCTGATCATCCTCGGGCACATCTCGCTGAAGGTGTTCGACCTGATCATGGCGATCGCGGGCAAGCAGATCATCACCTACGTCCCGGCCATCGCCACCTACGTCGAGATCTTCGACCGGCACGATCCCGCCAACGGCGCCACCATCGCCACGTACATGCTGGTCGCGGTGGCCGTCCTGGTGATCCCGTACCTGGTCTGGTCGGTCCGTTCGGAGCGGGACCGATGACGGCCGTCAAGGCACCGGCGGCGCGCGGCACCTCCGGCGCCGGGCAGATCGTGAAGCTGGCCGTCCTGCTGGCGTTCGTCCTGCTGTTCCTCATCCCCGTGTACGTGCTGGTCGTCACCAGCTTCAAGCCGCTGGACGAGGCCGACCCGAGCAGCGCGTGGAGCCTGCCGGACCAGTGGAGCACGTCCGGCTGGAGCGCCGCGTGGAACGAACTGAAGGGCGGGCTGGCCAACAGCGTCAAGATCGCCGTCACCGGCTCGATCATCTCGGCGGTGCTCGGCTCGCTGAACGGCTACGTGCTGTCCAAATGGCGGTTCCCCGGCGCGGACGTCGTGTTCACCCTGTTCCTGTTCGGCATGTTCATCCCGTACCAGGCGGTGATGATCCCGCTGGCCGGGGTGCTGACGGACATCGAGCTGTCCGGGACGATCCGCGGCCTCATCCTCGCGCACGTCGTGTACGGCATCCCGATCTGCACGCTGATCTTCCGTAACTACTACGTGACGATCCCGGACGAGCTGATCGAGGCGTCCCGCGTCGACGGCGCCGGGATGCTGCGCACGTACTGGTCCGTCGTCCTGCCCGTCTCGGGCCCGGCGTTCGCCGTGACGATCATCTGGCAGTTCACCTCGATGTGGAACGACTTCCTGTTCGCGGTGTTCCTCGGCGCCCCCGACAGCTGGCCCGTCACGGTGATGCTGAACAACACCGCCGGGTCGGGCGCGGTCGCCGTCCAGTACAACCAGCAGATGGCCTCGGCGCTCCTGGCGTCCCTGCCGACACTCCTCGTCTACCTCCTGCTCGGACGCTTCTTCATGCGGGGCCTCATGGCGGGCGCCCTGAAGGGCTGACCGGAACGGGCTCAATCACACGGACACGTCAACCTGACGGCACCCTCAAGCGTCACATGGGTGATCAAAGGAGATCCGCATGGGAATCGGACGGCCGGGCGATGGTCCCATGCCGGACCACGACGCGCTCACCCCGCTTGTTGGCATATCCACCGAGATGCGCCTAGCCTCTCGGTCATCGTCATGCGGCACACCGGCTTTCCGCCGGGGCCCCGGCGATCCCGGAACGACGGAGACGGGGGAAGAACCGGAGGTGACCGCGTGCAGGCGATGAGTGTTCAGCAGCCCTGGGCGTTCACGATCGCGCGCGGCGGCAAGACCGTCTCCAACCAGGACATGCCGACCGCCTACCGCGGCCCGCTCCTCATCCACGCCTCCATGCGCGTCGACCTGAAGGCGTGCGACTCCCCGCTCGTCCAGGCCGCCGGCTGGGACCCGCGCGACCCCCTCGCCACCATCGGCGCCGTCATCGCCGTCGCCGAACTCGCCCACGTCTGCTCCGCGGGCGACGGCTCCTGCGACTGCGGCCCCTGGGCGAACCCGGGCTCACACCACTGGCACCTCACAGACGTGCAGGCACTCCCCCGCCCCATCGTGGCCGTCGGCCACCCCGGCCTCTGGCAGCCGAAGACCTCCCTGACCAGCGCGGTAACCACCATGTTCACCACAACCGCCGCCCTCAACAACGCCACCTGAGAGTAAACGGGTCACTACGCTGAGCCTCTGAATCCGGTCGGGGAACGGGGGCAGCAGTGAGAGTCGTCCATGATCACGGTGGTTTCGGGCGGTACACGATGGAGGACCTGCATGCCCTGGAGGCAGAGGGCAGCGGCTTCGAACTCGAGGACGGCTGGCTGATCGAGTTGCGGAACAGCGCGCTGCACAACGTGGTTGCAGGGCGGATCCGGAAAGTGGTCAGCGAAGCCGGGGCCGATTCCAAGGTCTTCGTCAACGGTGGCGGGGCGTGGGAGATCAGCACACCGGCGGGCATTCGCAAACCCGATGTGTTCGTCATACCCGGCGAGGTCCTGCAGGCCGGGATCGTCGACCGGTTTCCGGCGGGCATTTCCGGACGGGACGTTCTCCTGATGGCAGAGGTCATCTCGCCTTGTACCAACAGCGAACGCACGGACCGGGTGACCAAGCTCAAGGAGTACGCGGCTCTCGGCATCCCGCAGTACTGGATGGTCGAGTTCAGTCCTCGCCCGAAGGTGCAGGTCCACATCCTGGACAACGAGGCGCGTGCGTATCGCCCGGACCGTACGGTCCACGGCGGGGAAACGCTGGAGGTCGTCATCCCGGCGGACAAGCGGTTCACCGTGCGGTTCGACCCGAAGATCCTTACGGAACGCCCCGAGCGCCTTACCGATCTCTGAGGGTGTCGGCGGCCTCACGGAGGCGGGTGAACTCGGCGACCATGCGGTCGAGGCTCCAGCTCGCGTTGAGGCCGCTCGGGTTCGGGAGGACCCATACGCGTGCCCGGCCGAACGTGTCGTCCTGTGCGCCTATCTGGGCGCGGGGGCGGCCGAACGCCGTGCGGTAGGCGGTGACGCCGGCGACGGCGAGGTAGGACGGACGGTGCCGTTCGACGAGGGCGGCGAGGCGGCGGCCGCCTTCGCGGAGTTCTTCGGCGGTCAGTTCGTCGGCGCGGGCGGTGGTGCGGTGGGCCAGGTTGGTGATGCCGAGGCCGTAGGAGGGCAGGAGGTCCTGCTCGGACGGGTCCAGCAGGCGGTCGGTGAAGCCGGAGCGGTGCAGGGCGGGCCAGAAGCGGTTGCCGGGGCGCGCGAAGTGGCGGCCGGTCGCTCCCGAGTAGAGGCCGGGATTGATGCCGCTGAACAGGACGCGGAGCGTCCCGCCGTCCTCGGGCAGGACGTCGGGGATGACGCGGTCGCGGGCGGCCTCCAGTTCGGCCTTGGTCGGGCGCATCAGATCAGGTTACGGACGATGAGCACCACCGCGGACGTTCCGACGACGATGAGCAACGCCAGGCGGAGGCGGCCCGCGTCCAGGTAGCGGCGTAGCGGGCCGGCGGCGAGGAACCCGGCGAAGACGAACGGGAGGAGGACCAGGCCCGCGGTGACCTGCCGGGCGGGGAGCTGCCCGGCGAGGGCGAGGATGGCGAGGGACAGCAGCGCGCCGACGATGAAGAAGACCGCCAGGGTGGCGCGGACGCGGGGGCCGCTCTCCCGCTGGTAGAGCAGCGCGATCGGCGGGCCGCCGATGCCGGACGCGGTGCCGGTGGTGCCGGAGACGAGCCCGGCGGCGGCGAGCGTCCGCCGGTTCCGGGGCACCTCGCGCGCCCAGGTCGTCGCGGCGAGCGCGGCGAGGACGACGAAGCCGATCACGATGCTGAGCGCGCGGGCCGGGACGGCGGCCACCAGCCAGACGCCGAGCGGCGTCCCGGCGAGGCGGCCGCCGAACGCCCAGCCGAGGCCCCGGAAGTCGACGTGCCTGTACTCCTGGGCGAGGGTCGCGAGGGGCAGGACGAGCGCCATGACCAGGATCGACCCCGGCATCAGCGACGGGAAGAGCATCGTCACGATCGGGGTCGCGACGAGCCCCACGCCGAGGCCGACGCTGCCCTGCACGATCGCACCGATCAGCGCGGCCAGGCCGCCGAACAGCAGAAACTCGAAATGCGGCACGCCAGGACGCTACATCCCGACATCTCCGGTCTGTGGCAGTGCCATCAGGCGGACGCCTCGGTGAGCCGTTCGAGCTGCGCACCGGACAGGTTCGTCCGGGTGACCTCGATGAGCGGCGGGAGCTGGTCGAGGGTCCGGGCGCTGGCGATGGGCGCGGCGACGGTCGGCTGCGCGGCGAGCCAGGCCAGCGCCACGGTCGCGACCGCGACGCCCTGCTCCTCGGCGACGATGTCGAGCGCGGCGAGGACGTTGCGGCCGCGTTCGGTCTCCAGATGCCGCGCCGCCTTCCCCGCCCGCACGCTGTCGACGTCCGACCCGGGACGGTACTTGCCGGTCAGGAAGCCCGACGCGAGGGCGTAGTAGGGCAGGGCGGCGAGCCCGTGCCGTTCGGCGATGTCGCGGCGCGGCCCCTCGTAGGTGTCGCGCGAGACCAGGTTGTAGTGCGGCTGGATCGCCACGTAGCGGGCCGTGCCCTCGCGCTCGCTGAACTCCAGGGACGCCTCGAGCCGGTCGAGTTCGATGTTGGACACCGCGATCTGCCGGACCTTCCCGGCGGTCACCAGCTCGTCCATGGCCGTCATGATCTCTCCGACCGGGACGGAGGGGTCGTCGAAGTGGGTGTAGTAAAGGTCGATGCGGTCGGTGCGGAGCCGCCGGAGCGAGTCGTCCGCGGCGGCCTTGATGTTGCCCGGGGCCAGACCCGTGCGCTCGGGGTGCTTGCCGACCTTGGTCGCGATGACGATGTCGTCGCGGTTGCCGCGCGCCTCCGTCCACTCACCGATGATCGTCTCGGACTCGCCGCCGCGGTTGCCCGGCGCGGCCGCCATGTACGAGTCGGAGGTGTCGATGAAGTTGCCGCCGGCTCCGGCGTAGGCGTCCAGGATCTCGAACGAGCGCTCCTTGCCCGCGGTCCAGCCGAACACGTTGCCGCCCAGGCAGAGCGGGAAAACGTCCAGGTCACCGATCTTGTTCATATGAGCCTTCTTGTCGTGGTCGCGGTTACCAGGTGATCATTACCCAATGCTGACCGCATGTCTCACCTTCGCCGCCATGGCGGCGCTGCTGACGATCACGCCCGGTGTGGACACGATGCTCGTCCTGCGCAGCACCGTGGCCGGCGGGCGCCGGACCGGCGTGCTTGCCTCGGCAGGCGTGATCACCGGCCTGATGTGCTGGGCGCTGACGAGCGCTGTGGGGCTGACCGCGCTGCTGGCCGCGTCCCGGATCGCGTTCGACGCGCTGCGCATCGCGGGCGCCTGCTACCTGCTGTGGCTCGGCGGCCGGGCCCTGTGGAACGCCCGCCGCAGGTCGCAGGACATCTCCGAATCCGCGGAGACGCAGACGTCCAGCGTCGCCGCCTTCCGCACCGGCCTCACCTCGAACCTGCTCAACCCCAAGGTCGGCGTCTTCTACATGAGCCTGCTGCCGCAGTTCATCCCGGACGGCGCCTCGGTGTTCTGGACGAGCATGCTGTTCGCCGCCATCCACGCCGCCGAGGGCCTGCTGTGGCTGGCGCTCGTCGTCGGCGCCGCCACGGCCGCACGCCGCGCCCTGACGCGTCCCGCCGTCAAACGCCGCCTCCAGCAGCTCACCGGCGTGGCGTTCATAGGCTTCGGCCTCCGCCTGGCCATCGACCACTGATCGAACGCACCTCCATCAGGAGGCGGCCGGAGACTGTTCCCTGAGAAGGCGGACGGCCCGCCCTGTGGCGTCAGGATCGGCGACGGCGAGCTCTTCGAGCAGGCCGTGCAGACGCTTGATCGCCCCGTCGGGAGTCCGGACGTCATGGTCGAGCAACTCGAACACCTCGCTACGAAGTTCGGGGAGGGAATGCGGATCCAGATCGTTTCCACGGATGGGACGCATCTGGGGAACACACACCCGTTCACGATCGCCACGCTGGAGGACATGCAGCAGGTGGCGTACGTCGAGACCCTGGCACGTGGTTTCACGATGGCCGTTACTTGCGGATGAGGTTGCGGAGGACGTACTGGAGGATGCCGCCGTTGCGGTAGTAGCGGGACCGAACTTTTGCCCCTCCGTCCTGGAATGACGGGCACCACCCCGCGCGGCCGCGATACGGGGTGCTCCACGGCGGGCGCAGCGGCGTTGACTACAAGCCCCCTCACATGGCGGCTCGTGCGCCCTACTCACAGGCCAAGCTGCGGCCTGGTCACTCCGATTACCTCCAGCAGTCCCTCAAGCCCCTTGAAGTCGCCGGGATTGGTTGTGTACAGCGGAAGATCATTCGCCTGCGCAATCGCTGCGATCATCAGATCTTGAACCCCCCCCCGGGGCTTCCGTCCGATCGCAAGGACCCCCGCGACCACGCGGGCATAGCTGCGGGCCGCATCGTCATCAAACGGCAACGGGTCCCAAATGGCCTCGGCCTTGGTCAGCATGGCGATCCGCTCCGCTCGTTCCACCGGGTCGTCAGTGAAGTGGGGCGCCTGCGCAAGCTCGGCAATCGTGATCGCGCTGACCAACATCCTCTCGGGAAGCTCCTCCGCATCGAGGTGCCGGGAAGGATCACGATGTTCGTATCAACGAGCCCTTCCGGGTGTTGCGAGCCGGTCACCCGCGCGCTCGCTTGTAGGGGTCGTCGGGCTCGGTGTCGAAGCCGTCGTCGATATCTGCTCGGAACCTTTCCGGGTCCAGTGGCCGCAAACCCTTGAACTCCGCCATGAACTCCGACGTTGGAACCGCTCGTCTGCGGCGTCTTGTTGCTGGCCGCCCTGCGGACGAAACGCTCAGCAGAAGATCACCTGAAGGCAGCTTCGAGGCCAGATCATCCAACATGGCACGGACCTGGAGCGCCTGCCCCCTCGCCTCATGAGATTGCGACCGAGGCTTCACCTGAATAGCGAAACGTTCCCCGGACCAATCCAGCACCACGAGGTCAACACCATGATCGTGCTCACCTGCAACGGCCAGGCGGCCGGCATCGATCAGCTGCCTCAATGAGGTGGCGACCCACTCTGTGAAGACTTCAGCCCCGTGCACGCTTGCCAGAACCGTCTCTGCGTCCGACCTCGTACCGAGCCTGTCGGCGACAGCGTCGAGTTCCTCGCGTTTGACGGTGACGGTGACGGTGACGTCGTCGTCGGCAGGCATGCGCCCTCCACAGTGGTGTCTGTCGGTGTCCAGTCTAGGTGACAGGCAGGTGACCCACCTGCTCGTTGGAGCGGCGTGAGCAGGGAAAGCGAGAGTGCCCCGCCCCTTTGGGGACGAGGCACTCTCGGCGACCGACTCGGACTACTTGCGGATCAGGTTGCGGAGGACGTACTGGAGGATTCCGCCGTTGCGGTAGTAGTCCGCCTCGCCCGGGGTGTCGATGCGGACGGTGGCGGTGAACTCCTTGCCGTCCGCCTTCACCGTGACCTCGTCGGGGACGCCGCCCTGGTTCATGGCGGTGACGCCGGTGATGTCGAACGTCTCGGTGCCGGTGAGGCCGAGGGACTCGGCGGAGTCGCCGTCCTTGAACTGCAGCGGCAGCACGCCGAGACCGATCAGGTTCGAGCGGTGGATGCGCTCGTAGGACTCGGCGATGACCGCGCGGACGCCGAGGAGCGCGGTGCCCTTGGCGGCCCAGTCGCGGGACGAGCCGGAACCGTACTCCTTGCCGGCGATGACCACGAGCGGGGTGCCCTGCTCGATGTAGTTCCGCGAGGCGTCGTAGATGAACGACTGCGGCGCCCCCTGCTGGGTGAAGTCGCGGGTGTAGCCGCCCTCGACGTCGTCCAGGAGCTGGTTGCGGAGCCGGATGTTGGCGAACGTCCCGCGGATCATGACCTCGTGGTTGCCGCGGCGCGAGCCGTAGGAGTTGAAGTCCTTGATCGCGACGCCGTTGTCCTGGAGGTACTGGGCGGCGGGCGTGCCGACCTTGATCGCCCCGGCCGGGGAGATGTGGTCGGTGGTGACCGAGTCGCCCAGCTTCGCCAGGACGCGGGCGCCGTGGACGTCGGTGACCGGCTCCGGCTCGGCGCCCATGCCGTCGAAGTACGGGGCCTTGCGCACGTAGGTGGAGTCGGGGTCCCACTCGAACAGGTCGCCGGTCGGGATGTCGAGGCCGGTCCAGCGCTCGTCGCCCTTGAACACGTCGGCGTAGCTCTGCGTGAACATGTCCTGGCCGATGGACGACTCGACGATGGAGGCCACCTCGTCCGGCTCGGGCCAGATGTCGCGCAGGTAGACCGGGCCGTCGGTGCCCTCGGCGATGGGGTCGTTGAGGATGTCGATGTCCATCGTCCCGGCGAGTGCGTAGGCGATGACCAGCGGCGGTGACGCCAGGTAGTTCATCTTCACGTCGGGGCTGATGCGGCCCTCGAAGTTGCGGTTGCCGGACAGCACCGCGGTGACCGCGAGGTCGTTGTCGTTGACGGCCTTGGAGATCTCCGGCTGCAGCGGCCCGGTGTTGCCGATGCAGGTGGTGCAGCCGTAGCCGACCAGGTTGAAGCCGATCTTGTCGAGGTACGGGGTGAGGCCGGCGCGCTCGTAGTAGTCGGTGACGACCTGCGACCCGGGCGCGAGGGAGGTCTTGACCCACGGCTTGCGGGTGAGGCCCTTCTCCACGGCGTTCCTGGCCAGCAGCGCCGCGCCGATCATCACGTACGGGTTGGACGTGTTGGTGCAGGAGGTGATGGCGGCCACGGCGACGTGCCCGTGGTCGAGCTCGAAGCTCGTCCCGTCGTCGAGGGTGACCGGGACGCGGTGGTGCGGGCGGCCGGAGCCGTTGGCGTCGACGTGCCGGGGCTTGTCGCCCTCGGTCTCCTGGTGGATCGCCGGGCTGTCGGAGGCCGGGAAGCTCTCGTTGGACGCCTCGTCCAGCGCGCCTAGGACGCTTTCGACGTAGTTCTGCACGTCCCGCCGCCAGGTCGTCTTGGCGTTGGACAGGGAGATGCGGTCCTGCGGGCGCTTCGGGCCGGCCAGCGACGGGACGACCGCCGAGAGGTCGAGCTCCAGGTACTCGGAGAACTCGGGCTCGACGGACGGGTCGAGCCACATGCCCTGCGCCTTGGCGTACGCCTCGACGAGCGCGATCTGCTCCTCGTCGCGCCCGGTCAGCCGCAGGTACTTCAGCGTCTCGCCGTCGACCGGGAAGATCGCGCAGGTCGAGCCGAACTCGGGGCTCATGTTGCCGATCGTGGCGCGGTTGGCCAGCGGCAGCGCCTGCACGCCCTCGCCGTAGAACTCGACGAACTTGCCGACGACGCCGTGCTCGCGCAGCATCTCGGTGATGGTCAGCACCAGGTCGGTCGCCGTGGTGCCGGCGGGCAGCTCACCGGTCAGCTTGAAGCCGACGACGCGCGGGATGAGCATCGAGATCGGCTGGCCGAGCATCGCGGCCTCGGCCTCGATGCCGCCCACGCCCCAGCCGAGGACGCCGATGCCGTTCTGCATGGTGGTGTGCGAGTCGGTGCCGACGCACGTGTCGGGGTAGGCGGCGCCGTTGCGGTCGAACACCACGCGCGCCAGGTGCTCGATGTTGACCTGGTGGACGATGCCGGTGCCGGGCGGGACGACCTTGAACTCGTCGAACGCGGTCTGCCCCCAGCGCAGGAACTGGTAGCGCTCCCGGTTTCGCTCGTACTCCCGCTCCACGTTGCGCTCGAACGCCTGCGCGGTGCCAAAGTAATCGACGATGACGGAGTGGTCGATGACCATCTCGGCCGGGGCGAGGGGGTTGATGTTGCTCGCGTCCCCGCCCAGTTCACGGACGGCCTCGCGCATCGTGGCGAGGTCCACCACGCACGGCACGCCGGTGAAGTCCTGCATGATCACGCGGGCCGGGGTGAACTGGATCTCCTTGCTCGGCTCGGCCTTCGAGTCCCAGCCCGCCAGCGCGCGGATGTGGTCGGCCGTGACGTTCGCGCCGTCCTCGGTGCGCAGCAGGTTCTCCAGGAGCACCTTCAGGCTGTACGGAAGACGGGCCGAGCCCTCGACGGCGTCCAGCCGGTAGATGTCATACGACTTGTCGCCTACTTGCAGCTTGTCACGGCTGCCGAAGCTGTTCGCGGACACGGACTCCTCCTCCGTCACCACCGCGCGTCCGGTCCGGGACATGAGCGCGGCGCTTTCGTCTTCGATCTTCAGTGTGCCCGCCGCCGTGGCCGGCGCGCGGCGCGCGGCGCGGCGCGGCGGGTGCTCGCCTACTCGATCCTGCCTTAGTCGGGCTTCTGACCGGGAATCAGGCTCCCCTAACTTCGGCGGCTTTTCTCTTGACGTCAAGCTATCTCCAATTTATCTCGATATCAAGCTACTTGCACCCCGTACGGCCGCCGACCACCGTCCGACCACCCGCCTTGCCGAATGATCATCTATTGCCTACTATTTTGGTCTTATTAGTCACTTGGTAGGAAAGGTGTGGTTCAAGTGAGCGGTATCAGCCGGAGAGGCGCCGTCGCGGCAGCCGCCGCCGCGGCGGCGGCGCCCGCCCTGGGCGGGGCGAGCGCGCAGGCGCGGGAGCGCGCGTTCACGTCCGTCCCGGACGGCCGGGGCGACCGGAGGGACCGGCCGAACGTGCTGGTCATCCTGGGGGACGACCTGGGCTGGGCCGACCTCGGCTGCTTCGGTTCAACGCACATCCGCACGCCGAGCCTGGACCGGCTGGCGTCCGGCGGGGTGCGGTTCACCGACGGGTACTCGGCGGCGGCCGTGTGCTCGCCGACCAGGTTCGGGCTCTACACCGGCCGCTACCCCGGACGCCTCCGCGGCGGCCTCGAGGAGCCGATCGGCACGCCCGCCGAGCAGATCGGCATCCCGCCCGAGCACCCCACGCTCGCCTCTCTCCTCAAGGGCGCGGGCTACGAGACCGCGATGTTCGGCAAGTGGCACTGCGGCTTCCTGCCGTGGTTCAGCCCGCTGAAGTCGGGCTGGGACACCTTCTTCGGCAACATGTCGGGCGCCGTCGACTACTACTCCAAGCTCAGCTCTCGCGGGCTCGACCTGTACGAGGGCGAGGTGCCCACTGAGTCGCTCGGGTACTACACCGAGACGATCGCCGACCGCGCCGCCGCGTTCGTCCGGGACCGGCACGACGGGCCGTGGCTGCTGAACCTCAACTTCACCGCCCCGCACTGGCCGTGGGAGGCGCCGGGCGACCGGGCGGTCAGCAAGGAGATCACCGCCCGGATCGAAGCGGGCGACCGGCGGGCCCTGCGGCACGACGACGGCGGGTCACTCGACACCTACCGCCGGATGGTCGAGGCGCTCGACACCGGGATCGGCCGGGTGCTGAAGGCGCTGCGCGACACCGGTCAGGAACGCGGCACGCTCGTGCTGTTCGCCAGCGACAACGGCGGCGAGCGCTGGTCGTACACGTGGCCGCTGACCGGGGCGAAGGCGAGCCTGAACGAGGGCGGCATCCGGGTGCCCACCATCCTGCGCTGGCCCGCGCGCATCCGGCCCCGCCAGGTCAGCGGGGTGCCGGTCAGCACCCAGGACTGGACCGCCACCATCTTCGGCGCCGCCCGGGTGGAGCCCGCTGCGAGCCACCCGCTGGACGGCCGCAGCCTCGCCCCGTACCTGCTGGACGGCGCCCGGCCCCCGGGCCACGACCTCTTCTGGCGGACGCGGAGTTCGCGGGCGCTGCGCAGGGGGCGGTGGAAGTACCTGCGCGCGTCCGGCAGCGACGCCCTGTACGACCTGCGGTCCGATCCCCGCGAGCAGGCGAACCTCGCCGCACGCAACCCCGGCGTCCTCAAGGACCTGGCGGCGCGCTGGGAGGAGATCGACGCGGATCTCCTCCCGTACCCGTCCCCCTGAGGGCTCAGGCATCGGCCCGCATGTGCTTGCGCGCCCATGCGTCGAAGGACGTGAGCGGAATGCCGAGTGCCCTCGCGTACTCCGGGCGTCCCGGCTGGGGGGCGACGTTCAGCCACTCGTGCCCGGCGCCCATCGCCGGCATCCCGGCGGCGAAGGCCTCCTCCTCGGTCATGTCCGGCGCGGGCAGATGCCTGCCCAGAACCCGGGAGAGGACCTCGGCGATCTCCGTCATCGACAGGTGCTCACTCGCCAGTTCCAGCTCGACCCCGTCGAATCGTCCGGGCTCGGCGACCGCCGCGGCGGCCGCGGCGCCGATGTCGTCCACCGCGACGAGGGACAGCCGGGTCCCAGGGTTCAGGACGCTCACAAGGCCGCCGTGGAGGCCGCGCGGGAACAGGAACGCCATGGACGGCAGGAAGTTCTCCATGAAGAAGCCCGGCTTGAGAAGCGTCCAGTGGGCGAACCCGGCCGTGCGGACCCGGTCCTGGATCGCGCTCTTGGCGCTCAGGGTCGGCTCCATGGAGGCCCAGCGCCCTTCGGCCCAGCCGGGGGTCTGCGTGTGCTGGCCGGCGCCGGTGACGGACGTGTGCACGAACTGCGGCACTCCGGCGGCCTTCGCCCCCTCGATGAGGTTGACGCCCTGGGCCACCTCCCCGTCGAAATCGAAGCCATCGGCGGTCCCGGCGGGCATCTGCACGGAGAAGACGGCACGGGCGCCCTCGGCGGCCCGGACGACGGAATCGCGGTCGTTAAGGTCGCCGCCGACGAGTTCGGCTCCGAGCGCCTCGACGGCCCCGGCCCGCTCCCCGGCCGGATCGCGGACCAGGGCCCGGACGGGCACGCCCGCCGCGAGCAGGGCGCGCGCGGTGGCGCCGCCCTGCCTGCCGGTGGCACCGGTGACCAGAACGGGCGCGAAGGCTGTGGACATGCTGCTCCTCCGATAGTCGTTCACACTAAGTGGCGGGGGCCGCCACTTACGCTCGGGTACGATACGGCGGGCCCCGCCATTTAGCCAAATCCATGAGCCAAGTCCGGAGGAGACGCCATGCCCGAGCGCCAGCGCGCCGACGCCCGGCGCAACTACGCGCGGATTCTCGCCGTGGCCGAGGAGGAGGTCGCCGCCCACGGCGCCGCGGCCTCCCTGGAGCAGATCGCCCGCACCGCCGGGGTCGGCTCGGCGACCGTGCGCCGGCATTTCCCCTCGCGCCGCGCGCTGCTCGAAGCGGTTTCCCGGGAGCGCATCGAGGCCCTGTGCGTTCGCGCCCGCGACCTGACCGGCCGGGGCGACGGCCGCGACGCGCTCCTGGAATGGCTGGACGACGTCGTCGCCTACTGCGTTTCCGTCCGGGGACTGGCCGCCGCGCTGGCCTACGACGGCGAGGAGACCGAGCCGGTGCAGGAGAACGGCTGCTCGGCGGCACTGGAGGAGGCGGCCGCCCCGCTGCTGCACCATGCCGTGCGGGACGGCGCGATGGCGGCGGACGTCACCGTCACGGACCTGATCACGCTGATCGTCGGCATCGTCCTGGCCACGGAGCACCATCCCGACCCCGCCGCCCGAGCGGACCGGCTGTTCCGGCTGGCCGTGGCGGGGCTCAGCCCGCGGCCTCCCCGGTCACCGAGCCCAGAGGATTGACGAGTGCTTCCCTGGTCGTTAAGGCGGTCTTAGGAGAGTCGAAGCTAATGTCCTGACACCAATCAAGGCCGCCTCGGATTTCGGCGGCCGAACCGTCAGGACAATGGAGGACGGCCTGTATGCGCAGGACCATCGCCTACCCACTCGCCATTCTCGCCGCCACCGGCGGAACAGTGTTCACCGCCGGGTCCGCCGCTGCGCACGGCTACATTTCATCGCCGCCGAGCCGGCAGGCTCTGTGCGCCGCGGGTGCCGTGCCCGACTGCGGTCCCATTCAATTCGAACCGCAAAGCGTCGAAGGCCCGAAGGGGCAGAAGAACTGCCATGGAGGCCTCAGCCAGTTCGCGGTGCTGTCCGACGAGAGCCGCAACTGGCCGGCGAAGTCGGTCGGCAGCACGGTGACGTTCAGCTGGACCCTCACCGCACGCCACCGCACCAGCACCTGGGAGTACTTCGTCGGCGGCACGCGCGTGGCCGTCTTCGACGACGGCAACCAGATCCCGGACTCGGTCGTGACGCACCAGGTCGACCTCGGCGACTTCCCCGGCAGGCAGAAGGTCCTCGCGGTGTGGAACATCGGCGACACCCCGATGGCGTTCTACAACTGCGTCGACCTGAACGTCGGCGGCGGCTCCGGGACGCAGCCGCCGGACTCGGCCTCCCCCGAGCCCACGGCGGAGCCCACGTCCGGCCCGACGGCCACGCCGTCCGCACCCGAGCCGACGCGGCCCGAGCCGACCGGCGCCCCGGCCGACGGTGAAGCCTGGAAGGCGGGCGCCACGTACGCGATCGGCGACGAGGTCACCTACAACGGCACCCGGTACCGCTGCCGCCAGGCCCACACGACGATCCGCAGCTGGGAGCCCGAGTTCACCCCGGCCCTGTGGCTCCCGCTGTGAGCACCCGCGCCCGCCGCCGCGCCGTGCTGCCGGCCGTGCTCCTCGTTCCCCTGCTGCTGACGGCGTGCGGCGGCGGCCACGAAGGGCACGGGTCGTCCGAGCCGGTGGGCGCCGCCTCGGACGCGCCGGCCTCGGCCGGGTACAACGACCACGACGTGATGTTCCTGCAGATGATGATCGCGCACCACAAGCAGGGCGTGGAGATGGCCCGGGTGGCCGCCGAGCGCGCCCAGGGCACCAAGGTGCGCAATCTCGCCGCGGCCGTCGCTGCGACGCAGTCCGAAGAGGTCAAGACGATGAGCTCCTGGCTCCGCACGTGGTCGAAGCCCCTCACGAGCGATCATCCGGCGGGCGCGCACGCCGCCCATGGCGGCATGCCGGCCACCGGCGCCAAGGAGATCAGGACCCTGAAGCAGACCACCGGCGCGGGATTCGAACCGGCGTTCCTCAACCTGTTCGTCGGGCATCAGCACGGCGCGGTGGAGATGGCCGACACGGAACTGAGCAAGGGCGGCAACGCCGACGCCAAGGCGTTCGCCAAGCGCGTCAAGGAGTCCCGGACCGACCAGATCCGGCAGATGCTCGGCCTGCTCAACGGCTGAGGCCGGACGGGCTTTCCGGGGACTTCCCACCGCCGGGCGGAACGGGCACGACGGCCCCGCTCCGCCCGGCGAAACCCATGCCCGGCGATCCGGTCATGGCGCCGCGACCGCCTTGTCGAAGCCATCGGCGAACCTTTCGAACCGCTCTTTAGGTCCGCACTTAATGGGATATTGTCCGACCGTGGCTACCGTGTTGCTGGTGGAAGACGACGACCATGTCCGGCAGGCGTTTCTGCGGGAACTCCGGGATTTGGGACATGCGGTGCGCAGCGCCGGCCGGGCCCTGGACGCGCTGCGGGACGCGGCCGCGCACGCACCCGACGTCGTCGTCCTTGACCTGGGGCTGCCCGACCTCGACGGCGGTGAGGCACTGAAGATGCTGCGCGCGGTCTCGGACGTCCCGGTGATCGTGGCGACGGCCCGGGACGGCGAACCGGAGATCATCCGGCTGCTGGAATCGGGGGCCGACGATTATCTGGTCAAGCCTTTCTCCGCCGGTCATCTGCATGCCCGGATCGAGGCGGTGCTCCGGCGGACGCGGACGGAACACCGGCAGAAATCCCTGGTGGTCGGAGAATTGAATATCGACCCCGACCGGCGGCAGGCGAGACTGGGCGAGGCCGTCCTTCAGCTGTCGCGCCTGGAATTCGACATGCTGGCTTTCCTGGCGCGCAACGCCGGGCGGGTGGTGACGCGGCGCGAACTGCTGAGCGAGGTGTGGCGGCAGCCCTACGGAGACGACCAGACCATCGACGTCCACCTGTCCTGGCTGCGCCGCAAGATGGGGGAACGCGCCGCGACGCCGCGCTATCTGCACACCGTGCGCGGCGTCGGCGTCATGCTGGCGGCGCCCGACTGACCGGCGGATCTGCCGACGTGTCCGGCCCGGAGGGCAGGGCGTGGCGCACCACACCGCCACGCCGACAGGTGCCCCCCTGCACCGCGGCCGGGCGTCTCACTTCTTGGGGACGTAGAGGCGGATGTCGTCGATCTTCGCCGAGCCCTCGTAGTAGTTGAGGTGCGGGTCGCCGATGATGAAGGAGTCGGGGTAGGCCGAGCCCGCGGGCCAGGTGTGCTCGGTGGTGTAGGTCCCGGCCGGGCCCTTGTGCGTGATCTGCTGGTCGAACCGGCCGTCGTACTCACCGGGGGTCTGGTTGTAGTGCCAGAGCGGCCGGCCGTCCTCGACGAAGGCGTGGTGGTACCGGAGTGTGGCCTGCCCGATGTGGCGGAACGGGCCGCTCATCTCGACGGTGTAGCCGGTGGCGCCGCGTTCGACCGCGAACCGGTAGGACGCCTGCGGCATCAGCTCCGGCTGGAGCTCGGCGCTGGTGAGCAGGTCCCGGTACTTGCCGTCGGGGCCGAACGTCCCGTCGCCCGAGTAGTTTCCGCAGGCGGTCTTGTAGTAGTACTCGGTGCCCACGTTGTTGTTGCGGGTGATCTTGTCGCCGCGCGGGAAGATCGCGTTGACCCCGTTGAACGTCCCCTCCGGCGCCCCGTAGATCTCGCCGGTCTTCGGATTGCAGACACCGTTGTTCTGGGACCAGCGGGCGTTGCTGAAGTACCCGTCCATGATGACCTTGCGCCGGTAGTGGATGCCCGGGTTGCTGTGCGGCGCCGGGGTGGCGTAGTCGAGGATCGTCATGTAGTAGAAGCCGTTCTCCTGGCGGACGTCGCCGTACTCGCAGCGCGTCTTGCCAGGCAGCGCGCCCTGGAATGTCCAGGGATAGCCGGTCTTGCACGGTTCCTGCGTGTAGCCGTTGTACTTGCCGTCGTATTCGAAACTGCCGTCGCGCTTGCCGCCGAAGTCGATCCCGCGCAGCGTCATCTCCACCCGGTAGCGCGGGGGCAGCGGCCTGGTGGGCCGGATCAGCACCCCGGCGTCCCAGCTCGGCTCGGACAGCTGCGCGACCTTCTCCCCGCCCGGCAGCCGCGCGGTCGACAGGCCCGGCTGGGAGTCGGGACGGCCGTCCTTGTCCTTGTCGACGGCGGCGATCTCAGCGGTCAGCCAGCCCCGCTTCCCGAACTCCACGCGCTTGCGGAACACGTTCAGTGAGTTGAGCCCCTCCTCGAAGGCGGGCCCGCTGATGTTCTTCCACACCTCGCCGTCGTCGTCGAACTGGTCGACGTGCCACGGGCTGCCGGCTCCCTGCGGATCCAGACGCCATGGAGCGTCGTCCACGGTCAGCGGCCGGCTGAACCCCTCCTGCGCCACCAGGACCCAGCCCTCGCGCGGCACAGGCGACGACTGCGCGACCGCGACGGCCTGCGCCGCTGGGGAGGCGCTCACCGCGGCCACCGCCGCGACCGCCACCGGAACCTTCCAACGTCCGTTCACGACGTTCCCTCCCGTTTCTGAACGGCATGGCGACGGATCGGCCGCCGATTCACCGAGCCACGCTCCGTAAATTGGTAAGGACCAATTAGTGGCTCCCGTGGGGAGCGCCGGGCTTCCGTACCAGTAGACGACGCCTGCACCGCCCCCAGGCGGACGGGACGTGCCGCCGATTGGTATGTGCGCGAGCCCTCGTCGCGCCCTCCATCCGGAAGAACTTCGCGAGCGAATCGAACGCTGAACGCCTCTCGCCTGCCCGTTCTCATGGTGGGCAACAGTAATTGAGTCCTGATCAACTGGTCAATACCACTTGCCCCCGCATCGGCTCAGTACTCGTAGACCTGGATGAGCGGCGGGTGGCCGTTCCATTTCGCGAACACGGCCGAGCCGTGGACGTCATCGGTCAGGTCGACGCGCAGCCATTTGGACTGCTTCCACACCTTGGCCTGGAAGCCGTCGTCGGGCGTGGCGGACACCAGCCGCGCCGCGTCGCCGGACAGGGCGAGCACCACGCGTCCGGACTTGACCGTGTACGTGCGCACCTTCTCACCGGGCTTCCGCGACGCCTCGGGGGCCGCCGGCCGCTCGCCCTCGGGCGTGGGGGTGGGCGCGGCGTCGGCCCCGGAGCGGCCCGGGGACGCGGACGGCGACGCGGAGGGAGAGGCTTCAGCGGACGACCCGGCGGAGGGGCCGGCAGGCGGCCGGCCTTGCAGGACGGGGACCTCCGCCGCCACGTCGGGCGTTCCCAGGGCGGTCCCGCGGACCGCGCCGCCCACGCCGGTCCAGCTGATCGCGATGCCGGCGGCCGTGGTGGCGACCCACACCGCCGTGAAACCGATTCGAGCTCGCATGGGCCTCATTCCTGTCATAGGGCATATCTTTCGCTTCTCACACGGTCAGTCCGTGGCCGGGCCAGACGGGAGGGTGTGCGGGATGAGAACGGCACTGGCGCGCATCGCGACGGCGGTGACGGCGATGGTGGCGCTGTCGTTCGTCGTCCCGCTGGGGCTGCTGAACGGCCAGATGGCGCACGACCGGGCGCTGAACGCGGCCGAACGGCAGGCGGCCTCGCTGGTCCCGGTGCTGTCGGTGACCGCCGACCCTGCCGCGCTGAACGACGCGGTCGGCTCGGTTCCCGCCGGGACGGCGGGACGGCTCGCGCTCCACCTGCCCACCGGCGAGGTGCTCGGGTCCCCCCACGCCCCGCCCGGGGACCTGGACGCGGCACGGCGGCTGCGGCGCACCTCCACCGTCGGGGCGCCGGGCGGGAAGGTGCTGCTGCGCCCGGTGCTGCTGGAGGCCGCCGAACCGGCGGTCATCGAGGTGTTCGTGCCGCAGGGCGAGCTGAGCCGGGGCGTCGCGAGGTCCTGGGCGATCCTCGCCCTGGTCGCGCTCGCGCTGGTGCTGGTGTCGGTGGCGATGGCCGACCGGCTGGCCAAGCGGATGGTGGGGGCCACCGACCGGCTCGTCCGCGCGGTCACCCACGTCGCCAAAGGCGACCTCGCGGCGCGCGTCGATCCGCAGGGACCGGCGGAGCTGCGCGCGGCGGGCGAGGCGTTCAACGACATGGCCGACCGGCTGGCCCGGCTGCTGGCGGCCGAACGGGAGGCCGGCGCCGACCTGTCGCACCGGCTGCGGACCCCGCTGACGGCCCTGCGGGTCGACCTCGACGGGCTCGCCGCCAACCCCGGCGACCCGGCCCGCCTGGCGCAGAGCCGCAGCGCGCTGGAACGGCTGGAGACGGCGGTGGACGACATCATCGCCACCGCGCGGCGGCCCGCCGGACCGTCCGGCGGGAAGGCGACCCGGCCGGCGGCGGGCTGCGACGCGGCCGAGGTGACCCGCCGGCGGCTGGAGTTCTGGTCGGCGCTCGCCGAGGACCAGGACCGCGGCTGGGATCTGGTGGGCGCCGGCGAGCCGGCGCCGGTCCCGGTCGCCGAGGCCGACCTGGCCGCCGCGCTGGACGCGCTGATGGGCAACATCTTCCGGCACACGCCGCACGGCACCGCCTTCCGTCTCACCGTCCATCGCGGCCGCAACTCCACCGGCCTGCTGTTCGGCGACGCCGGTCCCGGCATCGCCGACGTCGAGGCGGCGCTGCGGCGCGGCGCCAGCGGCGCCGGGTCCACGGGGCTGGGCCTGGACATCGCCCGGCGCCTGGCCGAGTCCACCGGCGGTTCGCTGCGCGCGGGCGACTCCCCGCTGGGCGGCGCCCAGATCGAGATGTGGCTGCGCACCGCTCCCAAGCCGGCCTCGCGGCGGACGGCCCGCCGCGGGGGACGCCGGGCCGGGCGCCGCTGACCGGTCGCCGGCCATCGGTCATCACGACACACTAATCTCGTCCGCCGCCCGGAGAGGTCCACCGGGACACCGCGTTCGCCCGCTTATCCGAGGCTTAAGGGAACGCTGAAAGGACGTTAAGAGGCCCGGCCCGGCGTCGCCGCCCACCTGGAGGAACACCTCGGGTGGGCCATCCAGTAAGTACCCCTTGTACCGTTCCCTCCTGTGACGAGCGATAAGGCCGTTCCGCTGGGGCGGCGGGTCTGGACGATGCTGATCGTGCTCGGTTTCGTCGGGCAGCTCGCCTGGACGGTCGAGAACATGTACCTCAACGTGTTCGTCCACGAGGAGATCAGCGGGAACCCCGACGTGATCGCGGCGATGGTCGCGGCGAGCGCGGCCGCGGCCACGGTGGCGACGCTGACGATCGGGGCGCTGTCGGACCGGCTGGGACGCCGCCGCGCCTTCATCGCCGGCGGATACGTCGTCTGGGGGCTGTGCACGGCGGCGTTCGGGCTGGTCAGCGTCGATTCCATGGCGGCGGTCGCGCCCGTGGCCGACGCCGTCGCGGTCGCCGTGATCACCATCATCCTGCTCGACTGCGTGATGTCGTTCCTCGGCTCGGGCGCGAACGACGCGGCGTTCCAGGCGTGGACGACGGACGTGACGCGGACGCGGAACCGCGGGCGGGTCGAGGCGGTGCTGGCGATCATGCCGCTGATGTCGATGCTGGTGGTGTTCGGCGGCTTCGACTGGCTGACGCGGGACGGCCGGTGGTCGCTGTTCTTCCTCGTCATCGGGCTGATCATCGCGGCGGCCGGGGTCGTGGCGTGGTTGTTCGTCCAGGACCAGCCGGTGAAGCGGCAGAGCGAGGGATACCTGAACGCCCTCGTGCACGGCCTGCGTCCCAGCGCCATGCGGGCCAACCCCGGTCTGTACTTCGCGCTGTCCGCGTGGTGCGTGTGGGGCATCTCCACGCAGGTCTTCCTGCCGTACCTGATCATCTACCTGGAGCGGTACCTCGACATCGCCGGCTACGCGCTGGTGCTGGCGGTCGTGCTGACCGGCGCGTCCGCCGTCAGCGTCGCGTTCGGGCGGGTCATCGACCGGGTCGGGAAGGTACGGTTCCTCGCACCGGCGATCGCGGTGTACGGGGCAGGGCTGCTGCTGATGCCGCTCGCCCGCGACATGATCGCGGTGATGGGCGCCGGGCTGGTGCTGATGTCGGGGTTCATGCTCGTGCTGGCCCCCGTCGGCGCGCTCGTCCGGGACTACACGCCGCCCGGGCGGGCCGGGCACGTCCAGGGACTGCGGATGGTGTTCGCCATCCTCATCCCTATGATCATCGGACCGTATCTCGGTGCCGCGGTCATCAAGGGGGCCGACGAGCGCTACGAGGACCTGGGCGTCCTCAAGCACGTGCCGACCCCGGCGATCTTCCTGGCCGCGGCGGCGGTGCTGGTGCTGATCGTCCCGCCGGTGCTCGCGCTGCGGCGGGACGCGGCCAAGAAGGAGAGGGAGGCCGTCGCATGACGCTGCTGACGCGGTGGGGCTCCGCGCTCGACCCGGACGCGGTGCTTCCCGAGTACCCGCGGCCACAACTCGTCCGCGCCGGCCACCTCAACCTGAACGGACGCTGGGAGTACGCGTTCGCAGGCCAGGACGGGCGGGAGCCGGCGGAGTACGACGGCCAGATCATCGTGCCGTTCTCGCCCGAGTCGCCGCTGTCGGGCGTCGGGCGGCAGCTCCTCCCGGACGAGACGCTCTGGTACCGGCGCACCGTCGGCATCCCGGACGGGTTCCGTCCCGAAGGGCACCGCGTCCTGCTGCATTTCGGCGCGGTCGACCAGACCTGCCGGGTTCTCGTCAACGACAGCGAGGTGGGCCGCCACGAGGGCGGCTACCTGCCGTTCTGCTTCGACATCACCGACGCCCTGCGGGACGGGTCCGGCGTGCTCGTCGTCGAGGTGCGCGACCCGTCCGACACCGGCGACCGCGGGTGGGGGAAGCAGAAGCTCAAGCGCGGCGGCATCTGGTACACCGCGCAGTCCGGCATCTGGCAGACGGTGTGGATCGAGTGCGTGCCGGAGATCCACGTCGAGCGGCTGACGCTCGTCCCACACCTGGACGAGTCATCGGTCGAAGTGACGGTCCACGCCGATGCGGACCGGCAGGCCCGCATCGAGGTCCACGCGGGCGGCGAGGTCGTCGCCCGCGCCGGCGCGATCCCGAACGAGGCGGTCCGGATCCCGATACCGGACGTCCGCCCGTGGAGCCCCGAAGACCCCTTCCTCTACGACATCACGGTCCGGCTCGGCGACGACCGCGTCGACGGCTACGTCGGCATGCGGTCGTTCGGCGTCGGCCCCGACGAGCACGGCGTGCCGCGGCTGCTGCTCAACGGCCGCCCGTACTTCCACGCCGGGATCCTCGACCAGGGCTACTGGCCGGACGGCATGTACACCCCGCCGTCCGACGAGGCGATGGTGCACGACATCGCCACGATGAAGCGGCTCGGCTTCACCATGCTGCGCAAGCACATCAAGGTGGAGCCGCTGCGCTGGTACCACCACTGCGACCGCCTCGGCATCCTCGTTTGGCAGGACATGGTCAACGGCGGTGGCCCGTACCGCCCGGAGGTCATCACCGCACCGGCCGTCTCGCCGCTGCGGCTGAGCGACGGCAGGCACGCCCGGTTCGGCCGCGACGACGCCGGCGGCCGCCAACGGTTCCGCGAGGAGACGCGGGAGACCGTCGAGCATCTCCGCAACGTCGTGAGCATCGCCGTCTGGGTGCCGTTCAACGAAGGCTGGGGCCAGTTCGACGCGGCCGAGATCGCCGCCGAGGTCAAGGCGCTCGACCCCACCCGGACCGTGGACCACGCGAGCGGCTGGCACGACCAGGGCGCGGGCGACCTGCGCAGCCTGCACGTCTACTTCCGGCGTTTCCGCGTGCCCCGCCGGACCGACCCGCGCGTGCTCGTCCTGTCCGAATACGGCGGATACAACCTGCGGACGGACGGCCACGCCTTCAACGACAAGGACTTCGGCTACAAGCGCTACGACTCCCCCGAACGCCTCGGGGCCGCGTTCACCCGGCTGCACGCGCAGCAGATCGTCCCGGCGATCCCGCGAGGTCTCAGCGCGACCGTCTACACCCAGCTCTCCGACGTCGAGGACGAGCTGAACGGCCTGCTCACCTACGACCGCGAGGTGTGCAAGCTCCCCGTGGACCTGGTGCGCTCGGTCAACGCCCGGCTCCGCCTCACCAGCGCTGGCGGGCCTCCTCCGCCCACCCGGTGAGGCCGTCGACGTCGATCCACGTCCCGTCGTCGGCCTGCACGCGCCCGCTGAAGTGCCCGAAGCACTGGTGGGTGTCGGTGCCGACGATGCCCAGCTCGGTGCGCGCGACCTTCTCGTGGAACGGGCGGAACTCGACCTCGACCCGGCTGCCGCTGATCGTCCAGGGACGCATCCAGTCGGTACGGTCGTAGTTCCAGTCGAGCTCTTCGCCGATCTTGTGCAGGCGCCCGTCGACGAACACCGCGTTCTCCGTCATGCCGGTGCCGTCCGTCCACTTGCCGCCGAACTGCAGCGCCAGCCCCGGCCCGCTCGCCGCCGCCCAGTTCCACGTCATCCGGTACGGCCATTTGCCGCGCCCGTGGTCAAGGACCGCGAACGCGCCCTCCCCGATCTCGTGCTCGCCGGACGGGAGCCGCAGCGACCCGGTCACCGGCCGCCCGACGTCCTTCAGCGTGTACTGGAACCGCCGGCGCCCCCACGGGATCACCACTCCCAGCGACTCGTGACCGTCCGGCAGCGAGATCTCGGCGTCGAGACCGAAGCCCACGCCGGGCGCGAGGGCCCGCAGCCGGGACCCGCCGGGACGCTGCCGCACGCCGACCGCCACTCCCCCGCCGCGCACTGACGCCTCCCCCGCACCGCTGCGGTCGGGGAAGACGGCGCCCCGCGCGAGCGGCACGACCGCGTCCTTGGCGACCTCCTCGCCGGTCTCGCGATCCAGCACCCACACGCCGTGCACCCCGGCGTAGTCCAGCGACGAGGCCACGAGCCCGATGATGTGCCGGGGCGTGACGATGCCCCAGTACTCCCAGCGCTTGGCCCGCCCCCAGCCGCGCAGGTTGGCCCGGTGCAGCGGCCGCCGCGTCCAGCCCACCGCCTCCGGGTTCAGCCGCCCGTTCGGCAGGCACAGATCCACGGCCTCGGTGATCTCACGCTCATGGGTCGGCATCCCCCGATGCTAACGACCCGCGGCAAAGTGGACGCCGTCGCCCGCGACTGGCGGCCGCCCTCTCGACGTGGCGTTCCGGCTTCTCCCCCGCGTGCCCTGAGGCTCAGCCGAGGTCGGGGGCCCAGGAGCCGTGGAAGCCCAGGGGGACGCGGACCGGGAGGTGGACGGTGGCGACGGGTTCGCCGGTGAAGTCCTGCGAAGCGATGATGACCAGGTCGGTGGCCTGCCGGGCGGGATCGAACGCCAGGGTCATCAGGTAGCCGTCGTCCTCGGCGGAGTCGGGCGCGGACGGGATGAAGACGGCCTCCCCGACACCGGCGCCGGCCGGGAACAGCCGCGTCTCGGCCGATCCGCGCTCGTAGTCGTGCTTCATCAGGCCCCCGCCGCCCTCGTTCCCGACGACGTTCTCGGCCACGTTCTCGGCCACGGTGTAGCCGTACCGGTGGCGGCGCGTGACGAGCCGCTCGTCCATGCGCGGGAACTCCTGGGCACGGTCGTCGATGGTCTCCTGGACGGCCTTCCCCGCGGCGGGGTCGATCGTCCAGCGGTCCAGCGCCGGAGGCGGGTTGCCCTCCAGCTTGCCGCCGTGCATGAAGCTCGGGAAGCGGACCAGGTCCACGACCACGCGGTCACCGTCGTCGTAGGCGTTGAGGGTGTGGAAGACCCAGCAGGGCGGGATGTCGATCCAGCGCACGTCGTCGGCGCCGCCGGCACGCGGCATCACGCCGACGCGTGCGGGATGGGCGTCGTTCCACGTGTACGGGAGGCCCGCCCCGGCTTCGGCCATCTCCATGGAGAACGTGATGGGCAGGTCGTAGATGACGACGTACTTCTCCGTGAGCGCGAAGTCGTGGACCATCGGGCCGTCCGGCACCGGGATCTCCACCGAGCGGACGATCTCGCCGGCCGCGCTCCGGACCGTGTACTCCAGGTGCTCCCAGCCGAAGAAGTACCCGATGGCGTGCAGTTCGCCCGTGGCGGGATCCTCCTTGGGGTGGGCCGTGTAGCCGCCCTTGAGGGTTCCGCCGAAGTCGCATGGGCCCAGCGTGTTCAGTTCGTGGTCGAGCCGGTACGGCCTGGCCCCGGCCTCGACGAGCGCGAGGGTGTCTCCGGCGTGCTGGATCACGTGGGTGTTGGGGGCGAAGTCGAAGTCCTCGACCACG
This sequence comes from Actinomadura sp. 7K507, assembly GCF_004348425.1. GTDB lineage: Bacteria > Actinomycetota > Actinomycetes > Streptosporangiales > Streptosporangiaceae > Spirillospora. Next base: position 36,186 of record NZ_SMKK01000027.1, read on the forward strand.
GGACCGGCGGGCCATCGCTCGCCGAGATTCTCCGCCACCTTCTGCGAGCGGACCCAGCGGTTGCGGTACCACTCCGCGCGGCCGTCGCGGAGGCGGATGCCGTGCACCATGCCGTCGCCGAGGAACCAGTGGTAGGACGAATCGTCTCCGATCTCGAGCGGGTTCGGCCCGATGCGCAGGTAGCGGCCGCGCAGCCCGGACGGGATCCGCCCGGTGACGGGCAGGTCATGGACGGTGACCTCCTCGGTGACGGGCGCGAGAAGCCCTTCCAGGTACGGGTTGGCCATGGTGACCTCACTTCCGGGGGGTGACGAAGAAGCCGGACGATATGCCCAGCATGAGGGTGTCGAGGATCGCGTCCGCGTCGGGCAGGTGGCCGTTGAGTTCGAGGCTGACGAATCCGTGGACGCTCGCCCAGAACGACACGGCGACGTGCCGCGGGTCGGCGTCGGTGAGCAGGCCCGCGGCGGCGCAGGCGGCCACCGCGTCCTCCAGGATCGTGTAGGCGGACAGCGCGGTGAGCAGGGCCTTCTCGCCTGGCTGGAACCCGGGGACCGGCTCGCCGAACATCAGCCCGTAGTAGTTGCGTTCGGCGAGCGCGTTGTCCCGGTAGGCGAGCCCGAGTTCGCGGAGGTGGACGCGTGGGTCGGGGTCGTGGGGGACGGCGGCGAGGCACCTGCGGAACCGCTGGAAGCCCTCGATGTAGAGGGCCTCGGTGAGCCCGGCCTTGCCGCCGAACATGCGGTACAGGACGGTGGTGGAGCAGCCGACTTCGGCGGCGATCCGGCGCAGCGCGAGCGCCTGCGGGCCCTCGGCGGCCAGGAGGCGGCTGGCGGCGTCCAGCAGCGTGGTGCGGATCGCCTCGTCGCCCTGCCGCTGCGCCAGCTCGAACGCGCTCGGAGCCGCGGTGCCGGTTGTGGCGTTGCCCGCCATCGACCCTCCCTGCAGTAACGGCGTTTTCTAGACGTAACATTGTTATCGCACGTCGGCGGGGTCAAGGTCAACCCTCGGGGCGACTCCGGCTCGGGAACGGTCCGGGTCCGGCACGCCGCGTTTCAAGAAGTCCATACCTTGGCCAGAGTTTCTCTAGTGCCGGTCCGGTCGATCCCATGAAGGTGATCATTGAATCGCCCTGGAGCGCCGACGAGCACGACCGCGCGCTGGACCGGCTCGCCGCGCGGGAGAACTTCCCCGTCGCGGCGCGGCTGCTGCCCGTCCGGCACCGCACCGGGCTGCGGGCCGTCTACGGCTTCGCGCGCCTCGTCGACGACATCGGCGACGAAGCGCCGCGGGAGCAGCGCGCCAAGCTCCTCGGCCTCGTGGACGACGACCTGGACCGCGTGTTCACCGGACGGACCCCGAACCTGCCGCAGTTACGGAGGCTGGCCGGGACCGTGCACGCCCACCGGCTCCCGGAGGAGCCGTTCCGCGACCTGGTCAGGGCTAACCGGCAGGACCAGGCCGTCCACCGGTACGAGACGTTCGCGGACGTCACCGAGTACTGCGCCCTGTCGGCCGCGCCCGTAGGGCGCATCGTCCTCCACCTGTTCCGCGTCCACCGGCCCGCGCTGGTGGCGGCGTCCGACGACGTCTGCACCGCGCTGCAGCTCATCGAGCACTGCCAGGACGCCGGGGAGGACTACCGGAACGGGCGGGTCTACCTGCCCGGCGAGGATCTGCGGCGGTTCGGCTGCGGCGAGGACGACCTGGCCCGGCCGGTGACGCCGACACGGCTGCGGGGCGTCCTGGCGCTGGAGGCCGGCCGCGCCGCCGAACTGCTGGAACGTGGGGCCGCGCCGCTGATGGCGGGCCTGACCGGATGGGCGCGGTTCGCCGTGGCGGGCTACGTGGCCGGGGGGCGCGAGGCGCTGTCGGCCCTGGCGCGCGGCCGCTACGACGTACTCGCGCGCCCGCTGCGACCGCGGCGGGCCGGGGTCCTGGCCCGATGGGTGCACGCGGCCGGAAAGTGGGGAGCGAAGTGATGACGGTTTCGGAGACCTGCGAGCGTTCCGAACGGGTTTGTGAGGCGTACCGGCACTGCGAGCGGGTGGTGCGCGAGGAGGCCCGCAACTTCTCCTACGGGATCCGGCTGATGCCCGTCCCGAAGCGGCGGGCGATGAGCGCGATCTACGCGTTCGCCCGCGGCGTCGACGACGTCGGGGACGGCCCGGAGCCCGCGTGCGTGCGGCTCGACCTGCTCGACCGGTCGCGGCGGCGGCTGGCGACCGTGCAGGACGTGCTGCGGCGGCGCGCCGACGTCGCCGCGCTGGAGGGGCACCCGGTGCTGACCGCGCTGGCGGACGCGTCGGGCCGCTACCCGATCCCGCTGGACGCGTTCGACGAGCTGATCGACGGGTGCGAGGACGACGTGCGGGGCGCCGACTACGACACGTTCGACGACCTGCTGCGCTACTGCCAGCGGGTCGCCGGGACGGTCGGGCGGCTGTCGCTCTCGGTGTTCGGGTCGGACGGGCGGCAGCGGGCGGAGGGCCTGGCGGACTCGCTCGGCGTCGCGCTCCAGCTCACCAACATCCTGCGGGACCTGCGTGAGGACCGGCTCGCCGGGCGGATCTACATCCCCGCGGAGGACCTGAAACGGTTCCGCTGCACGCTGGAGCTGGACGAGTCCGGCACGTTCGTCGACCCGCCGTGGCGGCTGAACGAGCTGATCGGCTTCCAGGCCGAGCGGGCACGTGCCTGGTACGCCGAGGGACTGCGGCTGCTGCCGCTGCTGGACCGGCGCAGCGCCGCCTGCACGGCGGCGATGGCGGGCATCTACCGGCGGCTGCTGGAGAACATCGCGGCGCAGCCGTCGGTCGCGCTGAACACGCGGATGTCGCTGCCGACGTGGCAGAAGGCGGTCGTGGCGGCGCGCTCGCTGTCGGGGGTGGAGCGGTGAGCGTCGTGATCGTGGGCGGCGGGCTCGCGGGCATCAGCTCGGCGCTCGCGCTTCGGGAGGCGGGGGTGCCGGTCACCCTCGTGGAGTCACGCCCCTGGCTGGGCGGCGCCACGCACTCGTTCCTGCGCGGGGAGCTGTGCGTCGACAACGGGCAGCACGTCTTCCTGCGGTGCTGCTCGGCGTACCAGGGGCTCCTGCGCAGGCTGCGCGCCGACCACCTGGTGGAGGTACAGGACCGGTTCGACGTCCCCGTCCTGCTGCCCGGCAGCGAGCCGGCGCGGCTGAGACGGTCGAGGCTGCCGAGCCCGCTGCACCTGCTGCCCGCGCTGGCCGGGTACGCGCCGCTGTCGCCGGCCGACCGGATCCGGGCGGTGCGCGCGTCGGTCGGGCTGCGGAGGCTCGACCCGTCCGATCCGGCGCTTGACGCCGTCCCGGCGGGCGCGTGGCTGGCCGACCGCGGGCAGCGGCCCTGGGCGCGGCAGGCGCTGTGGGGGCTGTTCCTCACCTCCGCCCTGAACGCCGAGGTGGACGAGGCGGCGCTCGGCCTGTCGGCGATGGTGTGCCGCCGCGCCCTGTTCGGGCGCGCCGACGCCGCCGACATCGGGCTCCCGCTCGTCCCGCTGGAGGAACTGCACGGCGGCCCGGCGCTGCGGCGGATCGCGGAGATGGGCGGGACCGTCCGGCTCAAGGCGAAGGTCGAGGCGGTCACCACCGACCCGAAGGTCGTCGTGGACGGCGTCCCGGTGGCCGCCGACGCGGTGATCATGGCGGTGCCGCACGAGGCGGCGGCGCGGCTGCTGCCCGCGCAGGCGCTGCCCGACCCGCTGCGCTGGCCCGAGCTGGACGCCAGCCCGATCGTGAACGTGCACGTCGTCTACGACCGGAAGGTCATGGACGAGCCGTTCGCCGCCGCCGTCGGCTCGCCCGCGCAGTGGATGTTCGACCGCACGGCGGTCAGCGGGCTGCGACGCGGCCAGTACCTCGCGATCTCGCTGTCGGCGGCGGACCGCTGGATCGACATGCCGACCGCCGAGATACGCGCCCGGTTCGTCCCCGAGCTGCGCCGGCTGCTGCCCGCCGCGCGGGACGCGCGGGTCCGCGACCTGTTCGTCACGCGCGAGCGGCGGGCGACGTTCCGGCAGGGTCCCGGCAGCGCGGGCGCCCGCCCCGGCGCCGCGACGCGGGCGCCGGGCCTGTTCCTGGCCGGCGCGTGGACCGACACGGGCTGGCCCGACACCATGGAGGGAGCAGTGCGCAGCGGCCTCACCGCCGCCCGCCTGGTCCGCCGCCACCTGGAGGGGGTGAGGGACCGGTGACTGCCGAACCGGTTTCGATGACCGATGTCCGCGAGCTGGTCGACGGGGCGCTGCGCGCCGCGGTCGGCCGGCTCGATCCGCGCACCTACCGTGTCGCGGCCTACCACTTCGGCTGGACGGACAAGGAGGGCCGTCCGCACAAGGCGCCCGCCGGCAAGGCGCTGCGCCCGGCGCTGGCGCTGCTGTCGGCCCGTGCCGCCGTGGCGCCGCAGGAGAGCGCGCTGCCCGGCGCGGTCGCGGTCGAGCTGACCCACGCGTTCTCGCTCCTGCACGACGACATCATGGACGGCGACCGGACACGCCGGCATCGCCCGGCGGCCTGGACGGTCTTCGGCGAGGCGCCGGCGATCCTGGCCGGGGACGCGCTGCTCGCCCTCGCCGGCGAGGTCCTGCTGGAGGCGCCCGGCCAGGGCTCGGCGCGGGCGGCGCGCGCGCTGGCCGCCGCCACGCGCCGGCTCATCGCGGGCCAGGCGCTCGACATGGACTTCGAGACGCAGAGGCGGATCAGCCTGGACGAGTGCGTGTCGATGGCGTCCGACAAGACCGCGGCGCTGCTGGCGTGCTCGTGCTCGATCGGAGCCGTCCTGGACGGGGCGTCCGAGGCCCTGTCCGGCGCGCTGGAGGCGTTCGGAGCCGACCTCGGGATCGCCTTCCAGCTCGCCGACGACCTGCTCGGCATCTGGGGCGATCCCGCGGCGACCGGCAAGCCCGCGCTGTCGGACCTGCGTTCCCGCAAGATGTCGCTGCCGGTCGTGGCCGCGCTGAACTCCGACACGCCCGAGGCCTCGCAGCTCGCCGACCTGTACGGGCGTCCCGCCCGGTCCGGGGAGGAGCTGTCCGAGGCCGAGCTGGCCGAGACCGCCGCGCTGGTGGAGGCGGCCGGTGGGCGCGCCTGGGCCGAGATGGAGGCCGAGAGCCGCATCCAGCGCGCCGCCGAGCATCTGATCACGGCCAAGCTGCCCGAGCCGGTCCGCACCGGCTTCCTGCACATCGCCGACTTCGTCACAAGCAGGGACCACTGATGACAGCGGTAGAGACGGGCACCGTGTCCCGGACGGCGGCCGAGGCGCTGGAGGCCGCGCGCGAGCACCTCCTGCTCCTCCAGTCGCCGGAGGGCTGGTGGAAGGGCGAACTGCAGACCAACGTGACGATGGACGCCGAGGACCTGCTGCTGCGCGAGTTCCTCGGCATCCGCGACAGCGGCGACACGGGCGGCGACACGGGCGAGACGGCACGCTGGATCCGGTCGCGGCAGGCCCCGGACGGCACCTGGGCCACGTTCCACGACGGCCCGCCCGACCTGTCCACGACCGTCGAGGCGTACGTGGCGCTGCGGCTCGCCGGGGACCGGCCCGACGCGGGCCACATGATCCGCGCCGCCGCCTACATCCGCAGCGAGGGCGGCATCCCGGCGACCCGCGTGTTCACGCGGTTCTGGCTCGCGATGTTCGGCGAGTGGTCCTGGGCCGACCTGCCGGTGCTGCCGCCGGAGATGATGTTCCTGCCGCGCTGGTTCCCGCTGAACGTCTACGACTGGGCGTGCTGGGCGCGGCAGACGATCGTCCCGCTGGCGGTAGTCGGCGCGTTCCGTCCCGTCCGGCCGCTGCCGTTCGGGCTGGACGAGCTGACGCCCGACTACCACGTCCCGAGGCGCCGGGAGCCGGGCCTGCCCGGGTGGGACGAGGCGTTCAAGGGGCTCGACAAGGCCCTGCACGTGTACGAGCGGCGGCCCGTGAAGCCGCTGCGGCGGGCCGCGCTGCGCCGCGCGGCCGACTGGATCATCGCGCGGCAGGAGCGGGACGGGTCGTGGGGCGGGATCCAGCCGCCCTGGGTGTACTCGCTGCTCGCGCTGCACCTCATGGGCTACGGCCTCGACCATCCCGTCATGCGGCGCGGCCTGGAGGGGCTCGAACGCTTCACGATCCGGGACGAGAAGGGGCGGCGCCTTGAAGCGTGCCAGTCCCCCGTCTGGGACACCGTCCTCGCCATGAACGCGCTCGCCGACGCCGGCCTGCCGGCCGGGCACCCGGCGCTGGAGCGGGCCGCGGACTGGGTGATCGGCGAGGAGGTCAAGGGCCCCGGGGACTGGTCGGTGCGGCGCCCCGACCTGCCGCCGGGCGGCTGGGCGTTCGAGTTCGACAACGACTGCTACCCCGACACCGACGACACCGCCGAGGCGGTCATCGCGCTGAACCGCGTCCGGCACCCGGAGGCGGAGCCGGCGATCGAGCGGGGCGTCCGCTGGATGGCCGGGATGGCGTCCGGGGACGGCGGGTTCGGCGCGTTCGACGCCGACAACACCCGCGCCCTGTGCCGCAAGCTGCCGTTCTGCGACTTCGGCGAGGTGATCGACCCGCCGTCCGCCGACGTCACCGCGCACGTCGTGGAGGCGATGTCGCACCGCGGCATGGCCGACTCGCTGACGGTGAAGCGGGCCGTGGTGTGGCTGCTGAAGGCGCAGGAGGCGGACGGGTCGTGGTTCGGCCGGTGGGGCGCCAACCACGTGTACGGGACGGGAGCCGTCGTGCCCGCGCTGATCGCGGCGGGCGTCCGGCCCGGCAAGCCCGCGATCCGGGACGCGGTGGGGTGGCTGGAACGCCACCAGCGCGACGACGGCGGCTGGGGCGAGGACCTGCGCTCCTACCGCGACCGGTCGTGGATCGGGCACGGCCTGTCGACGCCGTCGCAGACCGCGTGGGCGCTGATGGCGCTGCTCGCCGCGGGCGAGCGCGGCCGGGCCGTCGAACGCGGGATCCGCTGGCTGGCCGAGCACCAGCGCCCGGACGGGACGTGGGACGAGGACCACTTCACCGGCACCGGATTCCCCGGCGACTTCTACATCAACTACCACCTGTACCGGCTGGTGTTCCCGCTTTCGGCGCTCGGCCGGTACCTGGAAGGTGCGTGAGACATGGCGATGCCATTGCGCCAGAGCCTGCGGGTCGGCGGATACGTCCTGCGCAACAAGCTGGCGGGACGGTCGAAGTTCCCGCTGATCGTGGAGCTGGAGCCGCTGTACGCGTGCAACCTGGCGTGCGCGGGCTGCGGGAAGATCCAGCATCCGGCGGACGTGCTGAAGCAGCGGATGCCGGTCGAGCAGGCCGTCGCGGCGATCCGCGAGTGCGGCGCGCCGATGGTCTCGATCGCGGGCGGCGAGCCGCTGATGCATCCGCGGATCGGCGAGCTGGTCGCCGAGCTGATCAGGATGAAGCGGTACGTGTTCCTGTGCACGAACGCGGCGCTGATCCCGAAGAAGATCGACGAGTTCGAGCCGTCCCGCTACTTCGCGTGGGCCGTGCACATCGACGGGCTGCGCGAGCGGCACGACGCGTCCGTCTGCAAGGAGGGCGTGTTCGACCAGGCGGTGGACGCGGTCAGGATGTGCCAGGAGCGCGGGTTCCGGGTCACGACGAACACGACCGTGTTCAACACCGACACCCCGCAGACCGTCATCGACGTCCTCGACTACCTCAACGACGACCTGCGCGTCGACCAGATGATGATCTCGCCCGCGTACGCCTACGAGAAGGCACCCGACCAGGACCACTTCCTCGGCGTGCAGGAGACCCGGAACCTGTTCCGCAAGGCCTTCGCGGACGGGCGGCGCAAACGCTGGCGGTTCAACCACTCGCCGCTGTTCCTGGACTTCCTCGAAGGGAAGACCGACTTCCCGTGCACGGCGTGGGCGATCCCGTCGTACTCGCTGAAGGGCTGGCAGCGTCCCTGCTACCTGATGGACGACGGCTACGTCGACACCTACCGGGAGCTCGTCGAGACGACCGACTGGGACGCCTACGGGCGCGGGCGCGACGACCGGTGCGCGAACTGCATGGCGCACTGCGGCTACGAGCCCACCGCGGTGTTCGCGACGATGGGTTCGCTGAAGGAGTCCGTGCGAGCCGTGCGCAGCGTGTAGGTCACGCCGGCCCGTTGCGCAGTTCCTCGATCACGTCGTCGACGGCCGCCATCAGCGCGTCGGCGTCGTCGGTCAGCCCGGGGTCGAGGGAGAGGCCGAAGCACAGCTCGCCGTCGATGCCCAGCCCGGCGATCGCGAACGGCGCGCCGGGCGCGAGCGGGACGATCGGGTACACGGCGGTGAGGGGCGCGCCGGCCAGGCTCTGCGGCCGGTCTGTGGCGGGCAGGCTCGACACGGTTCCCTGGAGGAAGCGGCCGCTGTAGGACATGCGGGCGAAGCGGGCGTGCAGCGGCGGCGGCATCAGCCGTCCCGCCTGCCACATGACGAACCACGCGGCCTGCGCCCGGGTACCGGACCGCAGGACGCGGCCGCGCTCGGCGATCACGGCGAGGCGGTCGGTCTCGGCCATCTTCCCCGTGGGCAGGTCCACCATGACGGCGGTGGTGTGGTTGCCGACCATGGCGCTGCCCGGCGGCCGCATCATCAGCGGCACCGCGACGCGGCACGTGCCGGGCCGCCCGTCCTCCTCGCTGACGGCCCGGTTCAGGGCGCCCGCGACCGCGCACAGGACGACGTCGGTGACGCGGGCGCCGTAGCGGCGTCCGATGTCCCGGACCTCCGCCAGCGGGAGGCGCATGGTGCTGAACCGGCGCTCGGACGTGCCCCCGGCGGGCAGCCGCTCCGGGCGCGTGACGGCGGTGGCGAGCTGGCCGAGCCCGACCACGGTCGCGACGGCCTTGCGCAGCGGCCTGCGCGGCAGCGGGGGGACGGGCTCGGGCGGCGGCTCCATCAGGTACACCGCCTGCGCGACGATGCCGACGCCGTCGGCGACCACGTGGTGCATCAGGTAGACCACGGCGGTGCGGCCGGGCTCGGCGCCCTTCATGACGACCATGCGCCACGGCGGCCGGTCCAGCGGCAGGGCCTCGGACTGGAGTTCGGCGACGGCGGCGCGCAGGCCGGCCATGCCGTCGACGTGCCGTTCGGCGACGTGCCACTCCCAGTCGACCGGGTCGTGGTCGCGCCAGGCGGGCCGGCGCCAGCGCCCGCGTCCGGCGAGCCGCTGCCGGAACCGGGGCAGCCCGTCGATCCGCGCGCGGATCTCCCGGACGAGGTCGGCGCGGCCGACCTCGCGGCGCGAGGTGTCCAGCATGATGACGCCGCCCGCCTGCTGGGGCGCCGCGGGCGTCTCCACGGCCATGAAGAACGCGTCCGGTCCCTCGACCTTCGGGACCGGCGGGCCGGAGATGCGCTCGGCGATGTACACGGGGATGACGACGAACGGCACGGCGGCGAACGCGTCCAGCAGGAAGTGGTTCGCGGTGGCCATGATGACGTAGAGGGTCACGAGGATGTGCACGACGTTGAGCACCTGCACCCAGCGCTTGGCGTTCACGCGGGCGAGTTCGACGCCGACCCACATCGTCCAGGCCATGTGCAGCGACGGCACCGCCGCCAGCTGGTCGGCGTGCTCGACCAGCGGCGACCCCCACGACCCCCAGGTGCCGCCGAGGTAGACGGTGTCGATGAACCCGAGCTCGGGCATGAGCCGCGGCGGCATGACGGGATAGAGCACGAAGCAGGTCAGGCCGGCGAGGTTCATCAGGATGAACGCGTTGCGGGCCGTCCGGTACCGCTCGGGGTGGCGTAAGAACAGCCAGAACAGCAGGGCGAGCGCGCTGGCGATGTAGGTGATCGCGTACTCGTAGTTCGCGAGCACCCGCACGATGCCCTGCTGGGCGAGCCATCCGTTGAGCGACAGCTCGATGTCGATGTGCAGGGCCTTCTCAAGGTCGTAGATCGCGAGGCCGTGCTCGCGCGCGGGCCCGGCCCTGGCGTGCTCGGGGAGCCTGGCGACCAGGACGTACACGCCGAACAGCAGGAGCCCGAGCAGCAGTTCCTTACGGGCGCTGGGCCGCGTCCGGCCCGCCGCCTCCGCCTTGAGCACCGTGTCCGGCACGGTCACCGCTTCCTGTGCGCCCATCGTCCTCCCCATACGGCTGTTACCCAAGTTTTCTGCGATCAGACCGTGATGCAGCTATCCGGGGACCTTGTCCGGTTCGGCCGTCGCGGGGACGTACTTCTACCGGGAACAATCTGGCCAACTCGCACGTCTACGATATATCGTTGGCGTATCGCGAGAGATCATAGAGAGATCTCAGAAGGTGGTGCAGAACATGGGACACAGGCACGGACACGGCGGTCCCTGGGGACGCGGCGACATCCCGAACCTCGGCTGGCTGTTCGGCGGCGGGCCCGGTCCGGGGCCGTGGGGCCCGCCCGGCGGCTTCGGACCCGGCCCCCGCCCGCCCTGGGCGCGCGGACGGGGCGCCCCGTGGGGACGTGGACCCAAGGCGCGCAAGGGGAACGTCCGCGCGGCGATCCTCGTCCTGCTCGCCGAGGAGCCGCGCAACGGATACCAGATCATCCAGGAGATCAACGAGCGCAGCGACGGCGCGTGGAAGCCGAGTCCGGGCGCGGTCTACCCGGCGCTCCAGCAGCTCGCGGACGAGGGCCTGATCGCGGGCGAGGAGGCCGCCGGCCGCCGGTCCTTCCACCTCACCGGCGAGGGCCGCGCCTACGTCGAGGAGAACGCCGCGCGGCTGTCCGAACCGTGGGCGGAGATGACGCCCGAGTACGGCGAGGGCGTCCCCGAGCTGTTCAAGCAGGCCGCGCAGACCGGGGCCGCGGTGATGCAGATCGTCCACTCCGGGTCGGCGGAGCAGGTCACCCAGGCCAGGGACGTCCTGTCGGACACGCGGCGCAGCCTCTACCGCATCCTGGCCGACGACCTGCACTACGACAGCTCGGACGGCCCCGACGACACCGACGACGCGGGCCCGACGGCCCACGACACCGAGGAGTGACCGTGGCACGCCAGGATGAGATCCGCATCGGCGACGCCGAACGCGACGCGGTCATGGTCGCCATGCACGACCACTTCGCCGCGGGCCGCCTGGACCGCGGGGAGCTGGACGAGCGCATGGAGGCCGTGCTGTCCGCCAAGACGCGCGGTGACCTGCGCACCCTCGTCCGCGACCTGCCCGACCCCACGGGCATGCCGGCCCTCGGAGAGCAGGCGCGGGCGCCCGTCCCGTGGGGGCCGGGCGGGGCGGTGATGTTCGGCGGCCCGGGGCATCCGGCCTGGCGGCACCACCACCGGCATGGGCACATGGCGCGGGGCCACCGGCACGGGCCGCCGTTCCCGGCGTTCCCGCTGCTGCTCACGGTGTTCCTCGTGCTGACCCTCACGGTCGGCGCCGGCGCGGGGTTCCTGGCCGTCCTGCAGATCGCGCTGGTCATCTGGATGATCCGCGCGATCACCCTGGCCTTCGGCGCACGCCGCTCCCGCACCTGAACCGGGTCAGCGCAAGCCGGCCTCTCGAGCCAAGAGGCCGGCCTGGGTCCGGTTGGCGCAGCCGAGCTTGTCGAGAAGGCGGGAGACGTACCCCTTGACGGTGGCCTCGCTGATGTGGAGGCGTCCGGCGATCCGCGCGTTGGGCAGTCCCTCGCCGAGGCAGGCCAGCACCTGCGTCTCCCGCTCGGTAAGGCCGCCTACGAGGGCGCGGACACTGTCGCGGCCGGACGTGCGGGAGTCGGCCGAACCGAGCAGCCGCATGGTCGCGGCCGCCGACATCACGGTGTGCCCGTCGGCGGCGACCCGGACGAGCTTCACCAGGTCCTGCGGCGGCGTCGACTTCAGCAGGAATCCCGCCGCGCCCGCGCGCAGCGCGCGGATGACGTACTCGTCGGCGTCGAACGTGGTCAGCGCGACGACGGCGGGCGGGGCGCGCAGCGCGGCGATCCGCTCGGTCGCGGCGAGGCCGTCCACGCCCGGCATCCGCAGGTCCATGAGCACCACGTGCGGCCGGTACCGGACGACGGCCTCGACGCCGGCGGCCCCGTCGTGCGCCTCCCCGACCACCTCGATGTCGTCGGCCGCGCCGAGGATGGTGCGCAGGTGCGCGCACACCATCGGCTCGTCGTCCACGAGCAGGACCGTGATCACGGGGACGGCTCGGCGGCGGGCAGGTAGGCGGGCAGTGACGCCTCGACGTGGAAGCCGCCCGCGTGCGGGCCGGCCGTGAACGTCCCGCCGATCAGCTCGACGCGTTCGCGGAGGCCCGCCAGGCCCATTCCGGACCCGCTGGCCGCCAGTTCGGTGTCGGGCTCGCGGGACGCGGCGGCGTTGCGCACGATCAGCGTCACGCCGTCGGTGCGGTAGCGGACCTCCACGTGGACGGCGGCGCCCGGCGCGTGCTTGCGCGCGTTGGTCAGCGCCTCCTGGACGATCCGGTACGCGGTGCGGCCGACGGCGGGCGAGGCCGCCGGCGGCTCGCCCCGCTCGGCCAGCTCGACCGGGACGCCGACCGCGACGGACTCCGCGACCAGCACGGACAGGTCGGGCAGCGGCTCCGCGGGGGCCGTGGCCGCCCCCTCGGGGTCGCGGCGCAGGAGCCCGATGACGTCGCGGAGCTCTTCGAGAGCCCGGCAGCCGGTGCCGCGCAGCTCTTCGGCGGCGGAGCGGGTCGGCTCGTCCGGCGCCCGCACGCGCAGCGCCCCCGCCTGCAGCACCATCAGCGTCACGCGGTGCGCCACGACGTCGTGCATCTCGGCGGCGAGCCGGGCGCGCTCCTCCGCGCGGGCCTGCTCGGCCAGCAGGTGCCGCTCACGCTCGGCGCGTTCCGCCCGCTCGGTGAGGCCCTGCAGAACGCGGCGGCGGGCGGCGACGTACATGCCGATCAGCGCCCCGCCGATCACGACGGCCACGCTGCGGAAGACGATCCCGTCGACGCTTCCGGTCTCCTGCACGCTCATGCGCCGCAGGGCGGACTCGGGGAGGACGTCGTCCAGGACCCCGATCGGGACGAGCAGCGCGGCGACCGGCAGCCAGCGGACCCAGACGGGCCGGGCGCCCTCGCGGGGGAACGCCATCACCGCGTACGCGGCCAGCGGCGCGGTCGGCGGCCACCAGATCGCCGGTTCGAGGGACTGGTCGGCGTCCACGCGCAGCAGCGTCCCCGGCGCGGCCAGCTCCATCAGCCACACGAGCGCGGCGAGCCCGGCGGTGATCCACGCGACCGTCATGGGAGCGCGGCGCCGGAACACCAGCGCGAGGGCGGGCACCAGGAACAGCACCAGCGACGCACCTCCGTGGGGGCTGACCATCGCGTCCGGGCTCGCGACCGTCCACCAGGTCTGGGCCGAGGCCATCAGCACGACGCCGGCGTCGGCCACCCGGTCCCGGGACCGTCCAGGCGGGAGGAGCCGTGTGAGGAGGGGATGCGGCGAAGGCAGGCGCACAACCACACCGTACGCATCCGGACCCTGCCTGCCACCCTACGAAAGTTGCGTCCTGCGGCCCGTCCGTAGGGGGCGGACGCGACCATTCGCGCTGCCGCGGGACCGCCCCGCCCGGCTGGAATCGGCGGCATGGTCAAGCTCGTACTCCGGGGCCTGCTCGCGCACCGCGCCCGCCTGCTGCTGTCGATGGTCGTGGTCGTGGCGGGTGTCGCGTTCGTCGCCGGGACCCTGATCTTCTCCGCCACGCTGGACCGCTCGTTCGACCGCGCCTTCGAGGATCTGGGACGCGGCACGGACGTGGTCGTCCGGGCCGATCGCGCGTTCGAGCCGGGGCTGGGTGAGCGGGCGCCCGAGCGTCCCGTCCCCGCCCCGGTGCTGGAGACCGTCCTGGGCGTGGACGGCGTCGCCAAGGCGCACGGCGTGGTCGAGGGCTTCGCCGCCGTCGTGGATCGGCAGGGCGGGATCGCCGGCGCGGAGCCGCAGACCGGCGTGGCGTGGAACGACGATCCGGACCTGTCGCTCCCCCGCCTCACCGCCGGCAGGCCGCCCGACCGACCTGACGAGATCGCGACCGACGTGACGACCGCCCGCGACGCCGGGTACCGCATCGGCGACCGGGTCACGGTGGCGCTGCGGGCGGGCACCCGCGCCTTCCGGCTCACGGGCCTGTTCAAGGTGGGTGACTCGGCGCTGGGCGACCAGCTCTCGATGACCGCGTTCGCGCCCGGCGCCGCGGCCCGGCTGCTGGCCGACGGTTCGGGGACGGGCGATCCGGGCGCCTACGCGCGGATCGTCGTGCACGCGGACGACGGCGTCTCGCAGGAGCGGCTGCGGGACGCGGTGGCCGCGGCGCTTCCGCCGGGCGTCGAGGCGGTCACCGGGCGCGCGGCCGTCGGCGAGCAGGCCGGGCCGCTGAAGACGGTCCTCACCGCGATGCGGACGTTCCTCCTGGTCTTCGCCGTGATCGCGGTGTTCGTCGGCTCGTTCATCGTCTTCAACACGTTCGCCATGCTGGTGAGCGGGCGGGTCAGGGAGCTGGCGCTGCTGCGGGCGGTCGGGGCGTCGCGCGGGCAGGTGACGCGGTCGGTGCTCGGCGAGGCGGTCGGGGTGGGGCTGGCG
>NZ_SMKK01000280.1 GCF_004348425.1 Actinomadura sp. 7K507
CCCCCGGCGAGACGACGCCGCCCCCGGCGAGTTCGCCGCCGGACGGGACCAGGCAGGGGACCGGGACCGGCGCCGCGAAGGTGCCCGCGGACTTCGCCGGCACCTGGACGGGCACCGTGACCCAGACCGGCGGGCTCACCTCGGGCGAGAGCAGCACCAAGGCGACGATCAAGCTGGAGGAAGGCGCCACGGACGGCACCTCCGACTACGACGACTGGGGCTGCCACAACACCCTGGTCGTCGAGGAGTCGTCCGCCACGACACTTCGGTTCCAGGAGACCCCGAAGAACAGCCGGGGGACCCAGGGCGTCTGCGTTGGGGGCACCTTGACGCTCGAGCGGGTGGGGGACGGCCTGAAGTACTCGTCTCCGGGGGGCCTCGGCACCACCACCACGGGCGTCCTGCACGTCGCCGGCTGATCCCTGCCCGGTCCGTCGGCCGTGATGAACGGCACAGGTTCGCACCCCCGATCACCGAATAGCATTCGGAGGTCGGCTGATCGAGGAGTTGCGAGTTGAGCGTCGAGGCGAGCCCGGAGGCCATGCAGGAGGCCGCCGATCTGTGGAACACGCTGTCCGGCGCGGAGTTCATCCGCGCCATGCGGGACAAGCGGATCCCGGAGTTCTCCGACATCAGCGACTACATCGGGCAGGCCGTCACGGTCGCCGAGCACGGCCTGGTGGAGATCGCGTGGACGCCCGGCGAGAAGCTGTGCAACCCGGGCGGCACCGTCCACGGCGGCTACATCGCGATGATCCTCGACAACGCGGTCTGCCTCGCGGCGAGCAGCACGTGCGACCGGTTCATGCCGATGCTCACGCTCAACCTCAACATCGACTACCTGCGCGGCGTCCAGGCCGGTGAGACGTACACGGTGACCGGGACGTGCGTGCATCCCGGCCGGACCCGCATGGTCAGCAACGCGGCCATCACCGACACGCGCGGGCGTCCGCTGGCGCAGGCGTCGGCGAGCGTCGTCCCCAACAAGGCGTTCGCCCGCTGACACGCGACGCCGCCCTCCGGCGGAGGCAGCTCGTACCGACGGCCCCCGAGCGGTGGCCGGGGGTCGGAGGACGGTACGGGAAGCCCCGTATCCGAGCGCATAGGCTGGGGCCATGGTGGATCCCGGCACAGTCCTCAACGTCATCAAACAGGCCCGCGACCGGCGGACGGCTCCGCTGATCCTCGAACTGGACCTCACCGAGGGCATCGTGGAGACCGCGCCGGCCGACCCCGTCTCCGCGATCCTGTCCATGCGCAGGACGAACCTGCGGGACGTCCTCGACGGGCTGCGGCGCGCCCGCTCCGACAGCCGCGTCCGCGCGCTCGTCGTGAAGGTCAGCGGCGGCATCGGGCTGGCGCTCGTCCAGGAGCTGCGCGAGGCCGTGCAGGCGCTGCGGGACGCCGGCAAGCTCACCGTCGCGTGGGCCGAGACGTACGGTGAGGGCGGGCGCGGCACCGTCCCGTACTACCTGGCCACCGCCTTCGACAAGGTGTACCTGCAGCCCACCGGGGACGTCGGCCTGGTCGGCATGGCCCTCGAAGAGCCGTTCTTCGCGGGCGCGCTGGAGAAGGCGGGCGTCGAGCCGCGGTTCGCCAAGCGCCACGAGTACAAGACCATGGCGAACACGTTCATGGAGAAGACCTACACCCCCGAGCACGAGGAGTCGTCGCGGCGCCTCGTCGCCTCGCTCGGCGAGCAGATCACCGCCGCCGTCGCCGCCGCCCGCGGACTCCCCGAGGACAAGGTCCGCGAACTCATGGACCGCGGCCCCTTCCTCGCCGGCGAGGCGCTGGAGGAGAAGCTCGTCGACCACCTCGGCTACCGCGACGAGGTGTACGCCGACCTCCGCAAGGAGTTCGGCGACGACGCCCAGCTCCGCTACGTCAGCCGCTACAACCGCGCGCACGGCATCGCGAGCATGCTTCCGCAGCCCGGCAGGCAGGACGTCGTCGCGCTGATCAACGGGCAGGGCCCGATCCGGCTCGGCCGCAGCGGCCGCGGCGGCCCGCTCCCGGGCTCCGGTCCCGCGATGGGCTCGGACACGATCGGCGCGGCGTTCCGCGCCGCCGTGAAGGACGACAACGTCAAGGCGATCGTCTTCCGGATCAACAGTCCGGGCGGCTCCGCCGTCGCGTCCGACGCGATCTGGCGCGAGGTGGTCCTGGCCGGCCGTGCGGGCAAGCCCGTGATCGTCTCGATGGGCAACGCCGCGGCGTCCGGCGGCTACTACGTCGCGGCGGGCGCCGACACGATCGTCGCGCAGCCCGGGACCCTCACCGGCTCGATCGGCGTCGTCACCGGCAAGGCCGTGGTGAACGGCCTCCTCGACCGGATCGGCGTCAGCCTCGGCAGCGTCGCCGTGGGCGACCACGCCCGCATGTCCAGCGCCACGAAGGACTTCAGCGACTCCGAGTGGGAACGCGTCAACGCCTCCCTCGACAAGATCTACGACGATTTCACCTCGCGGGTCGCGGAGGGCCGCGGCCTGTCCCGCGAGCGCGTCCACGAACTGGCCCGCGGCCGTGTGTGGACGGGCGCCGACGCCAAGGAGCAAGGCCTCGTCGACGAGCTGGGCGGCATCGACAAGGCCCTCGACGTGGCCCGCAAGAAGTCGGGCCTCGCCGCCGACGCCCCGGTCCGCGTCTACCCGCACTCCTCTCCCCTGGAGCGTCTCCGCCCGCCGGAGTCCAGCGAGGACCGCACCGCCGCCTCGGCCCGCTTCGACGGCTGGGGTTCCCTCGGCGGCCTCGCCGCCCGCCTGGGCCTGCCCGCCGCCGGCCCGCTGACGCTCCCCGGCACCTGGGAGATCCGCTGACCACGGAGTTCACCGAGGCCGTCGCGGGCTTCGCCACGGGCGTCGTCGTCCTGACCGTCCGCGACGGCCGCGACGACCTCGGGACGACGGTGACGTCGTTCATGTCGGTGTCCCTGGACCCGCCGATGGTGCTGGCGAGCGTGACGACGTCCTCCTACCTGACGGAGGTCCTGAGCCGCCGGGACCGCTGGGCGGCCACCATCCTGTCCTCCCGCCAGCGCGCCCTGGCCGGCCGCTTCGCCGCCGAGGGCCGCCCCGGCGCCCGCATCCTCCTCGCCGGCGAACCCCACCACCGCGGCGAGCACTCGGACGCCCTGATCCCCGAAACGGGCCAATCCGCCTTAGAATGCGAAACCCGCCAGAAAATCGAAGCGGGTGACCATACCCTTTTCATTGCCGAAGTCCTCTCAACGGACTACGTCTCCCGCGACCAAAAACCCCTAATAAGAGTCAACCGCCGTTATCTGGAGGACAAGTCACGTGGCTGACGACGATGATGGCGACATGACGATGAACGAACTGGAGACACAGGCTTTTCTGAGCTTGGAGGGGTACTTCGCGCTCGACGGGGACATCCAGCGAGAGAGCGAAGTGGTCGAGGGGCACCTCGTCTCTCGCGAACCCCGCAACCGACCTCACCAGCGGACCGGTTTCCGACTGGCGCAAGCGTTCGAAGTTGCCGTCGCAAAGTACAGAAGCTCCCACGACGAGGAGAAGGCTCCGTGCATCGACATCAACACGGAGGTACCCGTCCGCCTCTGGGAAGTTCCTCTTACTCTGCGCATACCGGACGTTGTTGTACATCACTGCCGTGAGGTCTTCGAGACGCTCGGCGCCGGGGACATCCTGATCGCGGTCGAGGCCATCTCCCGCTGGTCGCAGTCACGCGACCGCATTCACAAGATGGGCGAGTACGCAAAGTCCGGAATACCCCACTACCTGATCGTCCAAGTCGACGAGATCGGTGCGCTGATCGTCGAGCACTACGCCCTCACAACCACAGATCGCAGGTACTCCCGGATCAGCGTAAATCACCGCGATGGCGACATATGGGCTTTGAATATCAGCCATCCGTTCGACATGCAGATCGGGTGGCAGGACTTGGAGATCGCACCCCGCACCTGATCAACAAGGGTGAAGCCTGACCGTCACACCTGACGGCCGGCCTTCCAGACGGCGGCTGTCTGGGGGACGCCGGGGCGGTAGGCGAGGTGGATGTGGGAGGGGGCGTCCAGGACGTGGATGTCCGCGCGGGCGCCCGGGGTCAGGTGGCCTACGTCGGTGCGGCGGAGGGCCTGGGCGCCGCCTGCGGTGGCGGACCAGACGGCCTCGGCGGGGGTCATGTGCATGTCGCGGACCGCGACCGCGATGCAGAAGGCCATGCTCGAGCTGTAGCAGGAGCCCGGGTTGCAGTCGGTGGCGAGGGCGACGGTGGCGCCCGCGTCCAGGAGGCGGCGGGCGTCGGGGTAGGGCTGGCGGGTGGAGAACTCGACGCCCGGCAGGAGGGTCGCGACCGTTTCGGATGACGCGAGAGCGTCCACGTCGGCGTCGCTGAGGAACGTGCAGTGGTCGGCGGACGCGGCGTCCAGTTCGACGGCGAGCCGCACGGCGGGGCCTTGGGTGAGCTGGTTCGCGTGCAGGCGGGGGCTCAGTCCCGCTTCTACGCCCGCTCGCAGGACTTCGCGGGCCTGGTCGGCGTCGAAGGCCCCTCGTTCGCAGAAGACGTCCACCCAGCGGGCGTGGGGCGCGCAGGCCGCGAGCATGTCGGTGGAGGCCAGGTGCGTGTAGGCGGCGGTGTCGTTCCCGTATTCGGCGGGGACGATGTGGGCGCCGAGGTAGGTGACCTCGTCCGCCAGTTCGGCGGCGATGCGGACGGCGCGTTCCTCCTGGTCGACCGTGAGGCCGTAGCCCGACTTGCATTCGACGGTCGTCGTGCCCTGGCGCGCCATCTCGTCGATCAGGCGGCGGACGTTCGCGCGGAGGTCGTCGTCCGACGCGGCGCGAGTGCGTTCGACGGTCGTGCGGATGCCGCCCGCGGCGTACTTCCGGCCGCTCATCCGGGCGGCGAACTCCTCGGCGCGCTCGCCGGCGAAGACGAGGTGGGCGTGGGAGTCGACGAACCCGGGCAGGACGGCCCGGCCGGCGGCGTCGAAGGCGGTGTCGGCGGCGGGGGCCTTCGAGGACGGGCCCGTCCACGCGACGCTCCCGTCCTCGATCACCAGGGCGGCGTCATCGACGATGCCCAGACCGCCCAGGGCGGGGTCGTTGGTGACGAGCTCGCCGATGTTCACGATGGCGGTGCTCAAGCGGGCTCCTCTTCGGTGACGGCGGTGATCGCCTGGTGCAGCGCGCCGGGGACGTCGTCGATCAGCAGGTGGCGGCCGTCGCCGACGATCTGGCGGCCGGAGACGACCACCTCGCGGACGTCGGCGGCGGTGGCGGCGAACACGGCGGCCTCGGCGGCGTGTCCGGGGCCGGAACCGGCCGTGCGCACCGAGTCGAGCGCCACGGTGACGAGATCGGCGTACGCGCCGGGCTCCAGCCGTCCCGCCTCGGGCCAGCCGAGCGCGTAGTGGCCGTTGGACGTGGCGGCGGCGAGCAGCTCCCCGGCCGTCCAGTGGCCGCGGGCGCCGGTGCGGAGCCGCTCGTCCAGCTCGACCGCGCGGGCCTCCTCGAACAT
This sequence comes from Actinomadura sp. 7K507, assembly GCF_004348425.1. Taxonomy (GTDB): domain Bacteria; phylum Actinomycetota; class Actinomycetes; order Streptosporangiales; family Streptosporangiaceae; genus Spirillospora. The sequence continues at coordinate 5,500 of NZ_SMKK01000280.1, forward strand.
GTCGATGACGGCGTGCTGGTCGGAGCCCAGGCAGATCGGCGCGCCGGCGTCCGCCAGGTCGCGGGCGCGGCCGATGCCGTCGGCGAGGTCGCGTTCGGTGGTCGGGCACATGCACACGCCGGTCATCGTCGTGCCGAGCAGGCCGACGTCCTCACCGGTGAGGTGCGTCGCGTGGACGGCCGTGGTCAGCGCCCCCAGCACCCCGGCCTCGGCCAGGAGGCGGGTCGGGGTCATGTCGTAGGCGTCCAGGCACGCCTCGTTCTCGGCGGGCTGCTCCGACAGGTGTACGTGCAGGGGCGCGCGGTGCTCCTTCGCCCAGGACGCGACCGCCCGCAGCTGCTGGCGGGGCACGGCGCGGACGGAGTGGATCGCGGCGCCGACCCGGGCGTGCAGCCGTCCCGCCTTGTCCGTCTGCTCGTAGAGGCTGTCGACGCGCCGCGCCCAGTTGCCCGCGGTGCCGTCGCCGAAGCGGAGCTGCGGGCCATGGAGGGGCTCGCCGATGCCGCCCGCGAGGTAGCAGGCGTCCAGGAGCGTGATCCGGATGCCCGCGTCGGACGCGGCGGCGATCAGCGCCTCGCCCATCGCGTTCGGCTCGCCGTAGGGGGCGCCGCCGGGCCTGTGGTGCAGGTAGTGGAACTCGCCGACGCAGCTGATCCCGGCGAGGGCCATCTCGGCGAACACGGCGGTCGCGAGGGAGCGGTAGGAGGCGGGGTCGAGCCGGTCGGCGATCTTGTACATCTGCTCGCGCCACGTCCAGAACCCACCCGGTTTCGCCCCCACGGCTTCGCCCCGCCGCCCCCCGTGTCCTTGGGCGCGGGTGCGGAGGGCGCGGTGGAAGGCGTGGGAGTGCGCGTTGGCGAGGCCCGGCAGGGTCAGGCCGGGCAGGCGCCGCGCGTCCTGCGGGGCGGGGACGCCGGCGGCGACGCGGGTGATCCGCTCGCCGCCGGCCTCGATGAGGACGTCGGACGCGATACCGTCCCCGAGCCACGCGAGCTGGGCATGCCACTGCATATCCGGAGTCCTACCCGCACGCCAGGTCGTCCAGTACCGCCGTGAGCGCCTCGACTCCGGCCAGGCGGTCCGCCGGTTCGGCGAACTCCGCGGGGTCGTGCGAGACCCCGGTCGGGTTGCGGACGAACAGCATCGCCGTGGGCAGCCGCGCCGAGAGGATGCCCGCGTCGTGCCCCGCGCCGGTCGGCAGGACGGGCGCCCCGCCGAGCGTCCCGGCGATCCGGTCGCGGAGGGCCAGGTCGAAGTCGACGATCTCGGTGTAGGACTCCTCGGCGAGGTCGACGCTCACCCGGTGCGGGCGCGCGGCGACCCGTGCCGCCTCGTCGATCTGCTTCACCGTCCGCCGGACCGCCTCGTCCGCCGGGCCGCGGGCGTCCAGCCACGCCGTGACGGACGAGGCGACCGCGTTCACCCCGCCCGGCACGACCCGGGCCTTGCCCACGGTCGCGACGGTCCCGTTCCGCTCGGCCGCCTCCCGCGCGGCGATCACCATGCCCGCGAACGGCAGCATCGGGTCGCGCCGGTCGGGCAGCGCGGTCGTGCCCGCGTGGTTGCCCTCGCCGCCGAAGTCGAACCGCCACCGCCCGTGCGGGACGATCGCGCTCGCCACGCCGACCGGTTCCCGGAGCGCCCGGCCCTGCTCGACGTGGAGCTCGACGAAGCAGCCGATCCGCCCGAGGAGGTCGTCGTCCGGGCCGATCGCGTCGGGATCGAGCCCGGCGTTGTGCATGACCTCGGCGAACGTGCGGCCGTCGCCGTCGGTGAGCGCGCGGGCCCGCGCCGGGTCGATCGCCCCGGACAGCAGCCGCGACCCCAGGCACGCCACACCGAACCGCGCCCCCTCCTCCTCGGCGAACGCCCCGATCCCGATCGGCCTGGTGAGCGCGGCGCCCCGCTCCCGGAGCGCGTCGACGGCCGCGAACGCCGACACGACGCCGAGCGGCCCGTCGAACGCCCCGCCGCCGGGCACCGAATCCAGGTGGCTCCCGGTCAGGACGGCGTCGCCGCGCGACCCGTCCCCGGGCCACCACCAGGCGACCATGTTCCCGTTGGGGTCGTGCTCGACGTGCAGGTCACGGCGTCGCGCCTCGTCCACGAACCAGGCGCGGCACTCCAGCTCCGGCGGCGTCCACGCGAACCGGTGGTAGCCGCCGGTCGCCTCGTCCCGCCCGACGGGCAGCAGCGCCGCCCACATCTCCTCGAAGCTCATGGGCGCATCGGGATCCGGACGCCGCGCTCGCCGGCCACTTCGGCGGCCCGGTCGTAGCCCGCGTCGACATGCCGCATCACGCCGGTGCCGGGGTCGTTGGTCAGGACGCGCTGGAGTTTCTCGGCGGCGAGGGCCGTCCCGTCCGCGACGCAGACCTGGCCGGCGTGGATGGAGCGGCCGATGCCGACGCCGCCGCCGTGGTGGATGGACACCCACGTGGCGCCGGACGAGGCGTTGAGCATCGCGTTCAGCAGCGGCCAGTCGGCGATCGCGTCCGAGCCGTCCGCCATGCCCTCGGTCTCCCGGTACGGGCTGGCGACCGAACCGCAGTCGAGGTGGTCGCGGCCGAGCACGACCGGCGCGCTGATCTCGCCGCGCGCCACCAGGTCGTTGAACACCTCGCCGGCCTTGTCGCGCTCGCCGTAGCCGAGCCAGCAGATCCGGGACGGCAGGCCCTGGAAGCGGACCTGCTCCCCCGCCATCCTGATCCACCTGGTCAGCGGCTCGTTGTCGGGGAACAGGTCGAGGATCGCCTGGTCGGTGCGGGCGATGTCCTTCGGGTCGCCGGAGAGCGCGGCCCACCGGAACGGGCCCTTGCCCTCGCAGAACAGCGGCCGGATGTAGGCGGGCACGAAGCCGGGGAAGTCGAACGCCCGCGCGTACCCGGCGAGCTGCGCCTCGCCCCGGATCGAGTTGCCGTAGTCGAAGACCTCGGCTCCGGCGTCCTGGAATCCGACCATCGCCTCGACGTGCGCGGCCATCGAGTCGCGGGCCCTGCCGATGAACGCGGCCGGGTCCTTGCCGCGCTCGGCGGCCATGTCGTCGAACGCGACGCCGCGCGGCAGGTAGGCGAGCGGGTCGTGCGCGCTGGTCTGGTCGGTGACGATGTCGATCGGCGCGCCGCGGCGCAGCAGGTCGGGGACGATGTCGGCGGCGTTGCCGAGCACCGCGATCGACAGGGGCCGCCGCTCGGCCTTCGCCTCCCCGGCGAGCCGCAGCGCCTCGTCCAGTGAGCCGGCCTCGACGTCGCAGTACCGGTGCTCGACGCGCCGCGCGATACGGGACGGGTCGCACTCGACGCAGATCGCGACGCCGCCGTTCATCGTGACGGCGAGGGGCTGCGCGCCGCCCATCCCGCCGAGCCCGGCGGTCAGCGTGACCGTCCCCGCGAGGGTGCCGCCGAAGCGCTTGTCGGCGACGGCGGCGAACGTCTCGTAGGTGCCCTGGAGGATGCCCTGGGTGCCGATGTAGATCCACGACCCGGCGGTCATCTGCCCGAACATCGTCAGGCCGAGCGACTCCAGGCGGCGGAACTCCTCCCACGTCCCCCACTGCGGCACCAGGTTGGAGTTCGCGATCAGCACGCGGGGCGCCCACTCGTGCGTCCGGAAGATCCCGACCGGCTTGCCGGACTGGACGAGCAGCGTCTCGTCCCCTTCGAGATCGGCCAGCGACCTGACGATGCCGTCGAAGGCGTCCCAGTTCCGGGCCGCCTTCCCCGAGCCGCCGTAGACGACCAACTCGTCGGGATGCTCGGCGACCTCCGGATCGAGGTTGTTCTGGATCATGCGAAGGGCGGCCTCCTGCGGCCACCCCTTGGCGGTGAGGCCGGTGCCGCGCGGCGCGCGGACGGGACGTGGACCTGACATCTGCGGGCTCCTCAACTGCGGGCTACTCAGGACAGGGGGCCGGTGACGGCCTCGGCGGCGGCGACCAGCGAGCCGTCCAGCACCATCTCGGTCGCGGCGGCCATCTCCGGCGCGAGGTAGCGGTCCGGGCCGGGCGGCGGGACCCGCTCGCGCAGCTTCGCGACGACGGCCGCGGTCGCCGGGCCGGGACGCAGCGGGGTGCGCAGGTCAAGGGCCCGCGCGGCGGTGAGGATCTCGATGCCGATCACCTGCGCCAGCCCGTCGACCGACCGGCGCAGCTTGCGGGCCGCGTTCCAGCCCATCGACACGTGGTCCTCCTGCATGGCCGAACTGGGGATCGAGTCGGCGCTGGCCGGAGCGGCCAGCCGCTTCAGGTCCGAGACGATCGCGGCCTGCGTGTACTGGGCGATCATGTGGCCGGAGTCGACGCCGGGGTCGTCGGCGAGGAAGGCGGGCAGCCCGTACGAGCGGGCCTTGTCGAGCATCCGGTCGGTGCGGCGCTCCGACATCGAGGCGACGTCCGCCGTGGGCACCGCGAGGAAATCCAGCACGTACGCGATGGGCGCGCCGTGGAAGTTGCCGTTGGACTCGACCCGCCCGTCGGGCAGGACCACCGGGTTGTCGATGGCGGACGCCAGTTCCCGGCCCGCGACGAGTTCGGCGTGCTCGACCGTGTCCCGCGCCGCGCCGTTCACCTGGGGCGCGCAGCGCAGCGAGTACGCGTCCTGGACCCGGGTGCAGTCGGGCCCGCGATGCGATTCCATGATCTCCGAGGCGCCGAGCAGCGCCCGCAGGTTGGCGGCCGAGGCGGCCTGCCCCGGATGCGGCCGCAGGTTCTGCAGGTCGGCGGCGAAGACCCGGTCGGTGCCGAGCAGCGCCTCCACGGTCATCGCCGCGGCGACGTCCGCGGCGACGAGGAGTGCCCGCAGATCGTTGATGGCCAGGACGAGCATGCCGAGCATCCCGTCCGTCCCGTTCAGGAGGGCGAGCCCTTCCTTGGCGCCGAGCTTGACCGGCGTGATCCCGGCCTGCGCCAGCGCCTCCGCCGCCGGCTTCAGCTCCCCGCCGGCGTCCCTGACCGAGCCCTCACCGATCAGTGCCAGGGCCACGTGCGCGAGCGGCGCGAGATCGCCGGAACAGCCGAGGCTTCCATGCTCGAAGACCTGGGGCGTGATGCCGGCGTTCAGCAGTTCGGCCAGCGTCCGCGCCGTCGTCGGCTGCACCCCGGTCCGTCCCGTGGCGAGCGTGCGCAGCCTGAGCAGCATCAGCGCCCGGACGACCTCCCGCTCGACCTCGGGCCCCGACCCCGCAGCGTGCGACCGGACGATGTTGAGCTGCAGCCGCGCCCGCAGATCGGGCGCGATGTGCCTGGTGGCGAGGGCCCCGAACCCGGTGGAGACCCCGTAGACGGGTGTGGGACGAGCCGACAGCTCCTCGATATGCGCCCGCGCCTCGCCGATCAGCTTCAGCGCCCCGTCCGACAACGAGACCCGGGCGCCGCCCCGCGCGACCGCCACCACCTGCCTGAACGCCAGCGCTTCCGGACCGACCTCGACCTCTGCATCCGCCATAACGAAACCCATACCCATCATTGGAC
>NZ_SMKK01000281.1 GCF_004348425.1 Actinomadura sp. 7K507
CGACTCTCGCCGACCGGGAACGATCACGATCAAGCGGGGAGATATCTGGCCGTCCCTGGGGAACTTCCTGGCCATCAGTGGGGCGGTGTCTGGCCGCCTACGGGGAGCTTGTCACGGCCGCCGTCAGCGATTCGCCTCCTCGACGCCGACGCGGTGCGCTCGGCCTTGCGGCAAGCAAGCGCGCCCCTCGCCCTGGTCGTGTCCCAGCAGATCTACGAGGCCATCGTCATCCACGGATACTCCGGCCTGTGTCCGCAGACGTACCACCGCGCGGTCGAAATCAACGTCTGCGGCCTCACCCGCTACGGCTGGATCCATATACCAGATGCCGGCGACCTCGACCCGCTAAACCACCTGGAAATCTTAGCGAACTCTAGTTGAATGGTCACGATCAGCTAAAATGTTGGATACATTACGGAGGCGGAAGTTGGCATACCCGTAGGCAATATCGAGATCATTCATTCGACGTGCGGCCGCGCTCTCAGTCTTCACAGGAAGAGGTGAGGGCGCGGCCGCGTTTGAGCTGCTTCTCACATGGTAAGGAAGCCACATGATCGTGGGCGCCGCGGAGTTCGACCCGCCAAAAACACAGACTCGCACCCCCGGTCCGTTGCTAGAGCGGACCGGGTGGCACAAGAGCCGGTTCTGCGGCGCCAACACCGGCTGCCTCGAAGTGAGTATCTTGGGTGCCGGAATGACCGGCGTCCGTGACAGTGTCCTCGACGAATCGAGTCCTGTCATCGTCCTCGACCGGAATGCTATGGCCAGCTTCCTCGGGTGCATCAAAGCCGGACAACTCGACCTCAGATAGAACGAAACACCCTTCTTTATGAGAATTACAGAGGCCTGGAAGGTCGCATCATGCGACCTTCCAGGCCTCTGTATGGGAGCAGGTCGCGGGGTGATTTGGTCGTCGCTGCAGAGGTAGTGCGACTGATCCAGGTAGGACACCTGCCAGATCGTGAGGACGACATGGCGGTCCGGTGCGGCCGGGGGGCGCTGACGTTGTTGATCACGCAGTTATTGCTTGGCGCGTAGCGGCCGGTCTGGCGGACGAGTTCCAGGTCGCTCCAGCGCAGCGGCTGGTGAGCAGCGAGCCTTGCACAGGACGTGCCACTGCTTGAGTGTGGCGGCGCCGCGTTCACCGAGGGCGCCGGCCTTAGCGTGGTACTGGTTGAACAGCTTCTTGCGTACCCAGCTTTCGGCGCTTGTTCCGCCGAGCGGTACCGATCGCGCGCCCGCACCGACGTAGCCCTTGCCGGTGTAGCCATCGACCGCTGAGCTTCCCCCCGGAGCAACGGGGGGACCTCGTGATACGGCTCCTTGAACCTGGCCCTTACCGAACTCCTGGTGGTAGAACTCACCGGCAACGGTCTGGGCATGACCTACAGCGGGCTCGGCGATCCCGACGATTGGGTGTGGCCGTTTCAAGGCCCGCGCGGCACCTGGCCTCGAGCCCGCCTCGGCTCACGTCGTGGCTTGAGGCGAGGTCCGCGAGCACTTCGGAGGCCGGTCACTGCGTCCAGTTCGGCGAAGGTGTGCGGCCGCTTCGTCGCGCAGTGGGAGAAGTACTCGGTCCAGGTCGCGACCTTGATGCGCACCTCGGCGCGGGGTGGCGAAGCGCCGCCGCCGCCCGCCCCCAGGGAGCCACCGGCCGGCCTCAGGTAGCGTGCGGTGACGCCCGCAACATCGCCGCCATCTACCGGGCCCTGCACGGTGTTGACGACGCGTGAATACGCTTGGCGCGCCGTTGACACGGACGAGCCTCATGACGGCGCCCTCCAGCCACCGACCTCTACCTCGAGCCCTAGTCTTCACCACCCGCCGCCTTGGAGCACCAACCAGTGCGGCCATGGCACCTCATAACCTGCCATCCTCTGACACTCTGGGAATGAGCGGGGCGAACGTCGAGATCGCTGAGGCTCCCAGGTTCGCCCATGTCGATGTCCTTGTGAGCGAGGGAGATGGCGTGCCGGTCGAAGTGGGGCTGTGGCGGGTGGACAGCGGCAAACCGCAACGGATGAACTCGACCGGCATCGAACTCGAGAAGCAACTCGAGGCCCTGATCGAGCAGGACCCGGCCATCCTCGGGTACCCGCTGCTCATCATCGGCCGCCAGGTCCCGACCAAGACCGGCGGCACCATCGACCTGCTGGGCATGGACGAGGAAGGCAACCTGCACGTCCTGGAACTCAAACGTGGCCGCACCCCCCGCGAAGTCGTCGCCCAGGCACTCGACTACGGCTCCTGGGTCTCTGGCCTCACCCACGAGGACATCAAGACCCTCTACGAGGCCTGCAAGCACACAGTCCCGTTCGAGACCGCGTTCTCAGAGACCTTCGACACCAGCCCACCCGAGGAGCTGAACTCCTCCCACACACTGACCATCATCGCCCACGACGCCGACGCCGCCACCGAACGCATCGTGACCTACCTCAGCACCTTCGACGTCCCGATCAACGTGGCGTTCTTCCGCTACTTCACCGACGACGGCCGCAAGTACCTGGCCCGCACCTGGCTGGTCAGCGAAACCACCATCACCGCCCAGACCAGCTCAGCGAAGAAGACCAGAGAGCGGTGGAACGGCCAGGACTGGTACGTCTCCTTCGGCGTCGACAACACCGGCATCCGCGTCTGGGACGACGCCCGCCGGTACGGGTTCGTCTCAGCCGGCGGCGGTGTCTGGTACAGCAAGACCCTCCGCAAACTCCCCGTTGGCGGCCGCGTATTCGTCCACATCCCGCAGAGTGGCTATGTCGGTGTCGGCACCGTGACCCGCCAAGCCCAGCCGTTCGCCGAAGCCATCGTCGATGTCAACGGCCAAGAACAGCGTCTCCGTGACCTGGACCTCCAGGGCACCTACGTCCACACCACGGATAAGGACGAGGACATTACCGAATACGTGGTCGCTGTCGAGTGGGACAATACCCGTCCTCAGGCAGACGCGTTCTGGGCCGCTGGCCTGTTCGCCAACCAGAACAGCGCGTGCCCCATGCGCAGCAGCTTCACCATCGACACCCTGACCAAGAACTTCCAGCTCGACACCTAACACCCGCGGCGCCATGCAACGATCCAGCCCGCGCTGACAGCGCGGACCCGCTTGTTCGCTCGTTGTTTGCTCGTATGTCGCGAAACGCGTCAGCAGCAGGCGGCATAGATTGCCACCTTAGGCCGCTAGTATTCGGGCATAATGGGACGGAGCGACAGACACCGACACCCAGAATAACCAGCTGATAGCTCTTACCTCGGACTTCTAATCCGACGGTCGCGGGTTCGAATCCTGCCGGGCGCGCCCCTTTCCAACCTGCAGTCTTACCACTGCCAAGATCCAAAATTCCGTCCCGGTTCGTCCCCGTGTTCGCTCGATGGTGCGCTCGGATGTCGCGAACCCGTCGCCGCCACCCCGCGAATCGCCGCGATCGTCCACCCAGCGCTCCTCCGGCCACAACCGCCCCCGTTGGCCCCGGACGGGTCACCGGCTCGACGTCCCCGGCAGATGGACGACCCGGCCGGGCGATGTCGTTTCGTCCGGTCCGGCGGGCGTTGAGGATGACTGCGGCGGCGTCTTCGGCGGATTGGCGGGCCAGGTCGGGCAGGACGTTCGCTGACGCCACCGATCTGGGTGATCTGCCACCGGACCCGGATGGCGCCTTCGTCCAGGTCGACCCAGTGCCTTGGGGCTTCGGCCGGTGGGCAGTGCGATCAGGGAGGCGACGTTGAGGTCGATGCGCCGTTCCCGGATCGCCTGGTTGAGAGCGGCGCGCAGGGTGGCGCGGATGCGGTGTTGGTGTGGACGCCAGAACGCGTCCGTGAATGGCGCCAGGCCCGGGAATGGTCCGACTGGTGCGACCAAGCTCCGCCTGGGTCTGGGGGCCAAGGCGTATCAGGTGGACCACTTGGCCCTGCTGACCCAGGTGGAGCTTGGCCGCACCGCCGACGGGGATTCGCGGATGAAGAGGGACTTGTGAGCTTCAGGCCGATGGTGGTGGGCCGTTCTCAGGGGTTATTGGTCATGGCGGCGAACACCCGGTCGAAGCGTCGTGCGGCCAGGTCCTGCTTTGCGATCGCCCACCAGAAGCAAGCCATCCCCAGCCCATCGACGCCGCTGTACCACTGGGCGAGAAGCACCCAGTCCTCGGGGCGTATTTCCGTTGCCGCCAGCCGCCCGGCGATGACGGCGGGGTCCTCTTCGCGGTATTCGTCCTCGGCGTATCCGCCTATCTGGAGCCCAGGATGAAAGTCGATGCCATCACCCGGCATCCCCTCCCACGCATCCTGCAGTTCTGAGACATAGGGGTGATCCGGGAGCCGCTTGCTGACGGGAGGAGGCCCGGGGTCGAGTATCTCCTGGTGATAGGGCAAAGAGACATCGGTTCTCAGGCATAGTCGGCCCTGCGGAAAATTCATTTGAGCTACCTCGTTGTCCGGCTCCAGGTCGACCTGGCGTTCCTCGACGGCCGTACCGGCAGGGATGTAGACCGCATCACCCAGGGAGTCAGAGCCGCCGATCAAATCCACGTCGGGGTAGGCGAACAGCAGCAGGTGGCCGTCGGGCGGCAGGGGGAGGTCCGTCGCGTACTTGGGCAGGGCCGCAAGGTCGATGGAGGCGACGAGAGGGCACACGGGATCGGGCTCGTCGGCGGGAATCATGACAGGACCACCGAGCCGCCCCACGACCGGCCCGTCCGCCCTCGGATTGAGTATCGCGCACGGGCGAGCGGTGCCTATCCACCGCTCCACATCGGCTGATGGGATGTCACGCGCGAGCGCTTGTTCACGGAACCGGCTCAGCTTGTCCAGCAACTCAGGCGTCATGCGTGAACCGTAGGGCCAGGGCCCGACACTCGAAACATCACGCCGTCAGTCGCGGCCACGTTGGTGACCAGCGTGGCCGGGTCTGCGCCGAGTCGATCGACCAGCCCACCACCGTCGACCCCGCACACGCGGGGATGGTTCGGCGCCGATCGGCCTGACGACTCAACCAGGGCGGGTCACGTGCTATTCGGGCGGCTCAGGAGGTTGAGGGCGAACGTGCCAACGATCACCAGCCGTCCCGCGGAGACACCTGCACCTATCTGTGGCGTACCCCGTACTTGATTCGAACCGGCGCTACGCCTGGCGGGAGACAGGTGGGAATGAGGAACGTCGGAGCTCCCAGATCCGGTCATCGCTGCCGGGTCGGCCGGTCAGGCGAGCCAGCGGCGGTCCCGGCGCGGCCGATGCAGGTGATGGCGCAGGTGCGGGTGGCGGGTCCTGAGAGCGGCGGGGAGGTCTCGCACCACCTCGGGGTCATGCGCCTGCGGGACAACTGGCGCCCAATAGGACGGCCCCATCCCGGAATAAGTGTCTGCACAGGCAGGTTGTTCGGGTCGCTTCATCAACGAGGTAGGGCGATCTCCATGGTCTCCTCGCTCATCCCGACGCCGGCGGCATGGTGGCGCCCGCCCGGGAGGCCGGTTGCCACCGCGACCAAGAGGGGCCCAGCGCCCACAACACTGTGAAAGGACGGCTGAGATGACCGACAGCACCCTGCCCGAGCCGGTAAAGCTCGGTGACCGCGTGACCTACGACGTCCCCGCCGAGCGTGTCGCCCGCGCGACGCTCACCCGGTCCGAGACCGGAAATCTGCAGGACGTCCACCTGCTCTACCAGCTCGACGCCGCCTACCGCCGCGCCGCGGCCGATGACTCGATCTCCGTGTTCGTCCTCGCCGCGGAGGGCCAGGACTTCTCGATGGGGCACGACGTCGATGGGCTCTTCAGCACCGACGGCATGGACCAGGTGACGCTGGAGGGCGGACTGGGGCTCGGCGGCGTCGAGGGCGATATGGCCTGGGAGCACGAGGTCTTCCTGCAACTGCACTGGCGCTGGCGCAACTTCCCCAAACCGAGCATCGCCGCAGTTCAGGGGCGCGTGTTCGCCGGCGGCTTGATGATCATGTGGCCCACCGACCTGATCGTGGCCAGTGAGGACGCGCGCTTCGCCGACCCGGTCACGGCGTTCGGGATGAGCGCTGTCGAGCTGTTCATGCATCCGTGGGAGTTCGGTGCGCGCCGTGCGAAGGAGCTGCTGCTCACGGGCGACGTCCTGACGGCGGCGGAGGCCAAGGAAATCGGCATGGTCAGCCGGGTGGTCCCCCGAGCCGACCTGGAGTCGGCCACGCTGGCCCTTGCCGGGCGGATCGCGACCCGCCCCACTGCCGGGCTGAAGATGGCCAAGAGGGCCGTGAATCAAACCCTGGAGCTCCAGGGCCAGTGGAACGCGCTGCAGGCGGCCTTCAGCCTGCACACCCTCGGCCACGCCAACAACAGGATCGTGAACAACGGCTCCTATATCGACCCCGCGGGCTTTCCGCTGGTCGCTGACATCTGGGAACTGCCGCAGACGGATTCCTGAGCCCCGTCCCCCCCCGGCAGTGCGGTGCTGACCGCCCGACCAGTCAAGAAGGGTCATTCGCCCCTGCCGGATAACCGATACCCCTATCACGGCAAACGAAGAGGTAACACAATGACAACCGCGATCATCGGAGCAGGCGCCATCGGGTCGGTACTGGCCGCGAATTTTGTTCGCGGCGGCGAGGACGTGGTGCTGGCAAGCCGGAGCCTCAAGCATGCACAGGCTGTCGCCGACAACGTCGGCGCCCGCGCGTCAACGGTCGCCGATGCGATCACCGAGGCGGACAAGGTGGTCTTCGCCGTATGGTTCGACGTCGCCAAGGACCTGCTCGCGAGATACGCCGGCAAATTGGGCGGCAAGACCATCATCGACCCATCGAACCCCGTCACCGTCGACGGCGACGGCGGGTTTACCAAGACCATCGCAAGGGACGAATCCGCTGGACAGGTACTGGCCGCTTTGGTGCCTGCGGACGCCCGCTTCGCCAAGGCGTTCGGGACCCAGTCGGCACCGACTCTCGCCGGCGGCAGCGGCCATCGGCCACCCACCGCGCAGTTCCACGCCACCGACCACAAGGAAGCCGGCGCCGCGGTGGCCGAACTGATCAAAACCGGTGGATACGCACCGGTCCTGATCGGCGGAATCGACCAGTCCATCCGCATCGAAGTCTTCGGTGACCTCCATGAGACCACGCTCGGCTCAACCGTCACCGAAGGCGAGGCCAAGAAATTGATCTAACAGAAGAAAGATACGCCCAGTCAACGGCATGCCCCAACGTGTCGGGTCAGTTGCCCTCCGCCGTTCCTTGCGGCGATCGGAATGGCCTTGTCGGTGTCGCCGCACCGGCGTGGACGCGGCGGGCATAGAACAGGACCTCTGCGACTGGAGGTCTCGATCCTCAGAAGGAGACAAAGAAATGACTTACACGGATCTGCGAGACAAGGTCGCCGTCATCACCGGCGGCGCCAATGGGATCGGCAAGGCGGCGGCCGGGGCACTCCTCGCTGAGGGGGCGAAGGTGGCGATCGTCGACATTTCGACCGACGGACTCGCCGAGGCCGCCGCCGCCCTCGGCGCCGAGGACGGCCGACTCATCACGCTCAAGGCGGACGTCAGCAAGGAGAACGACGTCGCGGCTTACGTACAGGCCGTCGTCGACGCGTTCGGCACGATCGACGTCTTCTTCAACAACGCGGGCATCGAGGGCAGGGTCGCCCCGATCATCGAGCAGGAGGTCGAGGACCTCGATCGCGTGCTGGCCATCAATGTGCGCGGCTCGTTTCTCGGTCTGAAGCACGTGCTGCCGATCATGTACGCGAAGAAGGCCGGATCGGTCATCAACACCTCGTCGATCGGCGGTCTGTCATCCGTGGGCACGGACACCTCCCCGTATGGCGCATCGAAGTTCGCCGTCACCGGCTTGACCCGCATGATCGCCATGGAGTCCGCCCCGTACGGTGTACGCGTCAACTCCGTACATCCAGGCGTGACCAACACCCAGATGGTGCGCCGTCTGGAAGCTGGGAACGCTGATCAGGCTGGGCGTGCCGATGCCGCGGGGAAGAGCGACCAAGTCGGCATTCCCATTCCCCTCGGCCGTTTGGGCGAGCCGTCCGATATCGCGAACATGGTGCTGTTTCTCGCCTCGGATGCCTCGTCCTTCGCCACCGGCTCGCAGTTCGTCATCGACGGCGGCACCCTCGCGTGAGGCGAAGTTCGCGGACGGGAGGAGCGAGTGCCGGGGCGAGCGTGGGGCCGAGTGCCACGGCCGTGATGGCGCATGGCGCCCGCCGACGCGTTCCGGCGAGTTCGGTGATCGCCTCGGGGCCCGGAGGGCAGGCAAGGGAGAATTTATGAAACAGCATCATTCAGTCCAGCGAAAGCTCTCGTCGGTGTTCTCCGGCTTGGCCATCACGGTGAGTGTGCTCACCGTCTCCACGCTGACCGGTCAGCCTGCCGCATCTGCGGCTCCACTGCCCAGGGAGAACAGCAGCGTGCAGGCCACGCACCTCTACGCGGAGTTCACGGGCTGGGAGTACGGGCCGCCGCGGGACGGTTGGGCCGTCACCCACACGCCCGACACCGATCTCGGTTGGCTGTTCAGCATCTCGCCCCTCAGCCGGCCACCGGGCTCTGAAGGGGCCTTCGCCACCGTGGGAGCCGGCCGTGGCAATGACTCTCGGACAGACGCCTCGTTGGTCTCCCCCGCGGTCGACCTGACCGGCCAGCAAAGCCCGGTTATCGAGTTCGACCTCCTTTTATCCCTATCGGTCGACCGGCAGCGTCGAACTGACCCTGAACGGTGGGGCGACATGGTCGACCATCTGGGAAGTCCCGGCTGAAACCGTGGGTCGGACGACGGTGCCGATTCCACAGGCCGCCGGGCACTCGGCGGGCGTGCTCGTACGGTTCCGCCACAAGGGCTTCGCCTAGATCCGCCAGTCGGTGCTGCAGTTGGCCGGTGAGAACCCGGGCTGGAGTCACCGGCACATCCACGGCGAGCTGATCCGGCTCGGCCACCGGATCTCCGCTGCTGACCGCACCGGCCTCGTGCTGCTGGGCGCGGTCGTCCAGGTCCATCAGCAGATTCCGGGCCCGTTGCGTCACCCACGCGCCCGTCACCGCAGGCTCGCCCCCTCGTCGCTCTCCGGCCCGAGGCGTGACCAGATCCGCGCGAGGTCGCGCAGGTCGTCGTCGTCGAGACGGTCGAGGAAGAGCCGGCGCACGTCGGCATGCTGCTGCTTCCATGCCTTGCGCAGGAGGTTGCGCCCATCGGGTGTCAGGACGGCGACGTAGCCGCGCCCGTCCCCGGCCGCACGCTGACGCTCGATGAGCCCGCGGCGCTCCAGCCGGTCGGCGAGCCGGGTGAAACCACCGGTCGACATCAGCCGATCCCTGGCCAGCTCGGACATCCGCATGCCGGAGCGACCGGCTCGGCCGAGCAGGGACAGGACGCTGTACTCGGCCATGCTCACGCCCAGCGGCGCGATCCCTGCCTCGATCTCACGCCAGATGCGGTCGTGGGCATACAGGAAGCCTTGCCAGGCCTCGTTCTCAAGGTCGCTCAGAGGTGGAGTCGCCACTTCCGAAGCGTACCGCGACCGCCGTCCTCATCGCCGGCGTACATGTCTGCGCAGGCAGCACTTCGGTGGAATATCTGCCTGCGCAGACATCTTATTGTGTTCGGGACACCGAACGGCGTCCGCACAAGACCGTAAGGAGAGCACGTTGCCTACCACCGTCACCGGCGAGCGATCCCCCTTCGAGATCGGCTTCATGACGTTCGCCGAGATCACCGCCGACCCGGAAACCGGCACGCTTCCCTCCGCGCACCAGCGCGCCCGGGAAACCATCGAGCAGGCGCGGCTCGCCGACGAGGTCGGGCTCGACCTGTTCGCCTTCGGTGAGCACCACCGCACCGACTTCGTCGGCTCGGCCCCCTCCGTCGTACTGGCCGCGGCCGCCCAGGCCACCACGAACATCAGGCTGACCAGCGCGGTCACCGTGCTCAGCTCCGACGACCCGGTGCGGGTCTGGGAACAGTTCGCCACCCTCGACCAGTTCTCCGGGGGCCGGGCCGAGATCATCGCCGGCCGCGGCTCCTACACCGAGTCCTTCCCCCTCTTCGGCTACGACCTGGCCGACTACGCCGACCTGTACCGCGAGAAGCTCGACCTGCTGCTGCGGATCCGCGCGCAGAACCCGATCACCTGGAACGGACGCTTCCGCCCCGCACTGGACGCCGCCGACATCGGTCCCCGCGCGATGCAGGAGGAGCTGCCGATCTGGGTCGGCGTCGGAGGAACCCCCGCCTCCGCCATCAGCACCGGCCGACTCGGCCTCCCCATGGCCATGGCGCTGCTGCTCGGGCCGATCACATATCACCAGCAGACCATCGACCTGTACCGAGAAGCCGCACAGCAGGCCGGGCACGACCCCGCCACGCTGCGAACCAGCATCAACCTTCACGGCTACGTCGGGCGTACGAGCCAGGGCGCCCGCGACACGATGTACCCCTACTTCGCGGAGGGCATGATGGCCAACAACCACCAGCGTGGCCGCGGGTTCGCGATGCCGCGGGCCGCCTTCGAAGCCCAGACCTCCCCCAACGCCGGTCTCGTCGTCGGCAGCCCGCAGGAGGTCATCGAGAAGCTGCTGGCCTACCACGAGCTCTACGGCCTGGACCGCGCCCTGATCCAGATCGGCTTCGGCGGGATGCCGCAGGAGGACGTCCTCGAGGCGATCGAACTGCTCGGCACCGAGGTCGCCCCCGTCGTACGCCGCGAGGTCGGCTCCCGGAAGGAGCAGGCGGCGTGACGACCACCGTGAGCGACCAGCGGGCTCTCTCCGGCGGCCGCACCCCCTCCCAGGAGGAGGCTCGGACACTGCGGGTGGTGGTCGTCAACGGCAGCCCGAGCGAGAAGTCCAAGACCGTCGGACTAGGCCGTGTTTAGGAAGTCCGGTTCGGGCGGCATGTCGCATCCAGAGATGAGTGAGGTCTCCGGTAGATGGATCAACGACCAAGAAGACCATCAACACCGGAGACCTCGTGCCCAGCGTATCGAT
>NZ_SMKK01000282.1 GCF_004348425.1 Actinomadura sp. 7K507
GGGTCGGCAGGGGCGGTGTGGGCGGCTTCATCCCCCGCGAGATCGTCGCGGTCGGGGTCTTTGTCGCTCATCGGTCCCGTCTCGGCGCGGGCCCTGTCAGGGCGCCTGGTTTGCGTCGTCCGTCAGTCTAGGAAGGCGGTGGGATTCACGGGGAGCGTGCACCTCCACTGTGTTGGACACGTGACATGCCCGTTGTGTTCACAAAAGGGAGGAAAGTCGCGGTCGATGGCCGCGGGAGGGGTTGTCCGTTCCGTACGATCGTTGCCGTGAACGCGGGGTGGGTGATCGGCGGTCGGTTCACCATGCTCGACCGGATCGGCAGCGGAGGGACGAGCCGTGTGTGGCGGGCGTACGACCACGGGGAGGGGCGTTACTGCGCCGCCAAGCTCGTCCGGCAGCGCGGCCCCACGTCCATGGCGCGGGTCGTCCGGGAACGGGCGCTGCGGCTGGCGCACCCGCACGTGCTGACGCCCTACGCGTCCTGCACGACCCAGGACGACGTGCTCCTGGCGATGGACCTGGTGAGCGGCGGCTCGCTGGAGACCCTCCTCGGGGACTACGGCAGGCTCCCGCCGGCGTACGCGGCCGAGGTCCTGGACCAGCTGCTGGCCGCCTTGAGCCACATCCACGGGGCCGGGGTGGTGCACCGCGATGTGAAGCCCGCCAACCTGCTGCTGGAGCCGAGCCCGGTCGGGGCACCGCACGTCCGGCTGGCGGACTTCGGGATCGCGCTGGAGGACGACGGAACGCGGTTCACCACGACGGGCTTCACCGTGGGCACGCCGGGATACCTGGCGCCCGAGGTGCTCGACTGGAACCGCCCGGGGCCGCAGCAGGACCTGTACGCCGCCGGGATGGTCTGCTGGCGGATGCTGACCGGCGCCGGCGACCCCGAACCCCGGCAGCGGGTGGGGGCGCCGCCGCCGGGCGTACCGCCGAGGCTGTGGGCGGTGGTCGCGCATCTCTGCGCCGCCGACCCGGCACGCCGTCCGCCCGGCACCGACGCCGCCCGCCGGGCACTGGCCGCCTGCGGCTTCCAGCTGTACTTCCCCGTCCGCACGCTGGACGGCGAGCCCCTGCAGATCTTCGACCACCTGGGCCCGCCACCCCGCTGACCGGCCCGGCGGGACGGCGCCGGTCAATGGACGGGGACGTCGGGGATCTGGCCGAAGGGACCCGCGTTGAAGGTGACGCTCTTGACGGTCTGCGGGGGAGCGGGGACGTAGAAGAAGCCGCGATTGCCGGTCCCGGGCTCGGTTCTGAAGGCGGACCAGCCCGGGTCGATGTAGTCGCCGCCGTCCTCGCCCATGCGGACGCCGCGGTAAACGGTGCGCGTGGTGGGGTCCGTGACCGTGAAGTCGCCGAAGGTGCCGCCGCCGGACGACGAGTAGTTCTCGGTCGGACCGGGGCCGCCGTCGGGGCCGAGGTTGACGATGTCGAACACGGCGACCAGGTAGGCGCCGTCGCGGTAGAACGGCTTCACGTCGATGCGGCGCTTGTCGCCCTTGCCCGCGCCGAAGGTCGCGGAGCGGCCGGCCACGGTGCGGCCGTCCGGGCGGAAGGGGGCCGGCGGGCCGGCGGTGCCGCCGCGCCGTTCCTGTTCCTCGCGGGACGTGGTCGTACTCGTCTCGGTCGTCCGCTGTTTGATCTGGTAGGAGATCTCGACCCGGCGGTTCCTCTGGCGGGCCTTCTCGTCGTCGGGGCCGTTCTCCTTCGCGACGGGCTCGGTCTCGCCCTTGCCCTCGGCCTGGTACCGGTAGGCGGTGCCGAGCCTGGCCTGGAGTTCCTTGAGGACGGTGTCGGCTCGCCTCTTGGAGAGCGAGATGTTGTACTCGGGCGTGCCCTTGCCGTCGGTGTGGCCGGTGATCAGGACCGGGGGCTTGGCCGGGTCGGCCTTCGCCTTCGTCTCGGCCGCCACCTGGTCCAGGACGGTCTTCGCCCGGCCGGTGAGCGTGGCCTTGTCGAACTCGAACAGGACGTCCGCGCGCAGGCCGACCTTCTCTTCCGAGCCGCTGGTGGTGGTCGATTTCACGTCCCCTTCGGTGATGCCGTAGAGGTCGTGGACGCCGCCTTTCGCCGGTGAGTCCAGGCCGCGTACCGGCCAGGCCACCCGGCTGCCCGGAGCGGGCTTGTCGGTGAGGCCGGGCGCCGGCGCGGTCGGCTTGACGGGACCCTGGCCGTCGACGACGGGCACGCCGGTGAACTCGCCGGCGGTGGTCGGCGTGATGACCGTCATGCGGTCCAGCGACTCGGGCAGGGGCGGGAACGCCAGGATCGTCTCGTAGCGGGCGCCCGGGTGGGCGGACGTGACGAACAGGTCGCTGCCGACGGTCTTGCCGTTGCCGTTGTCGTCGTACAAGGGCGTGTACGCCTTCTGCCCGACGGGGTCGACCAGCATGAAGTGCAGGTTGCCGAACGCCGAGCCGGCGATCGAGGTTCCGAAGGAGTAGTGATCCGGCTCCTTGCCCGGGTTGGTCAGGTAGAAGCGCAGCACGGACCGGTCGCCGTGGCGTTCGACCTGCTTCATCTCGATCCGTGAATGGCCCCCGTTCAGCGCCGACCACGCCTCCTTGGCCATGGGACCGGTGTAAGGCTTCGGCTTTTCGGCCGCCGTCTCCCGGGTCGTCGGCTTCTCCTCACCGTTGCCGGAGCATCCCGCCAACGCGATCGGGAGCAGGAATAAGACGCTGACGAACCTTCCAGTACGCATTAGGGCACCTTTCTGGCATTACCTGGTGGCGGAGACGACCACGCGGCGGTTCTTGGCGCGGCCGCCGGGGTCGTCGGAACCGTCCGGCTTGGTGTTGGAGGCGGCCGGCTTGGATTCGCCGTAGCCGGTGGCTTTCAGGCGGGAGCGGTCGATGCCGCCCTCGGTGACCAGCCAGTCGACGATCGCTTGGGCGCGGCGTTCCGACAGCGTCTTGTTGGACGCGGGGTCGCCCTTGGAGTCGGTGTGGCCGTCGACCTGGATGGGCGCGCCGGACGGAACCTCTTTGCGGATCGAGGCGACCAGCTCTTCCAGGCCCTTCGCGGCGTCGGGCTTGATGTCGGCCTTGCCGAAGTCGAAGAGGACGTCCGCCTCGATGTTGTAGGCGATGCTGCCGTCGCCCTTGATGACCTGTCCGGGCCCGGCCCTGTACGCCTTGAGAGACGCCCCTGGAACGCTGACCCCGCGAACGCTGACCCCCGGCACCGACACTCCGGGGACACTGACCGCCGGGATGCATTCCCCCTTGTCATTACAGGTGCGTGCGCGGTAGACCGGGCTCCGGTACACCGGGCTGCGGTAGAGGGGGCTGCGGTAGAGGGGACTGCGGTACACGGAGCTGACGTACTGCCCCTCCTCGGACGGCTTGCTCTGGCACACCTCCTGCCGGGTGACGGGGGATCGCGACACGGCGTCGCGCCAGATCGCTGAGCGCGTCACCGGCGGGAGATCGATCCCTGGGGCCTTGACACCGGGAAGCGTTACCCCGGGAAGTTTCACCGCCGGGATCGAGGCTCCCGGGATGGCGACCGCGCCGAGGCAGCCGCCCGGGGTGGGCTTGAGTTCGACGCACTGCGCCGGGACGCGCTGGGCGGGGATGTCAACGCCCGGGACGGTCACGGCCGGGACCTTCTGGCCGCTGATCGAAGCCTCTGGGACCCGCACGGGGTCGGCGTGCACGGCGGGGATCTCCACGGCCTCGATCAGTTCGCCGCCGTTCGGGCAGCTCGTCGGCTCCGGCCCGGGGGAGGTCGGTGCGGCGGAGGGCGACGCGGAGCCGGTGGACGTGCCACCTGCCTTGCTGTTCGGAGGTTCGTCGTCTCCGAGGGCGCCGCATGAGGAGAGGAGGAGGCCGGCGAGCAGCGCCGCGGCCATGATGCGTAACGTGCCTTTCACGGCTTTCACCCTTTCTCGTAGGTGATGTCGACTCGGCGGTTCTTCGCGCGGCCGTCGGGGTTGTCGTCGCCGCCTTTCTCGTTGGGGGCGACGGGCTCGGTCTCGCCGTGGCCCTTGGCTTCGATCCGGATGCGTGCCCCTCCCAGAGCGCGCTCCAGCCCGGCCTTGACGGCCTCGGCGCGCCGCTTCGAGAGGGTCAGGTTGTAGTCGTCGTCGCCGACCGAGTCGGTGTGGCCGGATACTTCTACGGTGCCGCCGACATCGCGCAGCCGTTCCGCGAGTTCGCTGACGCGCCGTTCGGCGGTGCGGGTGAGCGTCGCCTTGCCGAAGTCGAACAGGACGTCCGCCGAGAGGCGCACGGTGACCTGCCGGCCATTGTCCTCCTCGGTCTCCAGCGGGACGACGGCTTTCGACAGGTCGATGCCGCGAACGAACTTTCCCGGCTCGATGGTGTGGACGGACTTGCGAATGCCGGCGTCGGGGACGTCCGGTTCGGCTCCTGCCACCGAGGGGATGGCCAGCGCCGCGCCCAGGACGCCCGTGACGAGAATGGTCCTTCGCATGCCGGTCACCGCTCGATCGGGATGTTGCGGAAGGTGGGCCACGCGCCGATCTGCACGTCCACGGCCTCCACGTTCTCCGGCGGGGCGGCGAAGGTGTAGGAGAAGGTGCCGGTGTGGTTGTTGGCGATGTGGGTGAAGATGTCGTCGGTCTCCAGTTCGTCGCCACTGGAGTCCTTGACGACCACGTACCGCTTGAGGTTCACGGGGTCGATCAGCGAAGTGCCGAGGCCGTTGCGGCCGTTCAGCTCGTAGGGGTTGGGGTTGTCCTCACCGCCCGGGGGGATGCGCGGGGTGTACTGCGTGGAGAGGGTCGCCAGCTTGCCGCGGACCCTGATGCCCATGATCGCGATGTCGATCTTGGCCCCGGCTGCGATCGGGGAGTCGAAGGTGCCCTTGGTCACGGGCGTGCCGGCTTCGTCGAAACCGGGCTTGCCGCCCTTGACGGACTCCGCCGCCGAACCGCCATCCCGTTCTTCGCCGGACGAGGAGTCGGAGCCGCCATCGGTCAGAGCGCATCCGGTCAGCCCGCCGGTGAGGAGCAGTACCGCGGCCGCGGCGGTCGCCAGGCGATGTGACAGGTGCATAGCCGATCCTTCCGGTTTGTCGCATATGCAAACGATCATTTCCGTGGCACTATGACACTGAAGAGCACGTCAACGTGTGCGTCCGCGAATATAGTGTTTGCACCTGCGAATCGTCAAGGGGTTGGTCGGGTTGAGTGTCGCCGAGGACACCGTGGTCCGGAATCGCGCGCTGCAGACCGAGTGGTACGGCGAGCCGCTCGGCGACCGCGTCCGCCCGCTCCTCGACCGGCTCGGGCTCTCGCAGTCCGGCCTGGCCGGCGTGCTCGGCCTGTCCGCGCCGATGCTCTCCCAGCTGATGTCCGGCCAGCGGGCCAAGATCAGCAACCCGGCCGTCCTGCACCGGCTGATGGCGATCGAGGAACTGGTCGCCGGCCCCGGCTTCGGCGCGATGACCGCCGCCGAGATCAAGGAACGCCTGGAGGAGATCGGCGCCGAGTCCGCGGCGACCACCTCCGGGTTGCGCATGACGACCCCCGAGCGCGTCCCGGCCACCGGCCGCGCCACCGGCGGGCAGGGCGCCGGGGCCGGTGAGCGGGAGGGGGACGCGCCCGCCGCCCGCGGACGACGTCCCGCCGAGTCGGCCCGCCTTGTCCAGACCGTCCTGCGCGAGGTCGCCTCCGCCGCCGAGATCGAGGACGCCGCCGCGCTCATCGCCGAACGCTTCCCCGATCTCGCCGAGGTCCTGCGGGTGTACGGCAACGGCCGCGCGAGCGAGGCCGAGGCCCACTTCATCCGGAAGATCCTCGGCAACGCGTAGCCCGGGGACGCGGCGCCGCCCGCCGCCGACACGTCACCTCGTTCGGCGACCCGTTGCCCGGGGGCGCCCGCTGGTGGCCGTCACCCCGCGTGGTCGGCCCACTGCGGCGTCGCGGGGGCCCGGCGGCCATGCCCCAGTGCACTCGTCTCGATTCCGCTGGACCATAACAAGTGGTTATGGATGGCGGGCGATGCCAAGACACCGTCCGGGGGCTAAAGTCTGTGGTCAGCCTCACATGCGGGTCTGCCTGTTGTGTATGTCACAGCTCCCGGCGGGTGGCGTAAGGTCGCTTCGCTAGAAGCGCACACGAGGCGTCACCGCCCGCATGCGGCACTGCTTCCGGTCGCCCGTGCGCGGCCCGGAACCGGGACGCATCGCCGGCGGCTCACGTGCACGGGCCGGCGGCTCGGGCGCGAGGGGCCGGCGGCCGGGCGCGACGGTCGTACGGGTGCGTTCAGACCGTGACACGGGGACACGACGACCCGAGCTCAGGAGAGCGAACGATGAGCACTGTGGAGGCGCCGGCCAAATCGCGCGCCCAGATCAAGGAACGCACGCTCCGCAAGGACAACTGGCGCCTGTATCCGGTGTCGATATTCGTGATCTTCACGGCGTGGGTGGTGTACGCGACCGTCCGGGCCTTCTGGGGTGCCGCCTTCTTCGTCCCGGAGTTCCACTATCTGACGCCGTTCTACTCGCCGTGCTTCAACGAGATCTGCAACGACGTCACGGTGAACGGCCACAGCGGCAGCGCGGCGTTGTTCGGGACGTTCCTGCCAGAGAGCACCCGGGGCTGGATCCCGTTCGCGGCGATCTCGCTGCCCTTCCTGCTGCTGTTCCGGCTGACCTGCTACTACTACCGCAAGGCGTACTACCGCTCGTTCTGGGCGTCGCCTGCGGCGTGCGCCGTGCGGGAGCCGCACAGCAAGTACACCGGGGAGCGGCGCTTCCCGCTGATCGCGCAGAACCTGCACCGCTACTTCTTCTTCGCGGCCGTCCTGATCTCCCTCGTCAACACCTACGACGCGATCCTCGCCTTCCACGGCAAGGACGGCGGGTTCGGCATCGGGCTCGGCACGCTCATCCTGGTCTCGAACGTGGTCCTGCTCTGGCTGTACACCCTGTCGTGCCACTCGTGCCGGCACATCGTCGGCGGACGGCTGAAGAACTTCTCCAAGAACCCCGTCCGCTACCGGATGTGGGGCTGGATCTCCAAGCTCAACGAGAAGCACGGCATGTACGCCCTGATCACGCTGGGCTCGCTGGTGGTGGCCGACTTCTACATCATGCTGGTCGCCAGCGAGACCATCTCCGACCTGCGAATCTTCAACTGAGGCCAAGGAATCATGACTGAGATCGAGAGGTACTCGTACGACGTCGTGGTGATCGGCGCCGGCGGTGCCGGACTGCGCGCGGCGATCGAGGCGCGCCTCCAGGGCAAGAAGACCGCGATCATCTCCAAGTCGCTGTTCGGCAAGGCCCACACGGTGATGGCCGAGGGCGGGGCCGCGGCCGCGATGGGCAACGTGAACTCCAACGACAACTGGCAGGTTCACTTCCGCGACACGATGCGCGGCGGCAAGTTCATGAACAGCTGGCGGATGGCGGAGCTGCACGCCAAGGAGTCCCCGGACCGGATCTGGGAGCTGGAGCTGTGGGGCGCGCTGTTCGACCGCACCAAGGAAGGCAAGATCAGCCAGCGCAACTTCGGCGGGCACGAGTACCCGCGGCTGGCGCACGTCGGTGACCGGACGGGCCTGGAGCTGATCCGCACCGCACAGCAGAAGGTCGTCGCGCTGCAGCAGGAGGACCACGCCGAGCACGGCGACTACGAGGCCCGGCTCAAGGTCTGGTCCGAGACGACCGTGACCCGGCTGCTGAAGGACGACGACGGCAAGATCTGCGGCGTGTTCGGCTACGTCCGCGAGACCGGCAAGTTCGTCGTGTTCGAGGCGCCCGCGGTGGTGCTGGCGACCGGCGGCATCGGCAAGGCGTTCAAGGTCACGTCCAACTCCTGGGAGTACACCGGCGACGGCCACGCGCTTGCCCTGCTGGCGGGCGGGACGCTGCTGAACATGGAGTTCGTGCAGTTCCACCCGACCGGCATGGTCTGGCCGCCGTCCGTCAAGGGCATCCTGGTGACCGAGTCGGTGCGCGGTGACCGCGGCGTCCTGCGGAACTCCGAGGGCAAGCGGTTCATGTTCGACTACATCCCCGAGGTGTTCAAGACCCAGTACGCCACCACGGAGGAGGAGGGCGACCGCTGGTACGACGACCCGGACAACAACAACCGCCCTCCCGAGCTGCTGCCGCGCGACGAGGTGGCCCGCGCGATCAACTCCGAGGTCAAGGCCGGCCGGGGATCGCCGCACGGCGGGGTCTTCCTCACCGTCGTCGACCGGATGCCCGGCGGCGCCGAGGAGATCGTCAAGCGGCTCCCGTCGATGTACCACCAGTTCAAGGAGCTGGCGGACGTCGACATCACCAAGGAGGCCATGGAGGTCGGCCCGACCTGCCACTACGTGATGGGCGGGGTGGAGGTCGACCCCGACACCGGGGCGGCGCACGTGCCGGGGCTGTTCGCCGCGGGCGAGGTCTCCGGCGGCATGCACGGCTCGAACCGCCTCGGCGGCAACTCGCTGTCGGACCTGCTGGTCTTCGGGCGGCGGGCCGGGCTCGGCGCGTCGGAGTACGTGGACGGCCTGGACGAGCGTCCCGCCGTCACCGACCCCGAGATCGAGGCGGCCACGGCCGAGGCAATCGCCCCGTTCGAGCGGGAGGGCGGCGAGAACCCCTACGCCGTCCACGCCGAGCTGCAGCAGACGATGAACGAGCTGGTCGGCATCATCCGCAAGGAAGAGGAGCTGAAGCAGGCCCTGGAGTCCCTCGGCAAGCTCCGTGAGCGGGTCGCGAACGTCAGCGTCGACGCCGTCGCGGTGGGCGACGGCGGCCGCGGCTACCACCCGGGCTGGCATCTCGCGCTGGACCTGCGGAACATGATGCTGGTGTCGGAGGCGGTCGCGAAGGCGGCGCTGGAGCGGCAGGAGAGCCGCGGCGGCCACACCCGCGACGACTACCCGCAGATGTCGGCCGACTGGCGGAAGATCAACCTGGTCTGCTCGCTGGCCGGCGACCCGTCCGCCCCGCACATCGAGCTGAAGCGGCAGCCGATGAACCCGATGCGCGACGACCTGCTCGGGCTGTTCGAGAACGACGAGCTGAAGAAGTACCTGACCGCCGAGGAGCTGCCGGCCGCCCTGGCTGACGAAGTCAAGACGCAAGAGGCGGAGGCCGCGGCCGGTTCCGGCGCGACCGCCGCGTCCGCCGCCGAGAAGAAGGACGAGGAGGGCGACAAGTGAGCTACGAGGCCAAGTTCAAGGTCTGGCGCGGCGACGACGGCGACGGTGGGCTCGTCGACTACACCGTCGAGGTGAACGAGGGCGAGGTCGTCCTCGACATCATCCACCGGCTGCAGGCCACGCAGGCTCCCGACCTCGCCGTCCGGTGGAACTGCAAGGCGGGCAAGTGCGGCTCCTGCTCGGCGGAGATCAACGGCCGGCCGCGGCTGCTGTGCATGACCCGGATGTCGACGTTCGACCCGGACGAGACGGTGACGGTCACGCCGGTCCTCACGTTCCCGGTCATCCGCGACCTGGTCACGGACGTGTCGTACAACTACCAGAAGGCGCGCGAGGTCCCGTCGTTCGACCCGGGCGACGCCAAGCCCGGTGAGCTGCGCATGCAGCAGGTGGACGTGGAGCGTTCGCAGGAGTTCCGCAAGTGCATCGAGTGCTTCCTGTGCCAGGACGTCTGCCACGTCATCCGTGACCACGACGAGAACAAGGAGAACTACGCGGGCCCGCGTTTCCTGATGCGGATCGGCGAGCTGGAGATGCACCCGGCGGACGTGGCCGACCGGCGCAACATCGCGCAGGACGACCACGGCCTCGGCTTCTGCAACATCACCAAGTGCTGCACCGAGGTCTGCCCCGAGCACATCAAGATCACCGACAATGCGCTGATTCCGATGAAGGAGCGGGTCGTGGACCGCAGGTACGACCCGGTCGTGTGGCTCGGCAGCAAGCTCGGCATCGTCAGGAAGGGCCAGGACACCCCGTCCGCCTGACCCGGCCCGGCCGTTCCGGCCGCTTTCGCGAACGTCCCCCGCCGCCCCGCGCGACGGGGGACGTTCGCGTTACCGCCTCGGGAACGGCGCTCTGGCAAGCGGCGCTCCCGAACACGGCGGGCGGCGTGCCCCCGGACCGCCGCCCGCCGTTTCGCCGTTCCCCTGAACGCCGTGGACGCCGGCCGGCCTGCCGACCGCACACGCCGCGTCCAACACTCGCGTGTCCCCGGCCATTCGAGTAGGGAATAGTGCACACAACGCGTGATGAATCCGTGATTGTTTCCCAGGGTCATGGAAAGCCCGGGGACCCTTAGCGTGGTGGTCATGAGCGCCCTCGAACCGGGCTCGTTCCTTGCCGATCTCACCCCGGCCGAACGCGCGGATCTGGAATCACGTGGCCGCGTCCGCGACTTCGAACGAGGGGCGACGCTTTTCACCGAGGGGGAGGAGCCCGGCTGGGTCGCCGTCCTGCTGAAGGGCCGGGTCAAGGCGTTCGCCTACCACGAGCAGGGCGGCGAGGCCCTGCTCGCGGTGCGCGGCCCGGGGGCCGTCCTCGGCGAGGTCGCCGCGATCGACGGGCTGCCGCGTTCGGCGTCGGTCGAGGCCCTGGAACCGGTGCGGGCGCTCGCGGTCACGGCGGACGAGTTCATGGCGTTCCTGCAGGCCCACGGCCGCGTCTCCATCATCATCATGCGGATGCTGTGCCAGCGCTGGCGCGACGCCGACCGCAAGCGCGCCGAGTTCGGCATGTTCGACGCCACCGGACGCGTCGCGCAGCGCCTGGTCGAGCTGGCCGAGCGGTTCGGGGTGCCCTACGACCGGTGCACCGGCCCGGGGGAGGGCGGCGAGAGCGTCCGCATCACCCTGAACCTGTCGCAGGAGGAACTGGCCGGCTGGGTCGGCGCGTCCCGGGAGGCGGTCAGCAAGGCGCTGCGGACGTTACGCGCGCACGGCTGGATCGAAACGGGACGGCGGCGCCTGATCGTCCACGACCTCCAGGCCCTCCGCCGCCACGCCCGCTAGCCCCGCCCGCCAGGCC
>NZ_SMKK01000283.1 GCF_004348425.1 Actinomadura sp. 7K507
GGGCCGTCGCGGCGGCCACGATGACGGCGAGCGCGGCGCCTCCCGCGATCAGGCGCCCGCGTCGCCCGCCGGAACCGGAGCCCGGATCGGTGGCCGGGCTCTGGCCGGGAGCGGTGTGCGGATGCCTCGGGACCGTGGGCGGAGGCGGTGGATGAGGCGGTGGCGGGACGGGGCCCCGATGCGGGGCGGAATCGGTCGTGCCGGACGGGTCGACGAGCCGCACCATCAGGTCGCGGGCGGACGGGCGGCGGGCCGGGTCCTTGGCCAGGCACTCGGTGATCAGAGGGAGCAGCGAAGGCGGCACCCCGCCGAGATCGGGCTCGGCGTTGGCGATGCGGTGCATGGTCGCCGGGATGCTGGTGGCCGGGCCGAACGGCGGATGCCCGGTGGCCGCGAACACGATGGTCCCCGCCCACGCGAAGACGTCCGACTTTCCCGTCGGCGGGTGCCCTTCCAGCCATTCAGGGGCGAAGTACGAGGGTGTGCCGACGACCTGGGTGTGGGTCTCGGCGTCGATGGCGCGGGCGATGCCGAAGTCGACGACGCGCGGGCCGTCCGGCCCGAGGAGCACGTTGGCGGGCTTCAGATCGCGGTGGACGATACCCGCGCCGTGGATCGCCGCCAGCGCGCTCGCGGTGTTGACGGCCAGCCGCTCCAGGTCGCCGCCGCGCAGCGGCCCGCTGTCCCGGACGCGCTCCTGGAGGGACGGTCCATCGATGAACTCGCTGACCACGTAGGGCGCCTCGCCGTCCGCGGAGGAGTCGAGGACGGCGGCCGTGCAGAACGGGGCGACCTGCCGGGCGGCCCGCATCTCCCGCGCGAAACGGTCGCGGGCGGCGGCGTCGGTGGTCTTGAGCGTCTTGACGGCGACGCGTTCCCCGGACGGCCCTTCCCCGAGGTAGACGACGCCCTGGCCGCCTTCGCCGAGGCGTCCGGTCAGCCGGTAACCGCCGACCGTACGCGGATCGTCATGGTCCAGGGGGGTGGAAGGCATCGGCGGGCTCCTCCTAGAGGGATCGGGGGCGTCGTCCCATACGATGCATCAAACCGTACTTTTGATCGCCGGGGCGGTTACCGTCCAGCGGCTATGGTCGTCGCATGGGAGACGGTGACGGCTGGGCCGACTGCGGGCTCGGGCACACGCACTGGGGGCGGTTCGGTGCGGCGGGCCTGCTGGCCTACCATCGCGACCCCGGCGGCCAGGTGTGGGTCCTGCTGCAGCAGCGCGCGTGGTGGGGGATCGGCGGCGGTACCTGGGGGATGTTCGGCGGCGCGCTGCACAGCCACGAGGACCCCGTATCGGGCGCGCTGCGCGAGACCGCCGAGGAATGCACGCTCGACACCGGTCTCGTGAACGTGCACGGCACGAGCGTCGAGGACCACGGCGGCTGGACGTTCACGTCGGTGATGGGGTCGCTGTCCGAACTCCCGCGCGTCCGCGCCGCGTCCAGTGAGACGCGCCGCGCGCAGTGGGTGCGCGCGGAGGAGGTCACCGACCGCAAGCTGTTCGCGCCGTTCGCGCGCTCATGGCCCCGGCTGCGGGACGCGATGAAGGGCGTCGTCCTCGTCGTGGACGCGGCGAACGTCGTGGGCGCTCGCGCGGACGGCTGGTGGAAGGACCGTGCGGGGGCGAACCTGAGACTCCGCGACGATCTCAAGGCGTTGAACGCGGGAGTCCAAGGCCTGCCCGGTGAGATCGTCCGGTTCGACCGCTGCTTCCCCGAGGTCGTCCTGGTGGTGGAGGGCGCGGCGCGAAGCGTCGCCGACGCTCCGGCGAACGGGGTGAAGGTCGTGGCGGCTCCCGGCAGCGGCGACGACCAGATCGTGGACCTCGTCCAGGGCACCGGGCTCGACACGGCCCACCTGGTGGTCACCGCCGACCGGGAACTTCGGAGGCGCTGCGAGGCAGCCGGCGCCGCCGTCATCGGCCCCCGCTGGCTCCTCGAACGCCTCTAAGCCCTCAGATCTCCACGCGGTGGCCGGTGTCGCGGAGAGCCTCCGTCGCCTCCTTGAGCCGGTGTTCGGGGACGAGGACGAGGTCGGCGTGGTAGGTGGAGGCCACGAAGACGGGGATCTCCGCCTCGGCGAGCGGGCCGACGATCTCGGCCGGTGTGCCGGGCACGCGGAGACCGTTGCCGGTGCCGCCGTAGAAGCCGGCCCAGCGTTCCGGCTCGCCGAACGGCGGCGCGTCCCGGATCACGGTGAGTCCTTCGGGGGCGCGCACCAGCGCGATCCAGTCGTCGTCCTCCGGCAACGTCGCGTGCGGCAGGTGCTCCACCACGAACTGTCCGGGAACGACGTGCAAGCGCTGCGAATGCATCCGGCCAGACTATTCAGGCACGGGTCATTCAGGCACGGGTCATTCAGGCACGGGTCATTCAGGCACGAGCCAGACCGCGCCCAGAGGCGGAACCCGCAGGACCGCCGAGGCGGGCAGGCCGTGGCACGGCTCGGCGGTCGCCTCGACGCGGCCGAGGTTCTCGACGCCGCTGCCCCCGTACTCGAAGGCGTCGGTGTTGACGAGTTCGCGCCAGCCGCCTGTGCGGGGCAGGCCCACCCGGTAGTCCTCGTGCGGGTTCCCGGCGAAGTTGACCACGCACGCCAGCACCGGCGGCTCGCCGTCCTGCCCGCCTTCCCGAGCCGTCCCGTACCGGAGGTAGGACAGGGTGTTGCCGCCCGCGTCGTTGCCGTCGATCCAGCGGAAGCCCTCGTGGTCGCTGTCACGCGTCCACAGCGCGGGCTCGGCCCGGTAGGCGCGGTTCAGCTCGCGGACGAGCTTCTGCAGCCCCAGGTGGTGGGCGCCCTCGGCGGCGTTCTCCAGCAGCCACCAGTCGAGCGGGCGTTCCTCCGCCCATTCGGCGCCCTGGCCGAACTCCTGCCCCATGAACAGCAGCTGCTTGCCGGGATGCGACCACATGTAGGCGAGCAGGGTGCGCAGCCCGGCGAACTGCTGCCAGGCGTCGCCCGGCATCTTGCTCAGCAGCGACCCCTTGCCGTGGACGACCTCGTCGTGCGACAGCGGCAGGACGTAGTTCTCCGAGAACGCGTACACCAGCGAGAACGTGATCTCGTTGTGGTGGTAGTGCCGGAACACCGGCTCGTGGCGCAGGTACTCCAGCGTGTCGTGCATCCAGCCCATGTTCCACTTGAACCCGAACCCGAGGCCGCCGAGGTGCGTGGGACGGGACACGCCCGGCCACGCCGTCGACTCCTCGGCGATCGTCATGACACCCGGGTTGCGCTTGTAGACCGTCGCGTTCATCTCCTGGAGGAAGGAGATGGCCTCCAGGTTCTCGCGCCCGCCGTAGATGTTGGGCGTCCAGCCGCCCTCTTCCCGCGAGTAGTCCAGGTACAGCATCGAGGCGACCGCGTCCACGCGCAGCCCGTCGATGTGGAACTCCTCCAGCCAGAACAACGCGTTGGCCACCAGGAAGTTGCGGACTTCGGCGCGGCCGAAGTTGAACACGAGCGTTCCCCAGTCGGGCTGCTCGCCCCGCATCGGATCGTCGTGCTCGTACAGGGCGGTGCCGTCGAAGCGGGCCAGCGCCCATTCGTCCTTGGGGAAGTGGGCGGGCACCCAGTCCATGAGGACGCCGATACCCGCCTGGTGGAGGCCGTCGACCAGGTGACGGAAGTCGTCCGGGCTTCCGAAGCGTGAGGTCGGCGCATAGTACGACGTCACCTGGTAGCCCCAGGACGGGCCGTACGGGTGTTCGGCGACCGGCAGCAGCTCCACATGCGTGAAACCCATGTCCCGGACGTACGCGGTCAGTTCGTCGGCCAGTTCCTTGTAGCCGAGCCCAGGACGCCACGACCCGAGATGCACCTCGTACACGCTCATGGGCTCGTGCAACCAGTCGCGTTCCTTGCGGCCGTCGATCCATGCGCCGTCGCCCCACTCATAGGACGAGGTGTAGACGCGGGACGCCGTCGCGGGCGGACGCTCGGTGCACTGGGCCATCGGGTCGGCCTTGGTGCGCCATACGCCGTCCGCGCCGAGGACCTCGTACTTGTAGCACATGCCGTCGCCGATGCCCGGGACGAACAGCTCCCAGACACCGGTGGAGCCGAGCGACCGCATCGGGTACGCGCGGCCGTCCCAGTGGTTGAAGTCGCCCACGACGCGCACGCCGCGCGCCGTCGGCGCCCACACCGCGAAACCGGTCCCGTGCACGGTGCCGAACGCGGACGCGTAGCTGCGGACCCCCGCGCCGAGCGCCCGCCACAGTTCCTCGTGCCGGCCCTCGCTGATCAGGTGCAGGTCGAGCTCGCCGAGTGTGGGCAGGTGCCGGTACGGGTCGTCCTGGAGCGTCTCGACACCGTCCCCGTAGGTGACGGCGAGCCGGTAGTCGGGGACGGCGAGGGGCGCCTCCTCCTCGTCGTCGCCCGCCAGGGACGTGCCGTGCGGGAGCGTCCCGGCGAAAAGGCCCTGATGGAAGTGGCGGAGGGGATGCCGGTCGCCGTTCGGCAGGACGACCTCGACCCGTTCGGCGAGCGGCCGCAGCGCCCGCACCGTCACGCCGTCCCGGCCGGGATGCGCCCCGAGGACTCCGTGCGGATCGTGGTGGTCGCCGCCGACGAGCCGGTCGATCTCCGCGCGCGTCACCCGTGCCATGACCTCACGGCCTCCCGTCCACTGACCATCACCTCAGTAGAGGTGCCCCGAGATCCGCGGGTCTCACGTCAGACGCGCACCTGTTTTCCCCGAGCCGTCCCGGGGCGTGAATTGGTGCGACCGCACGGGCGGCACGACTTTCGTCGAGGGGTCGCGCCGGTTGTGCCGTCCGTGCGGTCACGTCTACCTGGCCCCAGGGGTGACATCGACCCCACCGCCCTGGGCTCCACTCCTGTGTCACTTGAGCGACACAAGTACCTGCCGTACCGGAGGGGCCCGGCCCGGTCCGCCCCCGCTCGCGGACCGGGTCGCGCCGTTCCCCAACGGAGTCGCGTCACGGGGTCCCGCCCTCCTCGCGCGTCTGCTCGCGCAGCAGCCGGCGAAGCCCCGCCGAGTCGTCGGCGGCCACCGTCATCGCGTATCCGGCCTGGAGTTGGGAGTCGCTGAGATCGCCGCTCCGGGTCGCGTACCAGCGTCCCGCATCGCTCCGCCACACCTGCCAACCCGGAAACTCCCCCTCGATGGCCGCCTTCAGATCATCGAAGTCGCCCATCAAGGTCGTCCTTTCCCCGAGGCCGCTCTTCTGTATACAAAAGTCTTACTCGGGCCGAGAGGTGTCAAGCTGTCCGTAAGCGGACCATGCCCCCGCGGATAGCGCGCGGAAGGTATGGATGACAGGGAGGGTCAGGGCAGGATCGAACGTCGCGTCGAACGCGGGTCGAACGCGAGAACCGGGCCGTACGGCCGGCGCCGCCGGGCGAAGGGCCGGAAGAAGGGGAGGTGACGCCGGTGCCGGACCGTCCCGCCTACCTGCGCATCGCCGACACTCTGCGAGACGGCATCAGGGGCGGCAGCCTCCCGCCGGGGACCCGGCTGCCGACCATCGCGGAGCTGTGCGAGGCCCACGGCGTCTCCGAGATCGTCGTGCGGCAGGCCATCGCGCTGCTGCGCGGCGAGGGACTGGTCGAGACCCGCCGCGGCGGCGGCACTCTCGTCCGGGTCGTTCCCCCTGCTCGCAGGGTCGCCATGGACCGCTACCGCGCGGTGACGAGGCCGCTGGCGGTTCCCGAGACCACCTTCACCCGCGACCAGCGGATCACCTGGGAGGAGTACCGCCTCGACAAGGAGTTCACCCGGGTGCGGGCCGACGCCGAGCTCGGCGCGCTGTTCGAGCTGCCGACCGGTACCGAGCTGCTGCGCCGCCGGTTCGTCTTCCACGCCCGCGGCGAGCCGCAGCAGATCTCCGTCAACTACCTGCCGTGGGATCTCGTCGGCGGCACGCCCGTGTCCGACCCGGCGCGCGAGCCGTGGCCCGGGGGGACGCTCGCGCAGCTGGCCTATCTCGGCCATCCGCCGACCCGCGTCGAGGAGGCCGTCCGCTCCCGCATGCCGACCCCCGAGGAGGCCGAGACCCTCCACATGACCGGCGGGGTGCCGGTCCTCGCCATCACGCGCCGGATGCTGTCGCGCGCCGAGGTGATGGAGGTCTGCCGCGACATCGTGCTGCCCGCCGACCGCGTCGTCCTCGACTACTCCATCGACCTGTGACGCCCGCCTGGCCCGGCTCGCCGGGCCGGTCAGCCTGCCAGGCGGGCGAGGGAGCGCAGGGGGACGGGGAGCCAGGACGGGCGGTTGCGCGCCTCGTAGCGGATCTCGTAGACCGCCTTGTCGAACTCGAACGCCCGCACCAGCGCCGCGTGCGCGGCCGGGTCGGGCCCGCCCGCCGCCGCGTAGCCGGCGCAGAAGGCCTCCCGGTTCCGCTCCGCCCAGGCGCGGGCCCGCATCTCCAGCGTCTCGGCCGCGTCCGGGGGCAGGTCGCCGTCGCGCACGAGCAGGAACCGGGCCGCGTACTCGAAGGAGCGCAGCATCCCGGCGACGTCGCGCAGCGGATGCGCGGGCGCGCGGCGCTCGGCGGGCGTGCGGGCCGGCTCGCCCTCGAAGTCCAGCAGGACCCAGCCGGAGTCGGTGCGCAGGACCTGGCCGAGGTGGTAGTCGCCGTGGACGCGCTGGACGGGCAGCGTCCGCGCCTCCGCGGCGACCTCGTCGAACACCGCGCGGATCGCCCGGACGTGCGGGCGTATCTCGGGGACGGCGGCGCTGACCTGGTCGAGGTGCTCGTTCATCGCGAAGACCGACTCCCGCAGCGCCGCCGCCGGCGCCCGCGTGACCCCGAACGCGGCGGCGAGATCGCGGTGCACCTGCGCGGTCGCCGCGCCGAGCCGCCCGGCCTCCGCGGCGAAGTCGCCTCCCACGGCGCCCGCGTCGCGTGCCGTGAAAGCCGGCACCGGTCCCGTCGTCGGCCCCGTCATCGGCAGGGCGGGCTGGGCGAACCAGTCGCGGACGCTGGTCAGGGCGAGCTGCCAGCCGTCGGTGGCGCTGCGCAGGAACTCCGAGAGCAGCGCCAGCGTGACGGGCTCGTCGCCGGTGCCGTCCCACGCGGCGTCCGCGCCGGGTTCCAGTTCGATCCAGCCGTGCACGGCCGGGATGTGCGCGCAGCCCTGGCGGGAGAGCGCCAGGTTGACCTCGAGGTCCGGGTTGAGGCCGGGGGAGAGGCGGCGGAACAGCTTGCAGATGTAGGCGTCGCCGAAGATCAGTGAGGTGTTGCTCTGCTCCGCCCCGATGGGCGTGCTCTCCAGGTCCGTGCGGACGCCGGTCCCGGGCGCGCGGCGGAACCGCAGCGGTCCGATCTGCGTCTCGTTCGCCATGTACGCCAGCAGCGGGCCGGTGAGCTCCGGGTCGTGCGCGGCGTCGTAGACGTGCCCGGCGATGCCGTGGCCGCCGGCCAGCCGTCCGATGAGGCAGGATTCCAGGCGCCCGGGGAGGTCGCGGCGGACGCCGAGGAGCACCTGGTAGCGGTCGGTGGTGCCGTTCTGGCGGACGTCGAGGATGAGGTGGTGGAGGCCGGGGTCGCCGGTGCGCAGTTCGGTCGCGGTGCCGATGGTCAGTTCGTCGATGGGGCCGTCCTTGCCGCCGAACCACCGCTGCCGGGGCAGCCAGCCGGCCAGGAGCCGAACGAGGGAATGGTCGGGCGGCGCCACGGTCAGATCAC
This sequence comes from Actinomadura sp. 7K507, assembly GCF_004348425.1. Lineage (GTDB taxonomy): Bacteria > Actinomycetota > Actinomycetes > Streptosporangiales > Streptosporangiaceae > Spirillospora. Next base: position 7,665 of record NZ_SMKK01000283.1, read on the forward strand.
TCCTTCTCCCGGCTCGTGCACCTGGGGCGGTGGCGGCAGCAGGAACCAGTAGAAGCCGTGCCCGGGAAGCGTCAGCAGGTAGGGCAGGTCGCCGATGGCCGGGAACTGCACGCCGCCCATGCATTCGATGGGCGTCGAGTCCCGGAAGCGCCGCAGGTCGAGTTCCACGGGCTGCGGGAAGCGCGACAGGTTGTTCACGCAGAGAATGGTGTCCATCCCGCCCCACTGGTTGGTGTCGCCATTTCCGATCTCGCGGGTGAAGGCGAGGACGGAGGGGTTGGAGGCGGAGAGTTCGACGTAGGAGCCGACGCCGAAGACGGGGTGGCGTTGGCGGATCTCGATCATTTTGCGGGTCCAGTGGAGCAGGGATCCGGGGTTGTTGGCCTGGGCTTCGACGTTGACGGCTTGGTAGCCGTAGATGGGGTCCATGATGACGGGGAGGTAGAGGCGGGCGGGGTCGCATTTGGAGAAGCCGGCGTTGCGGTCGGGTGTCCATTGCATGGGGGTGCGGACGGCGTCGCGGTCGCCGAGCCAGATGTTGTCGCCCATGCCGATTTCGTCGCCGTAGTACAGGACGGGTGAGCCGGGGAGGGAGAGGAGGAGGGCGGTGAAGAGTTCGAGTTGGTTGCGGTCGTTGTCCAGGAGGGGGGCCAGGCGTCGGCGGATGCCGATGTTGGCTTTCATGCGGGGGTCTTTGGCGTATTCGGTGTACATGTAGTCGCGTTCTTCGTCGGTGACCATCTCCAGGGTGAGTTCGTCGTGGTTGCGGAGGAAGATGCCCCATTGGCAGGATTCGGGGATTTTGGGGGTTTGGGCCATGATTTCGGAGATGGGGTAGCGCTGTTCGCGGCGGACGGCCATGAAGATGCGGGGCATGACGGGGAAGTGGAAGGCCATGTGGCATTCGTCGCCGCCGGCGGCGGGGTCGCCGAAGTATTCGACGACGTCGGCGGGCCATTGGTTGGCTTCGGCGAGCAGGACGCGGTCGGGGTAGAGGCGGTCGACTTCGGCGCGGACGCGTTTGAGGTAGGTGTGGGTTTCGGGGAGGTTTTCGCAGTTGGTGCCTTCGCGGGCGTACAGGTAGGGGACGGCGTCGAGGCGGAAGCCGTCGATTCCGAGGTCGAGCCAGAAGCGCAGGTTTTCCAGCATGGCGTCTTGGACGTCGGGGTTGTCGTAGTTGAGGTCGGGTTGGTGGGTGAAGAAGCGGTGCCAGTAGTACTGGCCGCGGACGGGGTCGTAGGTCCAGTTGGAGGATTCGGTGTCGATGAAGATGATGCGGGCGTCGGGGTAGCCGGTGTCGTCGTCGGCCCACATGTAGAAGTCGCCGAAGGGGCCGTCGGGGTCGGTGCGGGAGGCCTGGAACCAGGGGTGCTGGTCGCTGGTGTGGTTCATGACCAGGTCGGCGATGACTCTGATGCCGCGGGCGTGGGCTTGTTCGATGAGTTCGACGAAGTCGCCGAGTTCGCCGAAGTCGGGCAGGATGCGGGTGTATTCGGCGATGTCGTAGCCGCCGTCGCGCAGGGGTGACTGGTAGATGGGCAGCAGCCACAGGCAGTCCACGCCGAGCCATTGCAGGTGGTCGAGTCTGCTGATCAGGCCGCGCAGGTCGCCGTAGCCGTCGCCGTTGGAATCGGCGAACCCGCGCACCGACACCTCGTAGAACACCGCCGTCTTGAACCAGTGCGGCATGCGCGGCGTCTTCTCGTCGAAGGGGTCCGGGAGCGCCCGGGGGGCGGGCGCGGCGGCGTCCTCCAGGGGGACGGCATCCGTCTCCGGCTCGGTGACCTGGTCGGACGTGCTGGCGGTGGAGTTCTTCGGCTGGCCGTGCATGGGTCACCCCGAGTGTGTTGGAGACATCTAGATCAGCAATTCCCGGTGTCCGCGCCCGGGGACGTTCACGACAGGCAACCATCCGTAAAAGATTCAGTACGGTCCGTGACCGTCGTCCCGGTTTCAGGTCGGCGGGCCCGGCCGGACGGGCCGGGGCGCGACCGCCCGCGGGGTAGATCCGGCCATGCTCGGCCGCGATGACGCGGCCGCGCCCCGGGGCCTGAAGGTCATCGCCCGGTAGCGGCCCGGCAGAGAGCGGGAAAGTAGCGCAAAAACATGTCGATCCACGGCCCGGCCACTGGCGCGCGGGCCTCCGGATGCTTGCCGCGCGACGGTTGTGTCATGTCCGTGTTTTTAGCTTCGCCGCTTTTTCTGTCGCATGCCCCGGGTAGGTCATTTCCAAGCTCAGAACCTGCCGCGCAGTTGACGGCTGTGCAGTTGACGCCCATGTCGTGATGCCCGTGTCGTGATGCCCGTGCCGTGAAGCCGGTGTCGCCGACGCCGGCGCAGTTCACGCCTGTGCGACCGATGACGAAACGGCCGGCGGCGGGACGGTTGACAAATCCGGACGGAAATACTTCGTCCAAAGCGATCGGAGGGACAGTGGAGCGGTGGGAGATGTCGCCATCGGTCGTACCGACGCGCGATGACCTCGTGGCGCGGCTGCGCGTTCGCTTCGCCGATGTTCCGGCGGAGAACGTGCGCCGTTGCGTGGACGACCTGTGGTGCTGCTGCGCCCATCTCGGGGTGCGGCCCGAAGAACGGACCATCGAACGCCTCGCGGCGTCCCGGCTGACGGGCGTCGTGCGAGGAGGGCGCCCGCCGTATCCGGACGGGCGTCCCGCGTCGAGACCGCCGGGCTCCCGTGCCGCCGCCAAGCGCCCCGCGGGCGCGACGACCCCGATCGGGATGTGACATATGAAGGACACGACCGTGCGGGGACTGAGCATGGAGACCCGGCGAGGGTTCATCGTGCTGCGGCTGCCCGCACAGATCAGCTGGCAGAACTACGCGGGGATCAGGGAGGGGGTGAGCAAGGCCCTGTCCCTCGCCTCGGCGGGCACGGCCCCGGGAACGGGCCGCGGAGGGGTCGTCGTCGACTTCGGTGACGCGGTGCTCCTGGACGCCGCGGGACTGGTCCTGCTGGCCCGCGCGGAGACTCGGGCGCAGCTGCTCGGCTGCCCGCTGCGCGCCGTGGTGCCCGCCCTGTCCGCCCACGTGCGGCGGGCGCTGCAGCTCACCGGCCTGAGCCGGCTCGTCCCGGTGTTCGCGGACGTCGCGTCCGCCACGGCCGCGCCCGTCCCCGGCGGTGAGGCGGGGAACGTGGACACCACCTACGTGCTGGACGCCATCCGGGCCCTGCACCCGGGGGACGCCGGGCTCACGCCCACCC
>NZ_SMKK01000284.1 GCF_004348425.1 Actinomadura sp. 7K507
ACTCGCGGCTGACCGGGATGAGCAGACCGGAACTGGACCGGCTCGCCGCCCGGCTCGCGCCGGCTCAGGCGGCCCAGGCCGAGCAGCGGCTCTACACCGAACGCGGTGGCCCGCGCCGCAAGGCCAAGGGCACCCACGGCCGGCCGCTGTTCTGCAACGCCGACCGCGTCTTACCTGCGGCAGGTCTGCTCGCAGAAGGTGTTGTGCGAGCTGCTGTCGACCAACCCCGTCACGATCGGGGAAGCCATCCGCCAGACCCGGCTCCTGCTGGACGAACAGCGAGTCGCCATCGCCCCCACCACCCTGTGTTTCACCGAGGCGCAGCAGGTGCTGGACTACATCGCCGGCCGCCACGCCCCCACCAGGAAACCCCTACCCGACGAACTCTCCCACCCGGCACTCACCGGGATGACCCGCCAGGATCTGGACACTCTCATCGACCGCCTCACGATCCCGCACGCCGCCACGATCGAACGCCGCCGCCATCGACAACGAGGCGGTGATCGTCTTCCAGGAACCCGCCGTGGGGTCTTCCCACAGAAGATCACCGACACCAACCGGGTCCTGGCCACGATCCTCTACCAGCGCAGATTCTGCACACGCCAGGTCCTCGCCGACCTCTTCAACGTGAGCCGGGGCACCATCAGCAACGCCATCGCGGAGGTTGCGCCGCTGCTCGAACAACACGGCCCCATCATCGAGCCCGCCGGCAGGAAATTCGCCACAGCGACAGACATCCTCAACTCCGTAACCCCCAGCACCGATCCCCAGAACCCCCGCCGAACCACCGTGTTGATTCTTTACGGCTCCAGTGCATCCGGCACCGCTGCCGGCCCGCGCCGGGCAGGGTCGCCCCGATCGCCTCGACCAGGCCGACGTGGGCGTCGGAGATGACCAGCTGGACGCCGGCCAGGCCGCGGGCGACCAGGCCGCGCAGGAACGCCAACCACCCGGCCCCGTCTTCGGCCGAGGTGACCTCGACGCCGAGGATCTCGCGGTGCCCGCCGGCGTTGACGCCGGTGGCCAGCACGTGCACGTTCACGATCCGGCCGCCCTCACGCACCTTCTGCGTCAGGGCATCGACCCAGACGAACGTATACGGGCCGCCCTCCAAAGGCCGGTTGCGGAACGCCTGCACTTGGGCGTCCAGCACCTTGGACATCTCCGAGACCTGGCTTTTGGAGATGCCCTTGATGCCCATCTGCTCCACCAGCTTGTCCACCCGCCGCGTCGACACCCCCAGCAGATAGCTCGTGGCCACCACGCTGACCAGGGCCTGCTCGGCCCGGCGACGCCGCTCCAGCAGCCACTCGGGGAAGTACGACCCGCTGCGCAGCTTCGGAATCGCCAGCTCGACGGTGCCGGTGCGGGTGTCCCACTCCCGGACCCGGTAGCCGTTGCGGCGATTGACCCGCTCGTCCGAGCGCTGCCCGTAGTCGGCCCCGCACACCGCATCGGCCTCGGCCGACATGAGCGCCTCGGCCATCGTCTTGACCATCGACCGCAACACATCGGGCTCACACGTCCCGATCTGCTCGGCCAGCCACCCCGAAGGGTCCACACTGTTGTCCACGGCCATCGCGTTCTTCTCCTTCTGATCTTGGTCGATTCGAAGGATCACGCGATGGCCGTCTCACGTCACGACGCCACGCCCTCTGACCAGGTCAAACTCATACACCACCTCCGTGGACGCAACCCCGAAACCAGCAGCCGTGACAGCTGCCCTCTCCGTTCTCTGCTCACTCGAGGGATCGTCTGGACCAGCGACATCTACGAGCCCGAAGTCCACACCTTCGGCGGCCGAGCCAGCATGGACACCGCGCACGAACTGTTCCACGCAGACAGCCGTAACCTGCTCTCGTTCCTCAGCGGCGCCCCCACCGGCCGTAGAGAACGATCACTGACCCTCTGCACCGCTTTCATGCGGGGGCTCGCCGGAACGTGCGCGTCGGGGCCGGTGCCGGTGGCCCAGGCGTGTAGGTCGTCGGCTCGGGTGAAGTAGCGGACGACGGCCGGGGTGATGGTGATCTTCTGCTCGTCCAGTAACTGCCGGGTGGCTTTGATCGCTTGGCCGATGGTGACCGGGTTAATGCCAAGCAGGTCACAGAGCACTTTCTGGGGGCAGACCTGCCGCAGGTAGATGATGGTGATCAAGACCTCGTCGGCGTCCGAGAGCAGGGCGCACAGCGCGGATCCATAGGTGCTCCTGGTATGGCTTTCATTCTTCAGATAAGCCTGTCTCGTCATGCTGCTGGCGAAGGTCAGCGAGTTCGGATATTGCGAAGCTTAGGCCTGCTTCCGCGGCTTGTCGGAGTAGTGGCTCAGCTTCACTGGGTTGCCCCGTCTGGCGCAGGTAGCTGCCGAGGAGGTATTGCCCCAAGGGATCGCCGATGGCGGCGGCGCGACGCCACCAATATTCCGATTCCTTGGCTCGTTGCTGTTCGTTAAGGATGATCCCGAGGCGGGTCATGGCATCAACATTGTCTTGCTTGGCGGCCTGGCGCAGCCATCGAATTGCCTCAGTGAGATCGCCGTCCTGCCACCGCAGGATGCCATAATCGGCCATGCTGATGGTGTCGCCCAATTCCGCTGCGGCGTGCAGCCAGGGCCGGGCCAATTCCTCATTACCCTCGGCCGTAAGTATGCTGCTCAGGCGGAGGATCGCTTCGTGATGGCCCATTTTGGCGGCGCGAGTGTACCACGGCACTGCCTGCTCGGGACTGTTGGTGTGCCTAATTTCTCCAAGTGCAAACGCGGCATCGGCGTGGCCGTATTCTGCGGCCCGTTCGAGCCACATTTCCGCGTATTTAGCATCGCCGTCCAGGTACAACCGCCCTCCGACTATGGTCATGGCTTCGACGTGACCCGCACGGGCCGCCCGCTGCCACCAGTCTTGGGCTCCAGCCTCGTCATCTTGTTCGTGATCCAGCTGGCCAAGCCGGTACATCGCGCCGGCGTTACCGAAATGTGCGGCTTGCCGCCACCAACTAACCGCTTCTTCCACGTCGCCTCGGGCCATACAGTCGGCACCGATATCGAAAGCCGATGGCCCATGACCAGCCTTGGCCGCCCGCATCCGCCAAGTCTCTGCTTGATTCTGGTCACCACGCTCATGCCAGAGGTAGCCGAGTGCATACATGGCCTCTGGCAGTCCACCCTCGGCAGCCTTCCGATACCACTCCAGCGCCAGCACGACTTCATCCCTTTGCCGAAGCAGCACTGCGAGGTTGTACATTGCCCTGATGTGGCCTGACTCGGCAGCTCTCTGGAACCACTCGGTGGCTTTGTCTGTATCGCCAGACGTCTTGGACACGAGTCCAAGGCTGTACATAGTCTCAGGTTGACCGAGATCGATCAAAGCCCGATGGAGGCACATCTCAGCCTGCTTTAGGTCGCCGCGCTCGGCGAACCGGACACCGAGGTCATGTATCGCAGCCCCGCCGCCGATAGCGGCGATGCGCTCAAACCAATCCTCAACCGCATCGTATGTGCCACTATCATAAAGCAGCAGAGCATACTCAACCATTGACTCCAAACGGCCGGTCGTAGCGGCTCGTTCGTGCCATTTACTAGCTGCTTCCTGATCGCCACGCTCCTCCGCGAGTACGGCAAGATTGGCCATCGCGTCAGGATGGCTCAGTTCAGCGGCGAGGGAAAACCAATTTACTGCCGTATCGGTATCGTTGCGAAGAACCGCAAGCATGCCGCAGCCCATCATTGCATCGACATCGTCAGAATCGGTGCCGACATGAAAAGCATTCTCCGCGATGTTTAACTCGCCAAATAACAGTGCGTGGAAGCCGACGACCACGGCGTCGGTAGCTGGGATGAGATCGAGAACATCGGACCAGACAACAAGCGCTGGTGGATCACTGAGCGGTCCCGCACCCTCAAGGGCGGCGTCGAGCAGGTAGTCCGCAGCTCGGTAGGTTTTGCCGATCAAGGGCTTGAGACACGAACTTGCACCCAGTTGGCATTGACTGGCCCACCTGAGGCCATCCTCGACTGAGGGCAGATCGGCACGGTCACGCAAAGACGCCGGCAGGTAATGTTGGTACAGCCGGGCAAGCACTTCGGCAGGAACAGGTTCGTCGCACCCGGCCCGGCGGCAGTCTACAGCGGCGCTGATCAGCGCTTGGCCGACCTCGAACAGTGGACCATCTCCAATAGTCCACTGCCTTAACAGGGCGTGACCGGCGGCCAGATATTCACCGAATCCCTCCGGGCCTCCCATCGCCTGATGAATTCGCCAATCGTCCGAAGCCCTCCTGCTCAGGCCCTTGCGTTCGGACTCGCTGATGTTCTGTGCCACCCCAACCGCGTGGTGCGGCGGCAGTTGCCTGTTGTGCTCTCGTTTTGAGAACTCGTCGTCAGCCATGGTGGCGACGATCGGAGTCGGGTGCAGGTATTGGACAAGCGCGAGGTCCAACCCGTCCTCACTCAGATAATTGTCTAGTCCATCGAGCCAGACCACCGCGTCTTCACCTAGCCCTGTGACCACCAGTTCCCGCAAAGCTCGCCCATCACGAGGGACGACCAGCCGGTGGCTCGGGTATACGCGACGCAGGACTTCAATCGCTGTACGAGTTTTTCCGACTGCCCGGCGTCCACGGACGATTGTCAGCCCACCAGCCCGGATGAAGTCCTCAAGGTTCTTGTCGCCGTCCCGGGTTACGTACGGCGGAAGTGCGCGTGCGGCACCACCCACCTCGTACGTCCCGATGGCTGGCTTGACACCGAGCTCAATGGCGTCCACCTCGCGGACCAGTGGGAACTGCCCTCCCTTCAGATGCAGGGCCAGCCCGAGGGGCCCATGGCCATGTGCCCGGCGCCACAGGCGCCTACGCCGCGATCCAGGCAGGGGCAACGGATCTGGCGCCCTGACCCTGACCTGCCCCCTTCTACAGAAGACCACCACCCAAGGAGGACCGAAGAAGTCCTCGACTGTCTCGGGTAGGGAACGCAGAAGGTCCGCAACCTCCTGAGCCCCCCACGGCACGAACTCGATACCGTGCTCGGCCAGTTTGTCGGCCGCCCGCCGAACGGCCGCATCCAGGCTCCTCTCTCGCAGGTCAAAGCTGGTGGCGAAAAAGAATTTCGTAGTTCGGCTAGCCCATTCCCCAGCCAGGAATTCATCTACAGCCGACGTGATCCCCGTTGGCGTCAGCTTCTTTACCCGCCGAGACTGCAGTGCCAGGTAGATACGGCCTTCCGGAGATGGCGCATGCAGAGAAAACCGAGCATAAGCGTCAATGCCCCCCTGCCTTTGCCCCTGGGTACCGAACCGCTTCGCGAACTGGATCGGCCCCTGGGTCTCCTGGAGGAGCCTCACAAAAAGGCGCTCAGCGTTCTCCCAGGTCAACGCACTGATCGGCAACTCCGCTGCCTGAGTAACGACTGGCGGAGGCGGCAACCGCGCATCTGGCGGCTCCAGCAGCCACTCGTCGATCTCAGGCACATCATCGATCGCCATGCAACCAAGTATCTCCGACGTCATGAGGACATGTGCCTGACTTTGCCAGCCGACACGGATGATCAGCTCGGTGGGCTGCTGACAACCAGAACAGCGCGTGCCCCATGCGCAGCAGCTTCACCATCGACACCCTGACCAGGAACTTCCAGCTCGACACCTAACACCCGCGGCGCCATGCAACGATCCAGCCCGCGCTGACAGCGCGGACCCGCTTGTTCGCTCGTTGTTTGCTCGTATGTCGCGAAACGCGTCAGCAGCAGGCGGCATAGATTGCCACCTTAGACCGCTAGTATTCGTGCATAATGGGACGGAGCGACAGGCACCGACACCCAGAATAACCAGCTGATAGCTCTTACCTCGGACTTCTAATCCGACGGTCTGAACACGCATGTGACCATGCCCAAACCCTACGTACATGTCACAAATCCCCTGGCTCGTACAGATTTAGCACACCCTGCGGTGCTCACGGGGATAATCTGCAACTCACTGTCGCCGAATGCGCAGATATTAGGGGCGCCCGTACGGGGCTCGCTCCTGCACAAAGGGACTCCCGGTCAAGTTCGCAGTGCAACGCCGACCAACTTGTTCCGTGGCCTCGATCCCTGGCTCAGGCACCATCACGACAATCAATCGGCATACCCGCCGATCGACTGCCTGACTCTTGCACACGCCGACACCCCCGGATCAGGACGTCGACGAGTGGTCATGACGCGCCGGCAGCCGGGAAAATAAGAACCTTCTGCAAAGATCCAGGCATCGCTCCCCCGCCCGGGCGAAAGACCAAGCCACGCACCGCCGCCCCCTGCGTGCTCCCGTTGCTCCCGCCGGGAGCGGGGAGCGGCGGGAGCACGCAGGGTTCCCGAACCGTCCTGAACGGGCGTCAACAAGCGTCAACGACAGCCCCTGACCTGCGGCATTTCGATAATGTGCAGGTCGGGGGTTGATCGGGACGACCTTGACACGGTAGAGGCCACTGGTTCAATCCCAGTATCGCCCACCAGATAAGCCTAGGTCAGGCCGCGAACACCGACCTGGGCTTTCACGTTTCGACGCAGTTGAGCGCGAAACCGGGAGCACGCTGCTCCCGCCCGTCCCGGACTACCCGCCCATGGCGGTCGAATACCCCTATCGGGCCGGGGGCCTCGCCCGCGCAGACGACGGCGCCCCGGGCCCCCGCCGAGGGAGGCGTCCGGGCCGCCCGCCGGAGGTCAGCCCACCGGCACGTCGCGGCGCCGGAACCCGGCCAGGCCCACGGCGGTCACCGCCACCGAGATCGCGACGAGCCAGAGGACCGGCACGGCCGAGATGTCTCCGCCGGGTGCGCTGGGAGTGTGGGTGAACGGCGACAGGTTCAGCACCCCTTGGCCGAGGTCCATGGCGGCACCGAACTGCCCCAGCAGCACGCAGACGCCCAGCACTGCCCAGCTCGCCCAGGTCAACCGCGGCAGCAGCCCGAACAGCGCGAGGGCGATGGCGGCCAGCACCCACACCGCGGGGAGCTGGAGCAGTGCGGCGCCCGCAACGCGCGGCACCTGACCGCCGACGTCGTCGACGCTCAGGCCGTAGGTCAGGCCCATCGTCAGGCCGGCGGCGAGCAAGGCCGCCGCCGGCCCCAGCAGTGCGAAGAGCAGATGGCCGCCGGTCCACGACAGCCTCCCGGTGGGGGTGCTCAGGAGCGGCTCGGCGTGCAGGTCCGTCTCCTCCGAGCGCAGTCGCAGCGCGGCCTGCACTGCGTACGCCGCGGCGAGCACCGCCATCATGCCCATCATCGCCGACATATAGGTATCGCCCACGGCGCCCGCGCCGCCCATCCGGGCGACGACATCGCCCAGGTCCTGGTTCTCGCGCATGCCCTGGACCACCGCGTCGCCGAGGCCGCCGAACACCGCCCCGAGGGCGACGAGAGCGATCAGCCAGGCCGCAAGCAGGCTCCGTTGCAGCCGCCATGTCAATCCCAGCGGGGAGGTGAGCCCCCGTCCCGCGTCGGCCGGGCCGGGCCGGGCGGGCAGCAGCCCGTTGCCGAGGTCGCGCCGCACCGCCAGCAAGGCCGCGGCGCTGCACAGTACCGCGATCAGCGCCGCGCCGAGCCCCAGCACCCACCAGTTGTCCTGGTCGTAGGGCCGCAGCTCGCCCGCCCAAGCGACCGGCGAAAGCCAGCGCACCCACGCCAGCGCGCCGTCGGCCTGCAACTGGACCTCGCCGACCACGCGCAGCGCGATGGCCACGCCCAGGACGGCGAACGAGATCGCCCGTGCGGTCCCGGCGCCGACGGTCAGCTGCGCGGCCACCCCGGCGACCGCGGCGAACATCATGCCGCACATCGCGAGCTGGGCGCCCAGGGCGAACGACCCGCCGGCAGGCAGGTCCTGGCCTGTCAGGGCCACCCCGGTGAGCAGGCCCACGACCAGGAAGATCGCGAACATGGTCAGCAGTGCCGCCGCCAGGTGCGCGTGCCGTCCCACGGCCGTCGAGCCCAGCAGTTCGCGGCGTCCCTTCTCCTCGTCGGTGCGGGTGTGCCGGATCACGACGAGGATGGCGAACACCGCGACGACGATGTACAGGAAACCGGCCCGCCATGCCACCAGCTCACCGAGGCTGGAACCGTCCAGGCGGCCGTACAGTGCGGTGAACACGGTATGGCTCGCGGTTCCCTCGGCGAACTCCCGACGGCTCTCGGCGGTCGGATACAGCTCGTTCAGGCTGGTGGCGAAGTTGAGCGGCATCAGGGCGAAGATCAACCACAGCAGCATGATCCAGCGGTCCCGCCGCAGGACGAGCCGGAAGGCCAGCCTGCGGGTGCCCCTGAGTTCGCTCATCGCGACGTCTCCGCGGCACGCCCGGAGTCCGCGGTGTCGTAGTACCGCAGGAACAACTCCTCCAGGCTCGGCGGCCGGCTGGTGAGGTGGTGCACGCCTGCGTCGGCCAGGTGGCGCAGCGCCGACTCCAGCTCGGAGCTGTCGACCTCGAACCGCACATGGTCGCCCTCGGTCCGCACCTCGAACACGCCGGGCAGCTCGGCTAGCCCCTGCGGCGGCCGCGCGGTCCCGGCCTCGATCGACAGCCGGTGGAGGTGGCGAAGCTCGGCGAGGGTCCCGGCCTCGACCGTGCGGCCCTCCCGGATGATGGTGACCCGGTCGCACAAGGCCTCGACCTCGGCCAGGATGTGGCTGGACAGCAGCACCGTCCGGCCCTTGTCCCGCTCCTCCACGACGACCTGGCGGAAGACGTCCTCCATCAGCGGGTCCAGCCCCGAGGTCGGTTCGTCCAGGATCAGCATTTCCACATCGGAGGCCAGCGCCGCGATCAGCGCCACCTTCTGCCGGTTGCCCTTGTAGTAGGTCCTGCTCTTCTTCTTCGGGTCGAGGGCGAAGCGCTGGATCAGCTCGTCCCGGCGCTCGCGGTCCTGCTTACCGCGCATCCGCCCGAGCAGGCCGATCACCTGGCCCCCGGTGAGGTCGGGCCAGAACGTCACGTCGCCGGGCACGTAGGCCAGCCGTTCGTGCAGCCGCGCCGCCTCCGGCCACGGGTCCTGCCCGAGCAGCCTCGCCTTGCCCCCATCGGCGCGCATCAGCCCGAGCAGGATGCGCAAGGTGGTGGTCTTGCCCAAACAGGTATTCCGACACTTCTAAGGGGAAGAATGTAGGTAGATCGACACGAACGGGACGGGAGGTCACGGGATGGACGCCACCGCGACGAACGGGCAGGTCCGAGAGGTCACGGACGAGGAGGTCAGGAGCGCGCAGGTTCGCCGGGCGATGGCGGACGCGGCACCGATGGAGATCAACGGGATTGCCGGACGCTGGACCGACACCGGCCTTGAGTGGAAGGCCACCGACCCCGAGGCCGAGACCGACACGCTTGCGCTTGTGCGCATCAGTGACGCCGACGACGGCGACGTCAACGGCGTTGCCCGGCAGGTGGCCAAGGCATGCGCGTACGCCGCCCGCAACGGCTACAGGCTGGGTTTGATCTTGGTGGAGAACGACACCAGCGCGTTTAAGCGCCGCAAGATCACCCTTCCCAACGGTGACCGGCAGTTGCGGACCGTCCGGCCGCAGTTCCGTAAGGCGTTGCGGGAGCTGGACCGGGGACGGTTCCCCCAGTTTCTGGCGGTCCACCTTGACCGGGCGGTCCGGGATCCGCGTGACCTTGAGGACCTGATTGACGTGGTGGAGCAGTCCCGCCCGCGCATCGTGTGCGACAGCGTCGAGGGGAGTCTACGTCTGGCGTGCGATGCCGATATCACGATGGCGCGCGTGTTGTGCGCGATCGCCAACCAGTCCAGTCGCGACACCGCCCGCCGAGTTAGCGACGCGCGCCGGGAGCAGGCCCAGGAGGGGCGCCACGGCGGAGGAGCCCGCCGGTACGGATTCGAGCCCGACGGGGTGACCGTGCGCGAGAGCGAAGCGGCATGGATCCGTGACGCAGCCGACCAAATGCTTGGCAACGTGGCGGTACGCGAGGTCACGCGGGACTTGACCGCGCGGGGATGGCGCCGCCCCGATGGCAAGCGCTGGACCAGTGTGGGCGTGCGTGATCTGTTGCTACGGCCCCGCAACGCAGGTCTGTCGGTGCACCGCAAGGGAGTCAGGGGCCGCGCGTACTACACGCCCGATGATGTGGTGGGGAGCCTGCCGGGTGACCCGATCATCGAGCCGGACCGGTTTTGGAGTCTGGTCACCAAGTTGACCGATCCCGACCGACGCACCAATACCGCAGGGACGGCCCCCAAATGGTTCGGGTCAGGTATCTACCGGTGCCCGTGCGGCCAGACACTGCGTGTGCAGATCAAGCGGTACACCCACACCGACCGCCGCACCAAGGAGCGCACCACCGTTGAGCGTGAGGTCTACCGATGCCGGGAGATCGATGCCGGACACGTGACGTGCACGCGCGCCGAGCTGGATGCCCTCACCGTCGCGACGCTGCACGAGTGGATCAGCACCGCCGACCCGGCCGACATCATCGGCAAGCGCACCACCGCCGAGGATGTCGCCAAGCTGCGCGCCGAGGTCACGCGGCACAAGGACCGCCTTGAGGAGATCGCTGCCGACTACGACGAGGACCGCATCACCCGCGAACAGATGCTCAAGTCCACCGACAAGCGCCGCCGCAAGCTGAACCAGGCCCAGGAGCGGCTAGCCGCCGTTGCCGACGAGGAGGACCCCGCCGCCCGGTTGGTCGGAGCCGATGACATCGCCGCCGCATGGCAGGACCTCACGCTCGGAGAACAGCGCCAGATCCTCGCCCGCCTTCTCACCGTCACCGTTCAGCCGATCGGCCGGGGCAAGCGCACCCCCGTGCACGAGCGCGTCACGATCACCAAGCGCAAGCGCCCCACCCCACCCGCACCGACCGCGCAGGCCGCCTA
>NZ_SMKK01000285.1 GCF_004348425.1 Actinomadura sp. 7K507
GGGCAGGGGACCAGCGGGAGGCTGAGGCCGAGCCGCTCCGCGGCCGTCAGCGAGCCACGCAGCACCCCGGCGAGGACGCGCGTGTCGTCCGCCGCGTCGTGCGCCTTGTGCTGGGGGACGCCGTAGTGGGCGGCCAGCGTCCCCAGGCGCATGTTCCGGGTGGGCGGCGACAGCCGGCGGTTGAGGGCCAGCGTGCACAGCCGCCGGTCGACCGGCAGCCGCAGCCCGGCACGCGCGAACTCCTGCGCCAGAAAGTCATAATCGAAACGCGCGTTGTGGGCGACCATCACGCGCCCTTGCAGAAGGGCCGCGATCTCGGGGGCGATCTGCTCGAATTTGGGAGAGCCCGCCAGACGTTGCGGGGTCAGCCCGTGGATGTGGACGGGCCCGGGATCGCAACCGGGATTCAGCAGCGTCGAGAACCGGCCGGTCACCTCTCCGTCCGTTCCCATCGTCAGCATGGCGATGGACAGCACCCGATGCTGCGACGGCCGGAACCCGGAGGTCTCCACGTCGACCAAGGTCCAATCCAAGGAATGATCCCGCATGGCAGCGCGCGTCCCCCATTATTCCGATCCGCCTGTGTCAGCGCCAGATTAAACGCGCAGCCATCGCCGACGCTGCAAATTGCGGCCTTTTCGCACTTCCACGCATGGCCGTATTCGGTCACTTCTACGTGTCAACCAGAGCCCGCATATCCGTGCACTCGGTAAAACCACGGGGAAGTGTCCGGGGAAACCCGGAATGGCGGGTCAGGTGCGGGGGCGGCGGGCTTCGACGACGAGGGCTTGGGCGGACTGGCCCAGGCGGCCGGCGGCGTCGTAGATGGTGGCCACGCTGAGGCCGCTGCCGGCGGGTTGGACGACGCCGGCGGCGACGAGGCCGACCCAGGAGGTGGCCGGCTCGCGGGACAGGTGCACGGTCAGCTCGGCGTTCATGAAGCTCCACCGGTCCTGGGGCAGGCGCATGTTCGTGGCGGTGGAGGCGTAGTCGGCCGCCGCCGCGACGCGTGCGATGGCGGGGGTCGGCTCACCGGCGATGACGGGGACCAGCAGGTTGACCCACAACCCGACCGAGCCCTCGGCGACGCCGGACGAGGCCAGCCCGTGGACCCGGATCGCGCCCGAGTCGAAGCAGTCCCAGCCGACGGCTTCGCGGGCTCCCGGGGTGGGGGTGCTCAGGTCGGGCACCGGCACGCCGGCGAAGGGGTCCGGGTGGTCGGTCGCGCCATCGGGCAGGTCGAGGTCGCTCCGGCGGACCGCGACGCACAGGGCGCGTGCGGCGGGCGCGCCGTCCGCGAGCAGCGTGATCTCCTGGCGCACCACACGCTTGCCGCCTTCGGGCGCCGTCACCGACAGGGTCAGCGGGGCGTCGGGGACCGGGCCGAGCAGGTCGATCGTGAGGCGCGTGGGCGTCCAGTCCGGTACGTCGACCGCTTGCGCGAGGAGGGCCGCGACGGCGCCTCCGTGCAGGGCGTCCCGGCGCCAGGGGCCGCGGGCGTAGTCGGTCGGGACGACGCGGGAGCCGTCTCGTGCGAACAGGGCGGCGTCGGAGGTGGCGGCTTCGTCCGCGGTGGCGGCGCGGCTGTCGGTGGTCACGAGGCCGCCCGCGGGCCGGCCGCCGGACGAGCCGCCGGACGGGCCGCGACCTCGACGGCGGGGGCGAGCCAGCGGCGGAGGAAACCGCGCAGCTCGTCGGGGGTCCGCGCCGGGTCGCCCGGGTCGAGGAGGAAGGACTGGATCACGCGCAGCGTCCATTCGATGAGTTCGCCGAGCTGGTCGGGGCCGATCCCGGCGCCGTCCCAGTCCACGGCGCTCTGGTCCAGCAGGGAGCGGCCGATGGTCCGCGCGGTGTCGGCGGTGACGCTGCGCAGCAGGGAGTTGCCGCCCTCGACGTCCAGGAGGAGCCGCAGGTACGGCTCGTGGGGGATCTCCTGGACCGTGTACGCCACGGCCTCGACCATCGCCTCCCCCGGGTCGGTGACGCTGCGGAGGCGGCGCGACAGGCGGGCCAGGAAGTCGTGGGTGCCGTCGAGCGCGGCGGCGATGAGCATCGCGTCGGTGCCGGGGAAGTAGCGGTACACGGTCTGCCGGCTGATCCCGAGGGCTGCGGCGACGTGCGCGATGGTGGTGGCGCCGCCGAGTTCGCGGACGCACCGGTGCGTCGCGTCCTTGATCCGGGCGACCGCCTCTTCGTCGCTGGCGGGAGGCGAGCCGCCCCATCCGTGTGTTCGCACCGGGTCAACCTATCGATCGGCCTTGACAAGACACAAGTGTAAATGTGTATCGTCGCGGGGACGTGCACAAACGCACACCGGCGGTGACCCATGCTCGACGTACGGCAGCCCCAGACCGCTCCGGAGGGGGCGGCCCGGGTCGCGGACCTGTGCGATGCCGACCTGTCCGACCCCCGCACGTACGAGACGGGCCCGCCGCACGCGGCCTTCGACGTCCTGCGGGCGGCGGCTCCGGTCGCCTGGCAGGACGAGCGGCCGGTCGCGCTCCGGGCGAGCGAGGCGTCCAGCGGGCTGCCCGCCCCGCCGTCCCCCGGTTTCTGGGCGGTGACGAGCCACGGGCTGGTGCACGAGATATCGCGGAACCCGGCGCTGTTCTCCAGCCACCTGGGCGGCGCCCAGATGTTCACCGCCGACGAGCTGACCCTCGCCGGCCTTCGCCTGATGATGCTCAACATGGACCCGCCGGACCACTCCCGGCTCCGCAAGATCGTCACGCCCGCGTTCACGCCGCGCGCCGTGGAGGCGCTCCGCGACTCCATCGGCCGCCACGCCCGCGAGATCGCGGACGACCTCACCGGCGCCGGGACGGTGGACCTCGTCACGACCGTCTCGAAGGAACTCCCGACCCGCGTCCTGGCGGACCTGCTCGGGATGCCCGAGCCGGACCGGGACCTCATCGTCACCTGGTCGGACGGGATGATCGGCTTCGAGGACGGCGAGCTGACCGGCGACCCGTCCGTGGCGGTGGCGATGTTCGCCGAGGCCGTCGAGTACGGCAAGCAGGTCGCCGCGGACCGCCGGGCCCGCCCCACGGACGACATCATGTCCGCGATCGCCAACGCCGAGGTCGACGGCGAGCGGCTCACCGACGACGAGTTCTCCATGTTCTGGATCCTCCTCGTCATCGCGGGCAACGAGACCACCCGCAACTCCCTGTCGGGCGCGGTCATCGCCCTTCAGGAACACGGCCTGTGGGACGGCCTCGCCCGCAATCCGGAACTGCTGGCCACGGGCACGGACGAGCTGGTGCGGCACGTCTCCCCCGTGATGCAGTTCCGGCGCACCGCCACCCAGGACACCGAACTCGGCGGCCAGCGCATCCGTGCCGGCGACAAGGTCGTCCTGTGGTACACGGCCGCGAACCGGGACCCCGCGGTGTTCCCCGACCCGCACGTCCCGGACCTGTCCCGCGACCCGAACCCGCACCTGGCGTTCGGCACCGGCCCGCACTTCTGCCTGGGGTCGCGCCTGGCGAAGCTGGAGATCTCCACCATGCTCACGGAGCTGCTCACCAGATACCCCGGCCTGCGCATCGGCGGCGACGTCGAACGCATCACCTCCAGCTTCATAGCGGGCATCGACCACCTCCCGGTCACGCTGAAGTGAGCGTTCGCCCGGCGTGAGATGCTGCGGGGTGTGACGACGTCCGAGCCCGCTGAACCGACGCCGCGGCGGCGGCGGGGGCGGCCCGGGTACGACCAGGAGGCGATCCTGCGGACGGCGGTGGAGCTGTTCAACCGCAAGGGGTACGACGCCACCAGCATGGGTGACCTGGCCAAGGAACTGGGGCTGACGAAAGCCGCCATCTACCACCACGTCACGAGCAAGGAACAGCTGCTCAGCCGGGCTTTGGACGACGCCCTCGACGAACTCACCGCCACCGTGACCGAGGCACTCCGCGAGCGGACCGGGATGACCGCCTACGAGCGGTTGCGTCAGGTGGTGCGGCGCAGCGTCGAGGTTCTCGTGGCGCACCAGCCGTCCGTCACGCTGCTCCTGCGGGTGCGGGGCAACAGCGGGGTCGAGCTGGCCGCGCTGGAACGCCGCCGCTGGCTCGACGACCGGCTCGCCGTGCTCGTCGCGGACGCCGTCAAGGAGGGCGCCCTGCGCGACGACGTGCCGCCCGCGCTGGTCAGCCGGCTGCTGTTCGGCATGGTGAACTCGCTGGTCGAGTGGTACCGCGCGGACGGGGTGTACGACCCGGCGACGGTCGCCGACACGATCACCACCCTGGCCTTCGACGGCCTGGCCCGCCACGAGACCTGAGAACGACGGTCAGGCGTCGTAGTCGATCGTGACGCTCTCGCCGACCGGGAACGACTGGCAGGTGAGGACGAAACCGGCGTCCAGCTCGGACGGTTCGAGGGCGTAGTTGCGGCGCATGTCCACCTCGCCCTCGCGGACGACGGCGCGGCACGTCCCGCAGACGCCGCCCTTGCAGGCGAACGGCAGGTCGGCGCGCGTGGCCTGGGCGCCTTCGAGGAGCGTCGTGTCCCGGGAGACGGTCGACGTGGTGCGCAGGCCGTCGAGGACCATGGTCAGCTCGGTCGTCTCGCCGGGCGGGGCACCGGCGGCGCGGCGCGGCTGCGGCGGGGGCTCGTCGACGTAGAACAGTTCGACGTGCACGGTCGCGGGGACGGCGAGTTCGGCGAGGACGTTCCGCGCGTCCTCGATCATCCGCAGCGGGCCGCAGAGCCAGACGTGGTCGAACGTCTCGGCCGGGATGAGGTCGGTGAGCAGGCGGCGCAGCCGGTCGCGGTCGAGGCGGCCGGAGAACAGCTCGACGTCGCGGGGCTCGCGGGAGAGCACGTGGACCATCTGGAACCGGGCGCCGTACCGGTTCTTCAGATCGCCGAGCTCCTCGGTGAACATCACGGTGCGGCTCGTCCGGTTGCCGTACACGAGCGACACCTGCGCCCCGGGGTGGGCCAGGACGGTCGAGGCGACCGACAGCATCGGCGTGATCCCCGATCCGGCGGCGATGCACAGGTGCCGCTCGCCCGGTGCCGCGTCGGCCCGCCAGGAACCGGTCGGCGCCTGCACCTCGATCCGCGTCCCCGGCACGACCTCGCGGACGAGCCAGGAGGAGAACAGCCCGTCCGGGATCTCGCGGACGCCGATGCGCGGCGCGGAACCGGCCGGGGCGCAGATCGAATACGACCGGCGCTGCTCCTCGCCGTCCACGAAGCGGCGCAGGGTGAGCGACTGCCCGGCCCGGAAGGCGTACGCCTCGCGCAGCTCCTCGGGCACGTCGAACGTGATCGCGGCGGCGTCCTCGCACAGGTGGTCGACCGCCGCCACGGTCAGCGTGTGGAAGGCGGCGGCCGGCCGCGTCCGCGCGGGCGCCGGAGTGGTCATCCTAGATCTCCTTGACGTGCTCGAACGGTTCGAGGCAGTCGGTGCAGCGGTAGAGGGCCTTGCAGGCGGTGGCGCTGAACTCGGAGGTCAGCCGGGTGGCCGTGGAACCGCAGCGCGGGCAGGCGGGGGCGCGCCGCGTCGGCCCGAGATTGAGGCCCACCGGACCGCACTGGGGGGCCGGTCCGGGCGCCGACAGGCCCGCGTCGTGCAGGGCGGCCCGGCCGCGCTCGGAGATCCAGTCGCTCGACCAGGGCGGATCGAGGACGACGCGCACCTCGACCCGGGGGAACCCGGCGCCGTTCAGCCGGTGGACGAGGTCGTCGCGCATGGTCGCCATCGCCGGGCAGCCGGTGTAGGTCGGCGTGATCGACGCGACGACCACCCCGTCTTCCACGTCGACGTCGCGCAGCACGCCGAGGTCGGCGAGGGTGAGCATCGGCATCTCGGGGTCACGGACCTGCTCGGCGACCTCGGCGGCGCGTTCCCTTACGTCGTTCACCAGAGGCCTCCCGGATGCGCACGCGCCACGACCTGCATCTCGGCGAGGAGCAGGCTGAGGGCCTCGGTGTGCATGCCGTGCCGCCCCGTCCGTCCGCCGACGCCTGCCAGGGCGGGCCGCTCCGGACGCTCGACACCGCTCACGGCGAACACCTGGTCAAGGACGGCGTCCACCTCGTCTCGCGTGGACACGGGGTCGACACCGACACCGGCCTTTGCGAGGGAAAGCTCCACGGGGTGTGTGGAGACCAGTTCGGGCTTGAGCGGCCACATCTCCTCAAGAGCCGAGAGGAGCCTGCGCCGCGACTCCTCCGTGCCTTGAGCCAGAGTGAGGAACCAGCGTCCGGCCCAGTCCCGGTGGTACGTGACCTCCTTGACGCCCTTGGACGCCACCGCCGACAGCACACCGTCGGTACTCGCGCGAAGCCGCTCCAGCAGCGCGAGCCGCGCCACCGAGAACAGCAGCAGCCGCACGACGACATGCGCGAAGTCGCCGTTCGCCACCTCCACCAGGCGTACGTTGTGGAACTGCCCGGCGTCGCGGAAGAACGCGAGCGCGTCCTCCGCAGGAACTGGCGAGCCGTCCGGAAGAACGGGCACAACGCCCGGATCGGCAGCGGCGGCCCTCGCCAGCAGCAGCCGTGCCTGCCCGAGCAGATCGAGCGCCATGTTCGCCAGCGCGATGTCCTCTTCGAGGTCAGGCGCGCGGCTGCACCACTCCGACAGGCGCTGCGACATGATCAGGGCGTCGTCGCCGAGCATGAGGCAGTACATGGCGAGTTCGGCGTGGTCGACGCCGTCGGGCACCGTCGTGTCGACGCCGGCGAGCGGGTCCTCGAAGTCGGTGCCGAACGCCCACTGCGAGGCGTCCCCGGTCCCGATCAGGCCCTCGAAAATGCTCTCGTCGCTCATCGTGATCCCTCCCCGGTCACATGTGCGGGACGTTGCCGGGGATCTCGTAGAACGTCGGGTGGCGGTAGACCTTGTCGCCGCTCGGCGCGAACAGGGGGTCCTTCTCGTCCGGGCTGGACGCGGTGATGGCGTCGGCCCGCACGACCCAGATGCTCACGCCCTCGTTGCGCCGCGTGTAGACGTCCCGCGCGTGCCGCAGGGCCATCGTGTCGTCCGGCGCGTGCAGCGACCCGACGTGCACGTGGTTGAGCCCGCGCTTGCCACGCACGAACACCTCGTAGAGCGGCCATTCCCGCCTGTCGGCACTCATCCGGCACCTCCCTCGGCCGTCCGGTCGGCGAACGCCGAAGCCGCCTCCCGCACCCACGCCCCGTCGTCGTGGACGGCTTGGCGATGCGCGAGGCGCTGGGCGTTGCACGGCCCGTTCCCGCGGACGACCGCCGCGAACTCCTCCCAGTCCGGCTCGCCGAAGTCGTAGTGGCCGCGCTCCTCGTTCCAGGCCAGCCCGGGATCTGGCAGCGTCACCCCGAGCACGTCGGCCTGCGGGACGGTCATGTCGACGAACTTCTGCCGGAGCTCGTCGTTGGAGTTGCGCTTGACGCCCCACGCCATCGACCGCGCGCTGTTCGGGGACTCGGCGTCCGGCGGCCCGAACATCATCAGGGACGGCCACCAGAACCGGTCGACCGACTCCTGAACCATCTCGCGCTGGGCGTCGGTGCCGCGCATCATCGTCATAAGCAACTCGAAGCCCTGCCGCTGGTGGAAGGACTCCTCCTTGCAGATGCGGATCATGGCGCGCCCGTACGGCCCGTAGGACGTGCGGCACAGCGGCACCTGGTTGACGATCGCGGCGCCGTCCACGAGCCAGCCGATCGTGCCGACGTCGGCGTAGGACAGCGCCGGATAGTTGAAGATCGACGAGTACTTCTGCTTGCCGGACAGCAGCAGTCCGGTCAGTTCGGCCCGCGAAACGCCGAGCGTCTCGCACGCCGAGTACAGGTAGAGCCCGTGCCCGGCCTCGTCCTGCACCTTGGCCAGCAGGATCGCCTTGCGCCGCAGGGACGGGGCGCGCCCGATCCAGGCGCCCTCGGGCTGCATGCCGATGATCTCCGAATGCGCGTGCTGCGCGATCTGCCGCACGAGCGTCTTCCGGTAGGCGTCCGGCATCCAGTCCCGCGGCTCGATGCGGTCGTGCCGCGCGATGGTCGCGTCGAACCCCGCCTGGAGCCGCTCCTCCAGCTCCGGCTCCAGCGCATCGGTCGTCATCGTCCCCTCCGAGACCTAATTACTTATCGCTCGGTCAGTAATAGCCTGCCACGCCCGCCCCCACCACGCAATAGCCGGTAGCTTGCTGTCCATGAGTGCGGTTTCGGCGGAGGATCTGACCGGCAAGGCGCGGTTGCGCCGCGCCGCGCTCCACCTGTTCGCCCAGGACGGTTTCGACGCGGTGTCGATCCGCGCGGTCGCGGCCGAAGCGGAAGTCTCCTACGCCCTGGTGCGTCACCATTTCGGCACCAAAGAGGGCCTACGAGAAGCGGTCGAAGAGCACGTCCTGCGCAGCCTCGGCGAGGCCATGGACGAGCTGGACCGTGACCGTCCACCAGGCGACCTGGTCGCAGCCCTAGGCACGGTGTCGGCGCGACTGTTCGGCGCCGACCCGGACATACGCGGCTACCTGCGCCGCGTGCTGACCGACGGCGGCGAGACGGGCGCGACCGTATTCACGCGCCTGCTGAACGGCACCCGCCAGGAACTGGAACGCCTGCGCGAGGCGGGAATCCTGCGCGCGGACGCCGACCCCGAGTGGGCGCCCTACCAGGTGCTGTTCCTGATCCTCGGACCACTCCTCCTGGAACCGGCGATCCAACCGACCCTGGACACCGACGCATTCGACCAGCCGACCCTGGAGAGGCGCAGCACCGCCAACCAGCACCTCCTTCAGAACGGCCTGTTCACCGATCTCGACGCACCGCGCTGACCCACGCGCTCATCTCATGTCGACGCCGGGCGGCGTCCTCGGGCTGGAACAGACCACACCACGAGGCGTCTGACCTGGCACAGCGCCGCGAAATTGGGATTTTCCCAACGGGGTGGGTACCATGGTGCCATGAGCCAGGAGATCGGTGCGCGCGTGGCCGCTTGCCTCACCGGAAGGCAGACTCAACGGGAAGTCGCCTCGCAGATCGGCATGACCCCGGACGCGTTCTCTCGTGCTCTGAACGGCAAGCGCGCCTTCTCCGCCCTCGAGCTGGCCCGTGTTGCCGAGGTGCTGAACGCGGACATTCACTACCTCATCACCGGCGAAGCCGACCCGCGCCGCATCCTGGTCGCCGCTCGGCATGATTACGATCACCAAACCGGCCAGCGCACCGTACCCGACGCCGAGACGGACAAGGCCGTCCTGCGCGATGTCAGTCTGGCCTACCGGCAAGCAGAGCCGGCCAACCTCCCAGCGTCGACTCTCCCTGCGACTCCGGAAGACGCCCGCAGCGCCCTCGGTCATGGATTCGTCCGCCCGTTCATCGAGCGACTGGAGTCGTCGATCGAGGTCGACGTGGTTCGCCTCCCAGGCTTGTCCACGTCCTACTGTTTCACCGTGTCCAGCCGGGCCGTGATCGTGCTCGCCGCCACGGGAAACTGGTTCCGTGAGAATTGGGCATTGGCGCACGAGCTGGGACACTTGGCGCTAGGGCATCTCGATCCGGGCCTAGCACCAGCCGTGCGCGATCAGCACGAAGCCAAGGCGAATGCTTTCGCCGCCGAACTGCTCCTGCCCGCCGAGGTGCTGCGGTCGATGGAGTGGTCCACAGTAACGGCACCTGTTCTAGCCACCCGGGTATGGGACTTCGGAGTGTCCATCGATGCCTTGGCCAGACGACTCAATTCACTGGGCATCGTCGTGTCAGACGCCCTGGCAGAGTGGGCGGTCCAGCCCACGCAACGGCTGCTTCGACGGCACTGGCAACCGACCGAGCCTGGTGACCCGATCACGGCGAGGATGGACGCGGCCGCGGTTCGCCACTTCTCCCTGGCTCTGCAAGATGCCCATCTCGCTCTCATCGCTCAGGGCGCCCTTCCGAAGGGAACCCTGGCGTGGATGCTCGGGGTCGTCCCAGACAGCCTCGAAGTGGACGAACCCGCCCCCCAGGAGGTCATCGCGCCAAGCGAACTTGCCTCTGCGCTCGGACTCTAGACGACACAGATGACCTCGCTACTTTTCCGGACAACACGGTCCTGGTCAACTTCGCCTACATCAACCGCATGGACCTACTTGAACGTCTCAGCAATCGCCGCGGTAAATGGTGCGGGACGGTTGCATGGGAGTGCGATCGATCATCGATGCAACCCGGGCTCGGTGCCATGGCACAAGCACACGACATCTTCGGCGAGCCACTGCGTCCAGAGAACGGCGCAGAACACGTCACCACCCGAACGCTCCGAGAACGCCTGGCCAAACCAGGCGACGCCCCTCACAAGCATCTGGGGGAAGCTGAAACGCTCGCCATCATCTCGTGCCGCTCTTTGCAGAGTATCTTCGTCACCGACGACACCGATGTCCCTAGTCTCGCCCAGGAACACGGGATCAAGACAGTCACAACGTGGGACCTGCTCCGCCTGGCCGGGCACGTGAAATATGTCGACGCCGACACACTATGGGCCTACATACAAACCCTCCGCGACCACGGGCGAGGCAGGCCACCCCGCGTCCACGACAGGACATCGTTCGATCAGTGGCTGACCGGCGACAGTTGACCGCCCTGCGCCAGCTTGATGCGCCGTTCAGGCGATCTACAGGACACGGCGGATGTCCTCGGCCAGGTCGGCGACCGTCAAGGATGGGCCCGCGCACTGGATGCGGCCGGTGCCCGTGGCAGAGGCCCCGGCGTCATTGGGCCGGGGTCTGCACGCCGGGGTCAGAGGTTCAGTTCGTCGCGCTTCATGCGGGTCACGAGCCGGGCGAAGCTCTCGGCTGAGAGGGTCAGGTGGCCGGCGTCAGGGGCCTTGCTGTCC
>NZ_SMKK01000286.1 GCF_004348425.1 Actinomadura sp. 7K507
GTCCTTCGGGGCGGGCGGGTTCGTCCGGCACAATTGCTGCCTGTACTACCGCGTTCCTGGCGGGGGCATGTGCGGTGACTGCGGACTCAGATGATGAGTTCCGCCATTTGAGATGAGAGCCCAACCACTGAGACGTTTGCAGTAGAGTGCGCGCATGGCTTCCCGCAACATTCGTCTGGCCGTCATCCCGGGTGACGGGATCGGCTCCGAGGTGGTCGCCGAAGGGCTGAAGGTCCTCGACGCGGCCGCCCCGGCCGGCGACCTCGCGTTCGAGCGGACCTCCTACGACCTGGGCGCCGCCCGCTGGCACCGGACGGGGGAGACGCTGCCCGACTCGGTGCTGGACGAGTTGCGCGAGCAGGAGGTCATCCTGCTGGGCGCCGTCGGCGACCCGAGCGTGCCGAGCGGGACGCTGGAGCGCGGGCTGCTGCTGCGGACCCGGTTCGAGCTGGACCACTACGTCAACCTGCGCCCGGTGAAGCTGTTCCCGGGCGTCGCGACCCCGCTGGCGGGCGTGACGACGGACGACATCGACATGGTCGTCGTCCGCGAGGGCACCGAAGGCCCCTACACCGGGGTGGGCGGCGTGCTGCGCAAGGGCACCCCGCACGAGGTCGCCACGCAGGAGAGCGTCAACACCGCCTACGGCGTCGAGCGGGTCATCCGGTACGCGTTCGAGGTGGCCGCGTCCCGGCCGCGCAAGAAGCTGACGCTCGTCCACAAGGACAACGTCCTCACCTTCGCCGGTGACCTCTACCAGCGTGTCTTCAAGCGGGTGGGCGAAGAGTACCCGCAGATCTCCACGGACTACGTCCACGTGGACGCGGCCACGATGTTCTTCGTGAGCCGGCCGCAGCGCTTCGACGTGGTCGTCACCGACAACCTGTTCGGCGACATCATCACCGACATCGGCGCCGCGATCGCCGGCGGCATCGGGCTCGCCGCGTCCGGCAACGTCAACCCGGACCGCACCGCGCCGTCGATGTTCGAGCCGGTGCACGGCAGCGCACCCGACATCGCAGGGCAGGGCATCGCCGACCCGACCGCGACCATCCTGTCCGTCGCCATGCTGCTCGACCACGTCGGCGCCGGCGACGCCGCCCGCCGGGTCGAGGAGGCCGTCTCCGACGATCTGGCCGAGCGCGCCGCCCTCGGCGCCCGATCCACCGCCCAGATCGGCGACGCGATCGCCAAGCGAGTATCCGGCTAGGGCACGCCTCTCTGGCCGGGACAGGGAACTCCGGGCGTGCCCTCGCGGCGCGCCCGTTTCCGCATGCGCCGCGTGCGAAGGAGTGGTGGGTCTAGACGAGGTACGACAATAGGGACTAAGGAAGCCGAAGCGGCGAAGGGGCCGCCCCGGCGATCCGCGAGAGGACAACCGCGATGAGCGACACCCTGGACTTCGAGATCACGCGAACCGAGCGGCCCGCCACCGCCGCCGAACGCGAGCGCGTCCTGGCAGATCCCGGCTTCGGGCGCCATTTCACCGACCACATGGTCACGATCCGGTACTCGGCGGAGCGGGGGTGGTACGACGCGCGGCTCGAACCCTACGGGCCGATCCCGATGGACCCCGCCAGCCAGGTGTTCCACTACGCGCAGGAGCTCTTCGAGGGGCTGAAGGCCTACCGGCAGCCGGACGGCTCCATCGTCACCTTCAGGCCGTACATGAACGCGGCCCGGATGAACCGCTCCGCCCACCGGATGGCGATGCCGGAGATCCCCGAGCAGCTGTTCGTCGACGCGGTCGAACTCCTCGTCCGCACCGACAAGGACTGGGTGCCCGACGCCGAGGGGCACAGCCTCTACCTGCGGCCGTTCATGTTCGCCACCACCCGCGCGCTCGGCGTCAACAGCCCGGCGAGCGAGTTCCTGTTCATGGTCATCGCGTCCCCGTCCGGCCTGTACTACCCGCGCGGGGTCAAGCCCGTCTCGGTGTGGCTGTCGCAGGACTACACCCGCGCCGCCCCGGGCGGCACCGGCGAGGCCAAGTTCGGCGGCAACTACGCGGCCTCGTTCGCCGGGCAGGCCGAGGCCGTCGAGCAGGGCTGCGACCAGGTCGTCTGGCTCGACGCGGTGGAGCGCCGCTGGGTCGAGGAGGTCGGCTCGATGAACCTCATGTTCGTCTACGGCTCCGGTTCGCGGGCCCGGCTCCTCACCCCGGCGCTCACCGGGACGCTCCTCGCCGGCGTCACCCGCGACTCGATGCTCAAGCTGGCCCCCGACCTGGGCGTCCCCGCCGAGGAGGGCAAGATCAGCATTGACGAGTGGCAGTCCGGCTGCGAGTCCGGCGAGATCACCGAGGTGTTCGGCTGCGGCACCGCCGCGATCATCAGCCCGGTCGGCCGGGTCAAGGGCGCCGACCGCGAGTGGACGATCGGGGACGGCGAGCCCGGCGAGCTGTCGATGCGGCTGCGCCAGGAGCTGGTCGGCATCCAGTACGGGACCCGTCCCGACCCCTACGGCTGGGTCCACGCAATCGTCTGACCACGGCGTTCGTGACCACGGCGTTCGCGCAGCCCCGGCGCCATCCGCGCCGGGGAATCGCCGTCTCAGCATCCGGGACGGACGGTACGAGCATCCGAACCGTGTGGCAGACTGGTTGACATCATGCGCCACAGCCTCGTGATTATCGGCTGGCGCGCCGGCAGCAGCTAACTGGACGACGCCGGCGCGCAGACCTCTCACGTCCGTGAGGGGTCTTTTTTGTGCCCTGGCGCAGATGCCCATCCTTGGGGGTTCTCCACATGCAAGGCGACGCGTTCCACGTCTACGACACCACCCTGCGCGACGGCGCACAGCAGGAGGGGCTCAACCTCTCCGTGCCCGACAAGCTCGCCATCGCGCGGCACCTCGACGACCTGGGCGTCGGCTTCATCGAGGGCGGCTGGCCGGGCGCGAACCCCAGGGACACCGAGTTCTTCAGCCGGGCTCGCACGGAGCTCGATCTGAGGCACGCGCAGCTCACCGCGTTCGGCGCGACCCGCCGGGCCGGTGTGAAGGCCGCCGACGACCCTCAGGTGGCCGCGCTGCGCGAATCCGGCGCGTCCGTCGTGACCCTTGTCGCCAAGAGCCACGACAGGCACGTCGAGCTGGCCCTCCGCACGACGCTGGAGGAGAACCTCGCGATGATCCGCGACACCGTCTCCCACCTGCGTGCGGAGGGCCAACGAGTCTTCCTGGACGCCGAGCACTTCTTCGACGGCTACAAGGCCAACCGCGCCTACGCGCTGGAGGCCGTCCGCACCGCCGCCGAGGCCGGCGCGGACGTCGTCGCGCTCTGCGACACCAACGGCGGCATGCTCCCGGACGAGCTGGCCGATGTCGTCCACGACGTGGTCTCCGCCGGCGTGCGGGTCGGCATCCACTGCCACGACGACTCGGGCTGCGCGGTGGCCAACTCCCTCGCCGCCGTCAAGGCCGGCGCCACCCACGTCCAGGGCTGCGCGAACGGGTACGGCGAGCGCAGCGGCAACGCCAACCTGTTCACGGTCGTCGGGAACCTCCAGCTCAAGCGCGGCATGAACCTCGTCACCGGCACCCAGCTCGGCGAGATGACCCGGATCGCGCACGCCGTCTCCGAGGTCACCAACGTCTCGCCGGCCTCGCAGCAGCCCTACGTCGGGCTGTCGGCGTTCGCCCACAAGGCGGGCCTGCACGCCTCCGCCGTCAAGGTCGACCCGGACCTGTACCAGCACATCGACCCGGCCGCCGTCGGCAACGACATGCGGATGCTGGTCTCCAGCATGGCCGGGCGCGCGTCGGTCGAGCTGAAGGGCCGCGAGCTGGGCTACGACCTGTCCGGCGAGAAGTCCAAGGCCGTCGTGGACAAGGTCAAGGAGCTGGAGAACACCGGCTACACCTTCGAGGCCGCGGACGCCTCGTTCGAGCTGCTGCTGCGCGAGGAGCTGACCGGCGTCAAGCAGCGGCACTTCGAGGTCGAGTCGTGGCGCTCGATCGTGGAGCGCCGCGCCGACGGCTCCATGATCAGTGAGGCGACCGTGAAGCTGCACGCCAAGGGCGAGCGGATCATCGCGACCGGCGAGGGCAACGGCCCCGTCAACGCCCTCGACAACGCGCTGCGCGTCGCGCTGGGCCGCATCTACCCGGAGCTGGCGCGGCTGGAACTCGTCGACTACAAGGTCCGCATCCTGGAGGGCGCGCACGGCACCGACGCCCGGACGCGGGTGCTCATCGAGTCCGGTGACGGCGAGCGCGAGTGGGGCACGGTCGGCGTCGAGGACAACGTCATCGCCGCGTCCTGGCAGGCCCTGGAGGAGGCCGTCACCTACTGCCTGCTCCGGGCGGGGTACGACGCGGGCTGACGCCGGGGGCCCGCGGGAATGAGATCGTCCCGCGGGGCATTATCGAGGACATGAGCACCGAGATCACCGACAACGCCGAGCGGAAACGCTACGAGATCAGGGTGGACGGCGAGCTGGCCGGCTTCGCCGCCTACGAGCCGGCCGAGGGGAGCACGGTCGCCCTCACCCATACCGAGGTCGACCCGGCCTTCGAGGGCAAGGGCGTGGGCGGCAAGCTCGCCCGCGGCGCCCTGGACGACCTCCGCGCCACGGGCCGGTCGGTGATCCCGGTCTGCCCGTTCATCAAGAGCTGGATCCAGAAGCACCCCGACTACCACGACGTGGTGGCCCCCTGACACGGGGTGCTCACATCGCCCTGAGCTTCGGCGTCCCGCCTTCGAGGGTGAGCCACGCCGACAGCGACGTCTCCTTCACCCGGACCCGCACGCGGGCGTAGCGGCCGGGGTCGACGAACCCCGGCGCGGACGTGATCACCGTGTCGAAGACGAAGTCGGAGGTGACGAAGGCCAGGTCGGCGCCCGTCTCGGCGACCTGCTTCTTCACCGCGGGGGCGTCCACCATCCGGCGTGCCGTGATGATCGAGATGCCGGACACACCCTTCGGGCCGCGCTGCACCGGACCCACGTGCAGCGCGGCGCGCAGCCGCATCCGGGTGGCGTCGGCGGCACGCCGGTTGTGCCGCCGCAGCGCCGCCGCCAGGTGCGCGAGCATCGGGTCGATGACGGCCTCGGTCGGCGTGGTCGGCGGGATGACGATGAGGGCGCCGTCGCCGCGGTCCTCCTGGTAGAAGTCCGCCAGGACGAGGCCTGACGCGGCGAACGCCTCGTCCAGCAGCCGGTACATGGCGTCCAGGACGTACCGGCGGTCGGCGTCGGTCCGCGACGGCGCGCTGAACCCCGTGATGTCGGTGATCAGGACCGTGCAGTTGCCTCCCGACCACTCGGGCAGGGCGTCCCGCGCGGGCCGCTCGACCTGCCGCCGGTAGACCAGCCGCTCCAGCACGGCCCGCACGCGCGGGTTGCCGTTCAGGAATGCCGCGAAGTCCCGGGCGCCGACGCGCAGCGCGTGGACGTCGCCCTCGGCGGTGACGGTGGCGGACCTGTCCTTGACCATCAGCGCGGCGCGCTCGCCGACCAGCTCGCCCGCGCCCCGGAACGCGATGATCCGCTGTTCGGGGCCCTCCTCGACCCACACCCGCGTCCAGCCGGACAGGATCACGATGACCTCGCCGGCGGGCCCGCCCTCCCGGCACAGCACGTCCTCCTTGCGGAACACGTGCCGGTGCGCCGCCGCGAGAAGCGCCTGCTGCTCGCCGGGCGTCAGCGTCCCCCAGAACGTCGCCCCGTCGTAGGAACGGCCCGGCAGGGGCTCGACCGCCCGGGTCGCGGCGGGCACGGGGGGGGCGGGGCCGGGCGGAGGCGCCGGGCCGCTCGGCTCCCGCAGCGTCCCCGCCCGCAGGTACTGGACGAGCGCGTTCGTGATGGTCACCGCGGGGAGCGACAGGAACGTCAGGCCGCCGGTGACGATGGCGCCCGGTGAGCCGTCCAGCGCGTACCCCAGCAGCACGGCCAGGAGCGTCACGGGGGTCGTGACCTTCGCGTTCAGCAGGCCGGTGCCGCCGTGGGAGGTCGCCTGCCTCCACAGCCGCGCCGCGGAACGGTCGGTGCTCACGAAGTAGTCCTTCCCCCGGGAAGGTGCGGCGTAGTTTACGCCGACTCCCCGGCGTCCGTCGTGATGTCCCCACTTCTCCCAACCCTGAGGTTACATAGACAGCCATGCGAAGACCATACATTTGATGTATAAAAAGCAGTGACTATGAGCTAACCTGATGGCAACAGTCAATCGAAGTCGAGATCGCGGAGGTTTCCGGGTCAGCGGGCGGGGGAACCACTAACGTGCACCCTGTACCTGGGGCATGGGTTTGCTGGCGGAAGGCTGTATTCTCGCCTGACCGGCGGCGGTTCCGACGCCCCGCGCGCCGGACCGGCCTCCGCCCCCGGATTGGAGAATGCGCTCATGACGAACTCTCGAGCAGCCTCCGACACCTCGGGTGGGAACATGGACGCCGACGATTCCCACCGCCAAGAGGCGGTCCCGCAGAGCGAGCGCGTGACGATCAACCTGACCGGCAAGGCGGTCCAGTCGCTCCAGCGCCTCCAGGAGCTGACCGGCTACAACAAGACCGACTGCATCAACCGCGCGCTGATCATCGCCAACGAGGTCGAGGGCATGTCCCGCGAACCCGGCGCCGTCTACTGGCGCGAAACCCCCGAAAGCGACCTAATGCTCGTCCGCTTCGTCTGACCGGCTGCTTGCTTCTGCCGGTGGGCCCCCGTGCGGAGTGTCGTCATGGGGTTTCAGGCCAGGGGTTCTGAGGACGTCGTCGGGAACCTGGCCCGTCGTTGTAGTGCAGCCGAGTGCGGTCGGCGGGCCAGACCGTCACGGTGAGCCGGAACGCCGTGCCTTCGGGGGAGTAGGCCGTCCGGATGGTCTCGAGGACGAGGCCGGCGGCGGAGTCACCCAGGCCGAAGAACCGCTTCTCGTTCTCGTCCGGCAGCCGGGGTTCGATGCGTCGGATCAGGTCAGTGGCGATGTCGCGCCAGCGGGGAGGTGTCGTGTGAGCCACAGGTCGAGCACGCCGCCGCCGAGCTGCCGCGCGTCCCCCAGCACGGTGCGCACGCCTTGGCGGCCGGACATGTAGGTGCCGATCCTCCAACCCGTCCACTCGTCCCACACGAGTGCGCTTTCACCGATGACGATGGTTGCGTCGATGGGACCCTTGGGGTCGAGCCAGGCGTCGCGCACCGGGATGCCCCGGGCGGCGAGCTTCTGCGCCGTGTCAGTGATGTAGCCGTGCGAGCAGTCGACTTCCCGGTCCGGGTGATGCGCCGGGACTGTGGAAACGGACA
Source organism: Actinomadura sp. 7K507 (assembly GCF_004348425.1). Classification (GTDB taxonomy): domain Bacteria; phylum Actinomycetota; class Actinomycetes; order Streptosporangiales; family Streptosporangiaceae; genus Spirillospora. The sequence goes on from NZ_SMKK01000286.1 coordinate 7,235, forward strand.
TCTCGCCCCTTCGTGGGTGATGGTGTCGTTGATGGATGAAGACGGGTCAGGAACTGCGTTGCCAGACCTCGTCGGGTACCTCTCCGGCGATGAAGCGGATCTTGTTGGCACCGGGCTTGTAGATGGTGATGGTGAGGCGAAACGGCTCGCCGTTCTGATCGTATGCAGTGCGCCTGTGCTCGATCACGGCGAGACTGTCCTTGGAGAGGCCGAAGAACTTCAACTCCTCCTCCGTCGGCGGGCGCGCGTTGAACTCGTCCTCGTAGCCGGTCTGCACGTGGCCGCGCCCCTGCAGGTAGGCGACGGTGCCCTCTTCAATGTCCACCGACTTGAGCAGGGCCTGCGCCTCGATCGCCAGTTCCAGTCTGAAGAACGAATGCTGGAGTGAGTTCGCCTTGCCGTCCACGAATCGCTGCTGTGATCGTCGGACGATCTGCGGCTGCGACTGGTCCCGCGGGATGCCCAGCGCCTTGATCTCGGGTTCCTTCGCGTCCTCGACCCGCACCTCCGGTACCGAGGACCATGCCCGGTGCTGCTGACGCTCCGCCTCCACCACGAAGGCCTTGCCTTCGCCGCCCCCGAATCCCCGTCCGGGTGCGTCGTCTCCTCCGAGGTCCGTGTGGTTCAGGGTGATGACGAACGGCTGGACCGGCTCGGCAACGAAGCTGCCCTTCTGGGGGATGGTCTCCACGCGGCCGCCCTTGCGCAGCTCGCTGATGGCCTTCTTGACCGTGTTGGTGGAGACGACCCAGCGGTCGGCCAGCTCCTTCTCCGTCGGCAGTCGATCACCGGGGGCAAGAGTTCCCTGCTCGATCTGGGCCTGGAGTTCAAGCGCGATCTCCGTGTACCTCGGGATCCCGTCTGCCATGGGGTCTCTTCCTTGGCGCCGTTGTCGGATCGGCCGGATGTGTCACGTGGGCAGGACGTGTTCGGTGATGCGTTGTGCCAGGACGGGGCGCGCCGCGTCCAAGGGGCGCTCGAACAGGGCGCCGGAGGGGGTGTTGTCGCTGGTGGTGCGGATGGCGACGTCCTTGAAGCCCTGCCGGCGGTAGTAGGCGTGGAGTTCGGTGTTGTCGGTCCAGACGTCGATTCTGATCAGCTCGGCGTTCTGCAGCCGTGAGGCGCCCCTGCGTCCGGCCCAGTCGATGAGCTCGGCTCCGAGTCCGTCACCGGCGTAGTCCCGGTGGATGACCAGGCGGTGAAGGTAGACGGCCTCCGTCTCGCGCTCCGGTGCCGTCCAGAGCTCCTCGTGGCCGATCAGCTTGATGGTCACGGTGCCGATCGGACGCCCGCCGTCGAACATGAGCCACGTCTCCCGATTCAGCAAGGATTCGTAGACGCGTTTCCGGCGGTCGTCCTCGCTGGGCCAAGGCCGGACCCACTGCGTCGTGTTCTTCTCGGCCTGCAGCCACCTGGCCGCCTGGTCGATGAGCCCGAGGACGTCGCCGAGTTCGTCCGTCCGGGCTATGCGGATGCGGTAGCTGGTGTGGGGCGCCCGACTGCGCTGGCGGGCCCTTGTCCGTGTGTCCACGTGCTCTTGTACTCCGAGAAAAGCCGAGCCCCCGCCTCCTGGCCGGTGGTGGGAGTGCCTCGGGCTCCCGGCCGGTCGGGAAGGGGGGCATGTTGGATAGGTGTGAGACGGCCGCCGCGGTCGGACGGCGGCGATCTATCCGCTTCCGGCGCCGTCCGCCGGTGGGGATTCGCGCGGAGTGTTCTCGTCAGGGGGCCCCACACCCGGGGCCCTGAGGACGTCGTCGGGGACCTGCCCGTCGTTGTAGTGCAGCCGTGTGCGGTCGGCGGGCCAGACCGTCACGGTGAGCCGGAACGCCGTGCCTTCGGGGGAGTAGGCCGTCCGGACGGTCTCGAAGACGACGTCGGCGGCGGAGTCGCCCAGGCGGAAGAACCGCTTCTCGTTCTCGTCCGGCAGGCGGGCCTTGATCTCGTCGTGGAAGCCGACCTCGCTGTAGCCGAGGGCTTCGCCCAGGTACGCGACCGCGCCCTCGGGGATGTCGCGGGGGTAGAGCAGGCGGGACGCCCCCTCGGTGGCGAACGCGAGAGGGTAGAACGAGGTTTGCAGGGCCCACGGCCGGTCGTCGAGGAAGAGCTCCTGGTGGCGGGAGATGAACTCCGAGCCCGGGTTGCTCTGCAGGTACCGGGCGATGACCTTGGTGCCCTCTTGGACCTCCACCTTGACCGGCGACACCGTCACCTCGCGTTGCGCGGGGATGAAGGCGTCACGGTTGTACCACTCGCCCGATCCGCTCCCCGGCGCGAGCCCCAGATCGACCGCGGAGAGCGTCACGTGGACGATGTTGGGCCGGTGGACGACGAACGTCCCCTTGCCCTGCTCGGAGATGACGAATCCCTGCTGCTGCAACCACGAGAGCGCGTCCCGGACGGTGTTGCGGGACGCGTTGTAGTGGGCTTCCAGCTCCTTCTCCGGAGGCAGGCGACGCCGGGCGGCCGCGCCGTCGCCGGGGGATAGGTCCCCGGATTCGATGCGTCGGAGCAGGTCAGTGGCGATGTCGCGCCAGCGGAGTGGCGTCGTGCGAGCCATCGGATCCGCCCCTTCCCGGCGTCCCCCCGGCCTGTGCGCCTCGTTAGGGCGAGGGATGTGCACCGAACCGGACCTCATGATCTAAACAAGTAGTTCCCGCCCAACGTGTTTGCAACCTCTAAAAAGGGTAACACCTTGAGAGAGAGACTTGTTGGTACAACTCAATCAGCAAAGAACTCGGACAACAGTAGCAGCAGGAACTTTCCGATGTAAGAGATATCGCGAACCAGTCGGAGGAGGGTTCAACATGCCCGCGATGGTCGCCCTGTGGGTCCTCGGTCCCGCGGCGCTGTTCCTGACCCTGTCGCTCTACGTCGCCTTCATGGGCCTTCGCACGAGGGACCTGAAGTTCCGCAGCCAGATGACCAAGCCCACGCCGGCGCTCGGCCGCCGTGCGCTGCTGGTCAACGTGGTGGTCCCGGCCGGCGAACCGCCCGCGGGCCGCCCGCGCACATGATCTCCGGTCGCCGCGGGGCGGGACGCTGACCTAAGGAGAGTTCGAGGTGGAAGACAGCCGGACAGACCCGGTACCGGGTGCGCCGCACCCGGTGGCCGGCGCCGAACAGCCCATGCGTCGACCGCCCGCGCCGCGGGCCGGCTCGGAGCAGCCCAGTGAGCGGGCGTATCCGCTGCTGGTGCTGACACCGGTTCAGGAGCCCCGCGCGTCGCGGGAGCCCTGGCCCGGGGCCGTGCACGTCGTGGTCACCGGGATCGCCGTCCTGGCGGTCACGGCCGAACTGGGCCGGTGGGCGGGTGTGCCGGCGAGGCTGACCACGGTCTGCTCGGCGGCGGGTTTCGCCGTGGTGATCGTCCCCCGGCTGGTCGGCTCGGCCCCTCGTCCTCGTCTCCGGCCATGGCACCGGCCGGCCGTCGCCGTCGCGGTGAACTGACGGTTCGCGCGGGGGCACAGGCGCCCCCGCGCACGCCCCCCTACC
>NZ_SMKK01000287.1 GCF_004348425.1 Actinomadura sp. 7K507
GGCGCCCGCGATGTCGAAGCCCACGACGCCCGCGTCGCGGTACCGGACGGCCAGCTCCGCGATCTCCATGCTGCGCGCCTGGTGCCGCATCGCCGTCACCAGCGTCCCGACCCTGATCCCGAATTCCTCGCGGCCGCGGGCGAACCCGTCCAGGACGGCCTCGACGACCTGCTCCAGGGACAGCCCGTTCCGGAGGTGCTGCTCGGGCGCGTACCGGACCTCCGCGTAGACGATGCCGTCGTTCGCAAGGTCCTCCGCGCACTCGTACGCGACCCGCCTGAGCGCCTCCGCCGACTGCATCACCCCGACGGTGTGCGAGAACGTCTCCAGGTACCGCTCCAGCGACCCGGAGTTGGCCGCCGCCTCGAACCACTCCCGCAGTTCGACCGGGTCGGCGGCCGGCAGATCGCCGTATCCGGACTCCTCCGCCAGCTCCGCGACGGTCTCGGGCCGCACCCCACCGTCCAGGTGGTCGTGCAGCAACACCTTCGGCGCACGCCGAATGTCCTCTAGAGTCGGCCGAACGTTCATCTCTCGAAGCTACCCGTCCGCGGGCCCGGGCACCTCGTCAATTCCCGCCAAGGCCCCGGGCGCGTCACGCACCCGGGGTGTTCGCGTTCAATGACCGTTTCCGCCGAGGTCAGGGCTTACGGCCGACGGCGACGAACAAGTCCATCTCGGGGCGCTCCTCCCCGGACGGCGCCGTGCCCGGAGCAAGCCACCGGCTCGCCGACACCACACCGGGCTCGACCAGCTCCAGACCTGTGAAGTGGCCGGTGAAGCGCTCCGGGGTCAGCATGTGGATGGGCGGGTTGCCGAACGCCTCGTTGTAGGAGGCGGCGGCACGGTCCATGTTCTCCTTGTTGACGACGTTGGTGTTGACCGAGATCGCCAGGTAGCTGCCCGGACAGGTGCCGTCCATGATCGCGCCGATCAGGGAGCGCGCCTCGGCGTCGTCGCCGATGTGGTTGAAGATGCCCAGCATCATGACCGCGACGGGCTTGTCGAAGTCGAGCGTCTTGGCCGCGGCGGCGAAGATCTTCTCGGGCTCGCGCATGTCCGCGTCGATGTAGTCGGTCACGCCCTCCGGGGTGCTGGTCAGCAGGGCACGGGCGTGGACGAGCACGATCGGGTCGTTGTCGACGTACACGATGCGGGAGTCCGGGGCGATGCGCTGCGCGACCTCGTGGGTGTTGTCGGCGGTCGGTAGGCCCGTGCCGATGTCGAGGAACTGGCGGATACCGCACTCGCGAACCAGATACTCGACGACACGCCCAAGAAATGCCCGGTTCTCCCGCATCTGCTCAACAAAGCCCGGTTCGGCCTGAATGACCTGTTCACCGACCATGCGGTCGATGTCGTAGTGGTCCTTCCCGCCCAGCCAGAAGTTGTAAATGCGGGCGGAGTGAGGAACGTCGGCGCGGATCACGTCCTCGAGCCGGCCATCGCCGGAAGGGTTGTCAGCTGCGGTCATGATCGGAGCGTACGCCAGACATGGCCGTTTTGCGGAGTTTCTGGCGGTCAGTCTAGGAGTCGCCCGCCTTCGCGTATACGCCGATCCCTCCGGCGAAGTCGAACACCACGCAGGGCTCGTCGCCGACGACCCACGCGTCATGCCCCGGCGACACCACGAACACGTCCCCCGGACCGGCCTCTCCCTCCGAGCCGTCCCGCATCCGGATCCGCAACCGCCCCTGGGCGACGTAGCCGTTGTGGTGCACTTCGCACAGGTCGGTTCCGGCGATGTCCTTGACCGACTCCGTCCAGCGCCAGCCGGGCTCGAACGTCGCCTGCCCGAAGACCAGGCCCGTCAGGTTGACGACCTCCAGGTGACCCTTGGGAAAGTCTCGCCGATCGTCAGGCTTCTCCATGCTCTTGAGTTCCATCATGATGGGTCCCCCTTTCACCATCACCTCTCACGCTTGCACTACCTCTGACCTGCGTCAAGAGGGGACGCGAGGCGAACACCGAGCGCGGAGTGCCACCGCGGTCAGGGTTTGCGCGACACCGGCGAACGCCCCATCTGCGGCGACTCGCCGCCGTGGTCAGGGTTTGCGTGCGACGCCGGCGAACGCGTCCATCTCCGGCGGCTCGCCGCCGGACGGCGAGCCGGCGGGCCTCCAGCGGGCCACCGACACCACGCCGGGGTCGACCAGTTCCATGCCCGCGAAGTGCGCGGCCAGCCGCTCGGGTGTGTACATGTAGATCGGAGGACGGCCGAACGCCTCGTTGTAGGAGGCGGCGGCGCGGTCCATGTTCTCCTTGTTGACGACGTTGGTGTTGACCGAGATCGTCAGGTGGCTGCCCGCGCAGGTGCCGTCCATGAGCGCGTCGATGACGGCGCGGGCGTCGCCGTCCTCGGCGATGTGGCCGAGGACGCCGAGCAGGATGACCCCCACGGGCTTGCTGAAATCGAGCGTCGCGGCCGCCGCGGCGAGGACCTTGCGGGGTTCGCGCAGGTCCGCGTCGAGGTAGTCGGTCGCGCCCTCGGGCGTGCTGGTCAGCAGGGCGCGGGCATGCGCGAGCACGATCGGGTCGTTGTCGACGTACACGATGCGGCTTTCGGGAGCGGCGCGCTGCGCGACCTCGTGGGTGTTGTCGGCGGTCGGGAGTCCGGTACCGACGTCCAGGAACTGGCGGATCCCGCACTCGGTGACGAGGTATTCGACGGCGCGGCCGAGAAATGCCCGGTTGTGGCGGGTCATCGTGAGCATTTCCGGTTCCGCCTGGACGACGCTTTCGCCGATCGCCCGATCGATCTCGAAGTTGTCCTTCCCGCCGAGCCAGTAGTTGTAAATGCGCGCGGAGTGAGGAACGTCGCCGCGGATCACGTCGTCGAGCCCGGAAGGGGTCCCATCTGCCGTCATGGGCGGAGCCTACGACGGATAACCCCCCATTCGGGGTGCTTTGGAGCAACGTACCGGCACCATTGCGCGATCCCGCCGAACGGGCCGCCCAGGAGAACGTCCTGCCTGTTTCCTGGGGGCCCGGCCGGGCGGGCTCGGCTCAGCGGCTCAGGCGCTGGAAGCGGCGGACGGCCAGCGGCAGGAAGATCGCCGTGATGATGATCGGCCAGACGATCGCCATCAGCAGGGCGTTCTGCTCGATCCAGGTGTCGCCGACCGCGGCCGGGTTGCCGAACAGCTCGCGGGACGCCGTCACCGTGGAGGAGACCGGGTTCCACATCGCGATCGTGCCCAGCCAGCTCGGCATGAGGGACGGCGCGACGAACGCGCTGGAGATCATCGCGAACGGGAACGCGACCGCGAACAGGCTTCCGGCCGCCTCCTCGTTCGGGACCAGCATGCCCAGCAGCACGCCGATCCAGATCAGCGCGAAGCGGAGCAGCAGGAACAGGCCGAAGGCGGCGAGCGTGCCGAGCAGGCCGGCGTCGGAGCGCCAGCCGATCGCCAGCGCCGTCAGGGCCAGGACGATGAGGTCCAGGCTCGCGGCGATGAGGTCGCCGACGCCGCGTCCGGTGACGACGGCCGAGGGCGCCATCGGCATCGACCGGAACCTGTCGGTCACGCCTCGCGCGCTTTCGTAGACGACGACGTACGCGGTGTTCATGAAGCCGAGCGCCATCGTCATTCCGAACATGCCCGGCATCAGGAACTCGCGGTAGTCGCCGCCGCCGGGTACGGACATGGCGCTGCCGAAGACGTAGCCGAACAGCAGCACCGAGACGATCGGGAATCCGAGCTGCCAGGCGATGTTGCTCGGCTGCCGGACGTAATGGGTGAGCCCCCGCAGGACGATCGTCCAGCTGTCGGCGACGGCCCAGTAAAGGCGTGCGCCGGGCCCGTCGTCGGTGTCGGCCGGCCTGGTGTCGATGCTCACGCTTTCACCTCTTGCTTCTCCTCTTGCTTCTCCTCTTCGGCGGGGCGTCCGGTGAGGCGCAGGAACACCTCGTCGAGCGTCGGGCGCCGCAGCCCGATGTCCTCCACGGCGATTCCGTCGTCCTGAAGGGTGCGGGCGACCTCGGTCAGCGCGGCCACCCGTTCGGTGACGGGCGCGTGCACCCGCGCGGACGCCTCGTCGGTCTGCGGCTCGGCGGACGCGACGCGGGCGACCACGGCCGACGTCGCCGGCAGGTCCGCCGGATCGCGCACGACCACCTCGATGCGGTCGCCGCCGATCAGCTGCTTCAGCGACCCGGGCGTGCCGTCCGCGATGACCCGGCCGTGGTCGATGACGGCGATGCGGTCGGCGAGCTGGTCCGCCTCGTCCAGGTACTGCGTCGTCAGCAGGACCGTGGTGCCCTGCGCGACCAGCGTCCGGACCGCTTCCCACACCTCGTTCCGGCCGCGCGGGTCGAGCCCGGTGGTCGGCTCGTCCAGGAACAGGACGTCCGGTGCCAGGATCATGCTGGCGGCGAGGTCGAGCCGGCGGCGCATCCCGCCGCTGTACTGCTTGACCCCCTTGTCGGCGGCATCCATCAGGTCGAACCGTTCCAGCAGCTCCTCGGCGCGCACTCCGGCCCGCTTCTTGCCCAGGTGGAACAGCCTGCCGAACATGCGGAGGTTCTGCCGTCCCGTGAGGACCTCGTCCACCGCGGCGTGCTGCCCGGCCAGCCCGATCCGGCGGCGCACCTGCCGGGGCTGCGTGGCGACGTCCAGGCCGGTGACCTCCGCGCGGCCGCCGTCCAGCCGGAGGAGCGTGGCCAGGATGCGCACGGCGGTCGTCTTGCCGGCCCCGTTCGGGCCGAGCAGCCCGTAGACCATGCCCTTCGGAACCGCGAGATCGAAGCCGTCGAGCGCCCGTTTCTCGCCGTACACCTTGCGGATCCCCTCGGCGAGGATCGCGTCGTCCGCCATATCGCCTCCCTACTTCGCGTACACTATACGCAAGTTAGCGTACACCATATACTAAGTGTTGGCGGTAGCTTCTTACCGATGGCACCGGACCGGTGCCCCGCGCAGATGACGAGCAGGACGGACGATGACGAATGAGCCCGGCGAAGGCCGCGACCTCGGGGTGAGCCTGAAGCTGCTGTGGGGCGACCGGACCCGGCCGCCGCGGGGGCGGCCGGCCACGCTCAGCCTCGACAGGATCGTCGCGGCGGCCGTCGAGGTCGCCGACGAGATCGCCTTAAGCGAAGGACTCGAAGCGCTGTCCATGCGCTCCATCGCGACCCAGCTCGGCGTCGGGACGATGTCGCTCTACCGCTACGTCCCCGGCAGGAGCGAACTGCTCGACCTCATGCTCGACCACGTCATCGAGATCCCCGAAGACGAGCCGGACGCGGAAGCCGGCTGGCGCGACGTCCTGACGGCCGAAGCCCACGCTGAGTGGCGGCTTTGCATGGACCACCCCTGGTACCCGTACGTGGACCAGAGCCGCCCGCTCCTGGGCCCCAACAGCATGCGCGGCCTGGACCGGGTCTTCCGGCTGCTGCGCCCCAGCGGGATCGACGACCGGACGCTGATGATGATGTTCGGCGTCCAGAGCGACTTCGTGGACGGCCTCGCGCGAAGCTACCTCAACGAGCGCCGCGCCGAACACCGGACCGGTGTCAGCAGCGACGAATTCTGGCAGGCCCAGGTCCCGACCCTGGAGAAGGCCCTGGGCAGCGGCGACTTCCCGACCATGGCCGACCTCGCGGACAACACCTTCGACTTCTCCTACGAGCAGCTTTTCGAGTTCGGCCTGAGCCGCCTCCACGACGGCTTCGCCGCCTTCATCGCCGCCCGTTCCGGGTGACGCCTCCGCCGCCCCGGCAGCGCGGCGCGCGCGGTCAGGCGACCTCGATGCCCGGGTAGGCGCGGTCGAACCTGCCCGCCGCGAGGTCCTCGTCGGCGATCCAGTACGCGATGTTCACGATCTCGCCCCAGTCGGCGCCGTCCACCGTCTCCAGCTGGAGCAGCGTGCGGTGGCCTTCCAGCCCGTCGGCTCCGCCGTCGTGCCAGCCCAGCAGCCGGTAGTCGACGCTCGGGAGAACGTCGGTCAGCGGCCCCACGGCGTCCATGGCGTCGATGAGATCGAGGTCGTCCAGGAACGTGGTGACCGCGTGGCTGAAGGAAACGGGCAGTGACGGGGTGCGGGCGGCGTTGAGCGGGAACTCGGGATTCACGGGCGTGCCCGGCGGCGCCGGGCGCTCCGGCGCGTCCCCCTGCACATGCAGGACGCACGGCTCTTCGGGGTTGAGTTCACCGAAGGCGTCGTCGTAGAAGAACAGCAGGAGCCCGTCACGCGGGAGAGGCCATTCGTCGCCCAGCAGCGGCAGCAGCGCCGCGCAGTCGAGCTGCGCCGCGAGCGTCAGCGGACGGTCGCCGAACGTCGGCCACCCGGCGTGCGGGGGCAGCGGCGGCAGGCCCCCGAGGCGGGTCCTGCCGCAGCCCGGCCCGTCGCCGCTCGTGAGCGCGATCGACGGCCGCAGCAGCCCCAGCGCCCGCCGGGCGGCCTGCGGATCGGGCGCGTTCCCGGCGGCCTCGGCGAGCCGGGCACGCAACTCCTCATCCGAGCTGTCGGTCATGACCCGGGAGTATGGCAAAGACCGCCGACATCACGGGGACGGACGCCAACGCGGCCAGGCGGGTGGCCGCCTGCGCCGCCGACGCTGCCGACGGCAAAGACCACCGACATCACGGGAACGAACGCCAACGCGGCCGGAGACGCTGGTGGCCGCCTGCGCCGCCGTCAGTCCGGTACGGGGAACGCGACCGGGCTGCGGTGCCCGTCGCGGTCGACGGCGCGGACGCCGAAGAAGGCGTTGTCCTTGGACAGGTCGACGGTGACCTCGGTGACGTCCCCGACGGGGATGACGTGCGTCCAGTCGGGGCTGGTCGTCTCCCGCCACACGACCTCGTATCCGGCGATGTCGGGTTCGGGGCCGCGGTCCCAGACCAGGTCGGTGTCGTTGGTGAGCCGGTCGGTGAGGACGCGGGCGTTCTTGGGCGTCCCGGGGGCCTGGGCGAGCGACCACAGCGTCGCGGCGTTCACCCTGGCGACCCGGGCGATGTAGTCGAAGTCGCAGAACTCGGGCAGGTCGCCGTACTGCGTTCCGTCCTCCACTCGGACGTCCTGGTGCTGGTGGGCGTAGTTCTCGTGGGGTTCGGTGAAGCGGGCGGCGGGATAGTCCTGCTCCAGGTAGCCGATGTGGTCGCCGCCGCGCAGGTAGCGGTCCCTGCGGTAGACCGTCCGGATGCGCATGCCGGTGGCGTGATCGCCGGCGACGGACGCGACGAACCGGGCGAGCTGCCGTGCCGGAGAGTCGTTCTCACCGCCGACCGCGCGCCGCACGCCGGCCTCCTCCGGAGTCTCGGCGGTGGGGACGCCCTCGGCGAACAGCCGCAGGGAGCGGGGGTCGCGCGTGCCGTCGTCGGCGGTGCCGGTGCCGACGATGTCGTTGGTGAACATCGCCTGCACGTCGGCGCCGCCGGACCTGTACTGCTTCGCCTGGTACCTGGAGCCGTACAGCCCCTGCTCCTCACCGGCCACGGCGGTGAAGACGACCGTGGCCTCCGGCCGGTGCCTGGCCATGACCCGGGCGCACTCCATGACGACGGCCACCCCGGAGGCGTCGTCGTCGGCGCCGGGCGCGTACGCCGTGGCGTTCATGACGTCGCTGACCCGGGAGTCGTAGTGCCCGGAGACCACATAGATCCGGTCGGGCGCGACCGACCCGCGCAGCGTCGCGACGACGTTGGTGATCCGGGTCGGGACGGGGATGCGGGACGCGGGCTCCTGGACGTAGGACTGCAGCTCGGCGGTCATCCGCCCACCGGACGCGGCGGCGTACCGCTTCATCTCGGCGAGCATCCAGTCGCGGGCGGCGCCGATGCCGCGGTCCGGGTCGTCCTGGGCGGACAGGGTGTGCCGGGTACCGAAGCTCACCAGCTTGCGGACGTTCGCCTCGATGCGGTCCCGGTCGATCTCGCGCAGCAGTTCGCGCAGCTCGGCGCCGGGCGGCTGGTTCCGGACGGGCTTGCCGGGCCCGTCGGGCCATCCCCGCTCTCGCGCGGAGGCGGGCGAGGCGGTCACGGCGACGCCCGCGCCCGCACCGGCGGTGGCGGCGGCGGCCGCCGTGGAGAGGGAGAGGAACGTCCGGCGGCTTGCGGTGGCGGGGGGCTCATTGGTGTCCACGACGCCGATGATCCTCGGTGCACCACGCGTGTCCATGGCCAGAAGCACCAGTCTTCGCGAGACCCGGATGTCGACAGTTGCGCCCTCCCCGACCGCGCCGTGACCCGGCACCTCAGGGACCGGGCGCTTGACCTCAACCAATCTTCAGGTTGAACACTGGGGGCACATCCCCGCGAGGGGTCTTCCGGCGAAAGGAATCTAGCTCATGCGTGCTGTTCAGGTCGGTTCGTTCGGTGGTCCGGAAGTGTTGCGCCTCGCCGAACTGCCCGATCCCGAACCAGGCCCCGGCCAGGTCGTGGTGGGCATGACGGTGGCGGACGTGATCTTCCTCGACACCCTGCTGCGCGGCGGCTGGGGCCAGGACTTCTTCCCACGGGACCTGCCGTACGTGCCGGGCGTCGGCGGAGCGGGCGAGGTCCTGGCGGTCGGACCGGGCGTGGACCCGGCGTGGACGGGACGGCGTGTGGTCGTCCGAACGGACGCCGGTTACGCCGAACAGATCGTCGCCGGAGTGGAGGAGATCGCAGCCGTCCCCGACGGGCTGGGCGACGAGGCGGCCGCGGCCCTCGTCAACGACGGCGTGACCGCGCTCAGACTGGACCGGCTGGGCAGACCCGAGAAGGAGGAATGGGTGCTGGTGTCCTCGGCGGCGGGCGGGGCCGGATCGCTGCTGGTCCAGCTCTCCGTCGCCGCCGGCGCCCGGGTGGTGGCGGCGGCGTCCCGCGACGACAAGCTGGCCCTGGCCCGCGAACTGGGCGCGGAGGCCGTCGTCGACTACACGAAACCCGGCTGGGCCGAGCGGGTACGGGAGCTGACCGGCGGCGGTGTCGCGCTGGCCTACGAAGGGGCGGGCGGCGCGCTCGGCATCGCCGCCCTCGACGCGGTGTCCGACGGCGGGAGGTTCGTCACCTACGGCACCGCGGACGGTGGCACCGCCCCCGACCCGGACCTCGTCGAGCGCCGCGGCCTGCGAGTGTCCACCCCGCTCATGGACGGGCCGCCCGACCAGGCCACCGTCCGCGAACTGCTGGGCCTCGCGCTGGACGAGGCCGCGCAAGGACGGCTCCGCCCGTCGATCGGCGCCACCTATCCGCTGGCACGGGCCGCCGACGCCCACCGTGCACTGGCCGCCCGCACCACGGTCGGCAAGTCCCTGCTCCTGGTCGGCGGCTGACACGGGCGCCGGGCCCGTCGTGTCGTGAGTGCTCTCCGCCGGAGAGGGTCGGCACCCGTCCGCCCGCCCGATCGTCGTGTGCCGTATGTCCCGGGTCACCAGCACACATCGCCGGGCGCCGCGGACGGGTTGCCGCCGCTTTCAGAACCATCTGGTTCGTGACCCCACCTTGAGCCCCGAAGCCATTCCAGTCAATTCTTGGATTTACTTATAAAACCCCAAGAGTTAGCTTGGGTCGGTGACGCTCGACGACCTCCGGGTCTTCATCGCGGTGTGCGAGGCCCGCAATCTCAGCGCGGTCTCCCGCACCCTGTCCTGCAGCCAGTCGGCGGTGAGCCAGCACGTCAAAAGGCTCGAACGCGAGACGGGGCTCGCGCTGATCGAGCGGCAACCCCGCGGGGTCACGCCGACGGACGCGGGCCGGATCCTGTACCAGGCGGCGCTGGGCGGCATCACGTCCCTCGACTCCGCCGTCCGCCGCCTCGGAGAACTCCGCGACGGCGACGGCGGAACCGTGAAGATCACCACGGGCGGCGTGACGGTCCGGCACTTCATGCCGGACGCCATCACCGCGTTCCGCGACCGGCATCCCGAAGCGACCCTGGACTTCCAGTCCGCGCAGTCGACCCGCCGCTGCCTGGAACTCCTGCAGAGCGGGCAGGCGGACCTGGCCTGGATCACGCTGGGGCAACCGGCTCCCGGTATCCAGCAGTGGCCGGTCATCGACCTGCCCTGGGTCCTGGTGGTCAACGCCGGTGATCCGCTCGCCGTCCGCCAGACCATCGATCCCCGCGATCTCCGCTCGATCCGCTACATCGCCCATCCAGCCAACTCCGCGTCGCACCGGCGGCTGGAGGAGGACTTCGTGCGGCTCGGCTGCGCGCCCGCACAGACCGCCGGGGTCGCCGACTGGGACACCGCGGTCCTTCTCGCCGAACTCGGCATCGGCCACGCGATACTGCCGTCCCTGCCCAGGCTCGCACCGGACGGCCCCGTCCGGACCGTCCCCATCCCGGCGCTCTCCCCCATCACCGTCGGCTGGGCGGCCCGCCAATGGGACGCCCTCAGCCCGCTCGCCACCGAATTCGCCGAACTCGTCGCCGCCGACCTCGATCCCGCCCCCTCGTGGCGTCAGGAGGTCCGCGGGCTGGTGTAGACGCGGCGGGGGGCGATGAGTACGGCGGCTCGCCGCTCCTCCGCCATCACCCGGTCGTAGGTGTCCCAGTCGTCATGAGTGCCGCCCGCGGCCCGGAAGATGTCCCGCCACAGCCGCCTCAGCGCTTCGCCGTCGACATCGGGATGCGGATCGTCCAGGCCGATGATCTCGGCGTCACCCTCGACGGCCGCCCACCGCCAGCCCGCCCGCGCGACGACCGTCACCCGCGTGACGGCACGCCGGTTCC
>NZ_SMKK01000288.1 GCF_004348425.1 Actinomadura sp. 7K507
GGGGCGACCCGACCAGAAAACACTGGCCGAGCCGATAAAGGCACTGGCTTTTAACACGCTGTTGAGTTCTCAAGAAACGGACACCCACCGCGCCGAACCCCGCTCCCGCAGGCCCCGGCTCCGGGGCGACTCGCTTTTCACTCTACCTAATCGGGGCGGATTGTCAATTTCCGTCCTTTTTGGCAACGCCGTTCCGATGCCGCTTGCGCGGCGCCTTCCGGGCGGTGAAGCTATTTCATCAGATCCGGCGCGATTGTCAAAATCGGCCTTTTCCGACCCGCCACAACGCGCCAGGCACAGCTAAGCCGCGTCGGCTGGTTCTGTAGTGGTTTCCCCCACGATCGACCGGCCGCCGTGCTGGCGTCCTGGATCCGTGTGGGGACGAGCGGTTAACCTACGGGGTCGGAGCGACCGCGTCAAATCAGAGCACCGGAAGCCGCCCGTGACATGATTCTAGGGATAGGCGGGAACCCGACCGGCCTGATAGTCATCTATCTTCTTGGATCACCCAGCCCACCACGGAGGTAACACCATGGCCTACCCGCCAGCTCCCCCGCCGCCGAACGCCTACGGCGCCGGCAACCCGCCCCCGAACCACCTCGTGTGGTCGATCCTGACGACGATCTTCTGCTGCCTGCCCGCCGGGATCGTGTCCATCGTGTTCGCCGCGCAGGTGAACGGTAAATGGAAGGCCGGCGACCAGGCCGGGGCCATGAAGGCGTCCAGCAACGCGAAGACGTGGGCGATCGTGTCCGCGATCGCGGGTGTCGTCGTCGGCGTCATCTCCTTCGTCGTCCAGCTGTCCATGGCTAGCTGACGGTTCCTGCTCCATGACGCACGAGCGCCGGCCCGCCCTGCTTCAGCCGGGCGGGCCGCTCACCGAGTGGCGGGACCGGTTCCGCGGCCGCCCGGCGGCCGCGGTGACGCTCCGGCTGCTCCGGCCGGGTGGGGTCCTGCTCCTCACCACCGCGGTCGTGTCCTACATCGCGGCGGTCGACCCCAATGAGCAGGGTCACTACCCGACCTGCCCGTTCCTCGCGCTGACCGGGCTGCAGTGCCCGGGCTGCGGCTCCATGCGGACCATCCACGCCCTCGCCCACGGCGACGTCCCGACCGCCCTCGGGCTGAACGTGCTCACCCTGGCGGCGATACCGGCGCTGGCGTTCTTCTGGTTCCGCTGGGCGAAGGCTCGCGCCCAGGACCGCCCCACCCGCACGAAGGCGGCTCATCCCGCGCTCATATGGGCGTTCTTCGGTGCCGTCCTGCTCTTCTGGCTGGTGCGCAACCTGCCGTTCGGTTCGTTCCTCGCGGCCTGACGGTCCGCTCCTAGCCGCCGCGTGGCGGCCCGCCGGCCCACTCACTCGTTGCACGCGACCGGGCCGGCCGTGGATCGCCTACCGGGTCATTCCGGGTCGGTGAAGGCGGACGGGCGCTTCTCGAAGTAGGCGCGGACGGCTTCGACCTGGTTGGGCGTGCCGCGCAGCTCGCCGAGCGTCCGGGACTCCTCGAGATACTGGCCGGCCAGGTCGACGTCCGCCGCGCGGTTGAGCAGGCGTTTGGCTCCGCGGACGGCATCGGGGCTGTTGCCGGCGATCTCGCGGGCGAGTTCGGTGGCCGCGGCGCGCGGGTCGGCGGCGGTGCGGGTGGCCAGGCCGATGCGGGCGGCCTCCTCACCGCTGATCATGCGGCCGGTGAGGGTGAGCTCCTTCGCGACGTCCTCGCCGATGAGGCGGATCAGCGCCGCCGTTCCCGTCATGTCGGGCACCAGGCCCCAGCGGATCTCCAGGACCGACAGTTTCGCGTCGGGGGCGACGATCCGGATGTCGGCGCCCAGCGCGATCTGCAGCCCGCCGCCGAGGGCGTGGCCGTGGACGGCGGCGACCACCGGCTGCGGCATCTCCCGCCAGGTGTGCACGGCCTGCTGGCCGAGGTTGGTGATGCGCCCCGGCTCGCGCGCGGTGATGTCGAGGGCCAGCCGGCGGAACCGGGAGCTGCCCTCGTCGGGGGCGGAGTCACCGGCCATGGCGGCGAAGTTGGCGAAGTCGAGCCCGGCGCAGAACGCGCGGCCCTCGCCCGACAGGACCACGGCGCGGACGGACGGATCCGCGGCGAGCGTCTCCCCGGTCTCGGCGAGCGCCTCGAACGTGGCGATGTCGAGGGCGTTCAGCTTGTCGGGGCGGTTGAGCCGCACGTCGGCGACTCCCTCGTGGACGTTCACGGTCACGCGGTCGGTCATGCCGGCTTCCCGTCTGTCGGCGGTCATCTCAGGGCGACGATCCCATGCGCCGCCGCAGCCAGTCGAGTGCGGCCCTGCCCTGGGCCTTCTGGAAGGCGCGGAGCGTCGGCAGGTCCGGAGGCGGAGGCTGCCCGCCCTCCCGGACGAAGTATCCCGCCAGCGCGGCGAGGACGGACGTCACCGCTTCGTCGCCGGCGTCCCGGGCGAGGGGGTGGCCGGCGAAGACGCCGGCGGGCGGCGGCCCGCCCTGGGTGCGGACGCTCGGCAAGGTGGTGACCAGGTCCAACCACGGCGCGGCGAGGCACGCCCACGGCCAGTCGACGACCACGACCCGGTCGGCGGTCAGCAGGAGGTTGTCGGCGCGGAGGTCGGCGTGGGCGAGCGTCGTCCCGGCGGATGCCTCCTCCCAGGCCCCTTCCAGGACCGCCAGCCGGGCGAGGTTCCGGCGGGCCCAGGGGTCGAGGCCGCTGAGGTCCTCGCCTGCGGCGAGGAGCCGCCAGCCCTGGAAGGCGCCGCCGAAGCGTTCGGCGGCGGTGGGGGCGTCGATGGGGGCCGGGGTCATGGCGGACGCGAGTTCGCCGAGCCCGGTCAGGACGCGGTGCAGGCGGGGCGTGTCGGGGTTGGGTTCGGGGCCCGCGGATTTGACGAAGGCGCGGCACCCGCCGTCCAACCGCGGGCGCGCGGCGACGCCCGGGGGGAACCCGCCGGGCTGGGTCACCGCGTCGACGACCCGGGGCGCCGAGCAGGGCCTCCACGTCGGCCTGGACTTGCTCGGGGGTCCGGTCCCAGGGAAGGCGCTCTTTCGGTGCGGCGTCCATTCGGGCGTTCTCGCGAACGCGGTCAGGTGACGGGGATGATTTCCGCACTGGTGAGCCGGCCGTCGCGGATGTCGAGGAGGCCGAGGGTGCCGTGGGGCTGGCGGCGCCGGTCGGTGGGCGATCCGGGGTTGAAGATGCGGACGCCGTCGCCGGTCTCGTCCAGGGGGATGTGCGAATGCCCGAAGACGACGAGGTCGGCGCCGGGGAACCAGCGGCGCATCCGGGCCGTCCGGCCGCGGGCCTGGCCGCTGTCGTGGATCATGGCGACCGCGAGGCCGTCGAGGTCGAGTTCGAGGCGTTCCGGTGCGCCCCATGCGGCGACGTCCGGTCCGTCGTTGTTGCCGAGGACGGCGTGGACGGGAGCGTACTCGGCGAGCTCGTCGAGGACGGAGGCGATGCACACGTCGCCGGCGTGCAGGATCACGTCGGCGTCCCGCAGGTGCTCGGCCACCCGCGGCGGGCACAACTTCCAGCGCCGGGGCGCGTGGGTGTCGGAGATGGCCACCGCTCTCACATGCCCCATTGTCCCGCAGGCACCCGGGCGGGCCGGCGGGTGGCCCGCCGGAACGGGGTGCGGGCCGCTCCGCGATCTCGTCAGCCGGGCGGGCGGGCGGAACCTGTCGCGGACCTCCGCGAGCCGGGCGGCCGCACGGCGGGCATCGGTCGGCGCGCCCGTGGGACGTTCATGCCGCGCGGGCCGGGCCGCCGTCCGGCGCGTCGCCGCCCACCGGGAAACCGGCCGCCCAGGACGGGTACCGGGGGCGCCAGTCGAGGCGGAGCCGGGCGCGGGTGTTGTCGGCGCCGCGCAGACCGTTCATGTACGCGACGCCCCAGGCGCCGACGGCCAGGCGGGCGAGTGCGGCGGGGACGCGCTTGGGCGCGGGCGAGCCGAGCTTTCGCGCGAACGCGGGCAGGAACTCGCCCATGGTGACGGGCGTGTCGTCCACGACGTTCAGGACGCCGGTCAGGTCCTTGTCGAGCGCGGCCACGAGGGCGGTGGCGGCGTCGTCGGCGTGGGTGAACGACATCGTCGAGTTTCCGCCGCCGACCACGGGCATCTTCCCCGCGCGGATCCGGCTCGTGAACGACCCGCCCTTCGCGAAGGCGGTGCCCGGCCCGTACAGGTGGCCGAACCGCAGGACCATGCCTCCGGCCCCGGAGGTCAGCCGTTCGAGTTCGATGAGGGCCGCGAGGACGGGGGCGAACTGCTTGGGCGTGCGGTCGGTCCACAGGGGCGCGTCCTCGTCCGCCAGGCCGTCGCCGGGCTGGTAGGCGTAGGCGAGGCCCTCGGCGAGTACGCGGGTGACGCCGGCCTTCTCCGCCGCTTCGTACAGGTTGCGGGCGCCTTCGGTGCGGAGCCGGTCGGTGGCGGCGAAGTCGCGGGCCAGCCGCCGCGGGTCGGGCGCGGCGGGGATCGCGGTGAGCAGGTTGACGACCGCGTCCGGCGCGGCCTCCGCCACGGCGCGTGCCAGCGCGTCGCGGTCGAGCGCGTCGGCGGTGACGAGGCGGCCGGTGTCCGGGCCGCGGTCGCCGGTGCCGGTGCCGGTGCGGGTGCCGGTGCGGGTGCGGGTGCCGGTGCGGGCCAGCCCGGTCACCTCGTGCCCGACGGCCTCCAGCAGCGGGACGAGTCGCCGTCCGATGACCCCGGTGGAGCCCGCGACGAGTACGCGCATGATGACCTCCCTGTCCGCCCGGCCGCGTCGCCGGGAAACGACGGTTTCGGCATCAGGACGGGACAGGGTCGCCGGGCGTGACGTCAGTGGGTGTGATTCAGGTCACAGAGGTGCCGATGGGGCGGTGATTTTGCCACGACGGCTCCCGGACACGAGTGGGAAACAACTGTAAGCACGCTGTCATTACTGAGTGCTGACCAGCGGAGTTACGCTCGAATTCCTCGCGTTCGTCCAGGAGGATTCCGGCCGTACGCCCCCGGTCGTTCCGACACGGCGACCCAGCATCGCGAGGGTATGGGGCGGCCGGGCCCCGAGGAGGATGGCCACTCCCTTGCACCGGCCCCGGGGCCCGGCCGTCCCGCCGCGCTCTCCAGGGGTGGTCCGGGACGCCACGGAGGGACGCCACGGAGGGACGGGACGGCCCGGACCGGCGGGGCGGGCGGCTACGAGGTCAGGTAGAGCTTGCGGTCGAAGACGCCGGAGCCGGGGGTGGTCTCACCGCGGGCGATGGCGGCGCCGCTGCCGGTGCCGTCCTCCGGGCACAGGCCGCTGCTCCCCGGTTGCCGGACGAGCGTGATGTCGTCGGAGGCGCCCTGGGCGTCGTCGAGGTCCGGGAGCGGGCGGTTCGGGTTGTCGCGGTTGTAGACGTCGAAGACCAGACCCGGGGTGTCGCCGCTGCGGAAGCCGTAGTTGCAGGTGACCGTGAAGCCGAGGATCTGCCCTTCGATCGTGAACTGCAGGTCGCCGTTGATCGAGAGGGTGCCGTCGCGCCCGCCCTGGACCGGGGCGTAGGCGACCGCGCCGCTCTTGTCGGGCAATTCGCTCAGGTCGAGGTCGGTCGGGGGAGAGCTGAGCCCGTTCGAGGTCTCGCACGCGCCGAGCGACGCCGCGGTCAGCTCGCCTGGGCCGGTGGACACGACCGTGCCCTGGAGCGTCGCGCTCTCGCAGGATCCGGTCACCTCCGAGCCCAGGAAGACGACGGAGAAGTCGAGCGTCCCGACGGTGGAGACCTGCCAGTTGCCGGAGTACGGCGCTCCGGTGGCGGTCTCCTCGCGGATGGTGGTGGTGGCTGCGGACGCGGTGCCCGCGGTCAGGGCCAGCGCGGCGGAGGCGGCCACCACCGGCACGGCGAGTCTGATGGGAGCTTTCATGGGGTTCCTCCTCGGGAGAGGCCATTCTTCTTCCGCCTGCGGCACGCCCGCACGCGGCCCCCTTCGCGCGGCGGGCGGGGTTCATGACCGCGCGGAATACAACCTGTTTGTACCCGAGTGTTCCGGAGAAACAAAGACCCGATCAGAAATTATCTCATGTCTTGTAAAATAGCGATGAAATATCGGAGCAGATCACTAAGACGAACATGGAATCACGCTCTGAAATCGGCCGGGTGCGCTTGGATAATAGCGCGGGAAATGGCGGGAGCGGCGCGGCCGGTCAGGTGGCGGTGGACGTGCTCGCGAGGAAGGCCGCCACCTGGGGGGCGACGCGGTCGGCCCAGGCGCCGATGACCTCCTCGGCGTCCGCGAGCTGCGATTCGAGCATCGCCAGGCCCGGGGACGGCACGTTCGCGCCCAGTTCGACGAGGAGCGGCCGCAGGTGCGTCTCGACGGCGAGGGAGTGCCTGGCGTCGCCCATGACCAGGAGGGGCAAGGCGACCGCGGACGCCAGCGACCCGGCGCCGAAGCGGTCGAGGAACACCTTGAGCAGGCCGGTGTAGGTGGCCTTGTACGTAGGGCTCGCCACGACCAGGACGTCCGCGGCGGCGACGGTGTCCAGCGCTTGCTGGACGCCGGGCGGCGGGACGGCGCTCAGCAGGTCCGGCGCCAGCACGGACAGGTCGACGGTCTCGGTCTCACCGGTGGCGCCGATCCGCTCGTTGACCGCCTCCGAGGCCTGGAGCGCCACCCCGAGCGTCCGCGACTTCGGTCGCGGGTTCCCGACCAGCGCGACCGTGCTCATCCGCCCGCTCCCCCGGTCGTCGGCAGGCCCGCGGCCCGCCACGCCCGGAACCCGCCCACGACGTCGGTGGCGCGGGAGAGGCCGAGGTCGTGCAGGGACGCGGCGGCGAGGCTGGAGGTGTACCCCTCCGAGCAGAGCACGATGACGCGCAGTCCGTGGCCGGTCGCCTCGGGGAGCCGGGCGCCGGAGGCCGGGTCGAGGCGCCATTCCAGGACGTTGCGTTCCACGATCAGGGCGCCGGGCACCTCGCCCTCGCCGGCGCGCTGGGCCGCGGGGCGGATGTCGACGAGCAGGGCGCCGTCCCGCGTCTCGGCGTGGGCCTGGCCGGGTTCGAGGCGGACCAGCCGGCCGCGCGCCTCGCCGAGGATGTCATCGATCGTACGAGCCATGGCATCCAGCATGGCAGCCGGTTCCCTATCGCGACAATCGGGAATATCGGGATCATTGGTTCGCGAGCTGGGCCTCGGCCGAGGCGAGGATCTCCTGGATCCGGAGGCCGTGCGCGGCGTCCAGGGCGCTTCCGGCCTCTCCCCGGACCGCCGCGGCGAACTCGGCGACCATGGTCGCGAACGCGTCGTCGCCGAGCTGGGACCAGTCGAGCCGGGCGTGTCCCTTCCGTCCGTAGACCTCGATGTGAGCGGGCGGCAGTTCGCCCGCCCCGGCCATGGAGACCGACGCCTGGCTCACCGCGCCGCCCTCGTGGTCCAGCGTCAGCCCCAGCCAGCCGAGCGGGTCGCCGTGCGGGCGCACGCCCACGACCCGGCCGAGCGAGGCGTCCAGCAGGTCGACGATGTGCGGGCCGAGGTCGAGCAGCGCGCCCCGCTCCAGCCGCCACGGGGTGGCGAAGGGGCCGCCGCTCAGCGTGGAGGAGACGAACGAGCCGTAGCCGCCGAAGGGGTCCAGGTCGTGTACCCGGCCGAGGAAAGCGCGGGCGGCGCGCGAGTAGCGCAGGGTGAAGACCATCTGGGAGACGACGCCCGCCTCGGCGATGGCGCCGGCGACCCGGCGGGCGCCATCCAGGTCCATGGCGAGGGGCTTTTCCAGCAGGACGGCCTTGCCCGCGCGGGCGGCCCGCACCGCGAGGCCGGCCTGGACGTCCGGCGGGACGGAGAACGCCACGGCGTCGCATGCGTCGAACAGCTCCTCGATCCGTTCGAACGAGGGCACGCCGTGCCGGCCGGCCAGCTCGGCGGACGCCTCCGCGCGCCGGGCCCACACGCCCGCGAGCCGCGTGGACGGCCCCGCCGCGAGCGCGGGCGCGTGCACGATCCCGGCCCAGTGTCCCGCCCCGACCAGCCCGACCGCCACAGAATCGCTCATGGGGCAAACCTAGACGATCTACCCACGCGCACGCGCACGACGGCCGCCCGGGCCGGGAGCCGGCCGGGACGCCGGCGGCGTCAGCAGCCGCCGTGCGTGATCATCCAGTCGTCCAGGAACGTCTGGACGTGGTGGTCGTAGAGGCCGCCGTCCGTCAGGTATTCGCGCGCGGACGCGTAGTCCTGGCCGCAGGTCGCCCGGCCCGCCTCGATCGCCCAGCCGTCCGGGGCGGTGATGCCGTCGGCGGCGATCATGGCCAGGAAGTCCGCGTCGGCCGCGCTCCGGCCGGGCTCGTCCGGGACCACGGTCCTCGGCTCGGTGACGGTGACGGTCGGCCGCGGCTCAGGCGCCTGCTCCTGACCGGGCTCCCGCTCCTGGCCGGACGGTGCGGACGTCCGGGTCTCCGCGACCCTGCCGGCGTCGCGCGACTCCCCCGGCCCCAGCCTCATGAACGCGATGGCGCCGGCGCACGCCACGACCGCCGCGAGCAACGCGGCCGCCACCACGATGGTGATCTGCCTCATGTCGTCCCCCCGTCGGGCAGCTGCGAGGGAAGGCCGGATGAGGTCTCGCCCATCCCTCGCCGCTGGGCGGGGCCTGACGACACCAGCGTGCGCGCGGGCGCGTCACTACCGGGAGGGACGGGCGTCCCGGACACTACGGGACATTTCGGGACGTTTCGGGCGTCAGGTCAGCCGAGCTGGACGCCGAAGAACAGCGCCGCCAGTGCCCCCACCACGCCCAGGGCCCCCCAGACGGCGAGGCCCGCCTTGGACTTCGCGCGGGTGTGCAGCAGCGCGGCCACGCCCGACAGGACGACGAAGACGAGCTTCACCTCCAGCGTGCGCTGCGCGGCGTCCCCCATGTCACCGCCGGTGATGTTCCAGATGCCGGTCAGGACGAGGACGGCGAACGCGGGCCAGGCGACCAGGTTGTAGCGGCGGGCGGCGACCTTGGTGACGCCCTCGAAACCGCGCAGCGCCGGGACGAGCGCGCCGAGGGTGATCTGCCCGCCGACCCAGATCGTCGCGGCGAGCACGTGAAGGAACAGCCGCAGATCGGCGGTGGTGACCTCGAGCACGGGGTGCCTCCCTGGCGGACCGGGCGGTGATCGGGGACGGTTCACCGGACGTTATCGCCTGCCCCGGCCACGTCGCGCACCACCCCGCTTGTCGCCCGGCTCGGGACCTTGGGCCCTGACGGTCCGGCCGGGGCTGTTCCACGCAGAACGCATACAGCTCGATCAGAGCGGGCTCGGGATCCTCGAAGGCACGTCGCGGACCCCGCCACCGTCGCCGCCCTGGAGGCCCTGCCGCTGCCCACCTGGGCGCCGGGAGAGATCGAGGCCACGGTGCTCGGCGACGCGGTGACGCCGGAGGTCCACGCGGCCTGGTCCGAGGTGTACTGGCTGTTCGCGACGCTGCTGATCGCCGAGGAGGCCCGGCTCTACCACGAGGCCGCCTGCGACCCGGCCGTGCCGTACCGGACGTGGCGCGTCACCGAGCGCTTCGAGTCCGTCGCCCCCGGGGACGAGCTGGAGCTGTCGCGGCCGTTCGGGGACGTGGTCGTGGACGACGGCGATGATCCGCTCGTCCTGGTCAGCGCGGGCATCGGGATCACGCCGGCCGCCGCGATCATCGACCGGCTGGCCGCCGCGCAGCCGGGACGCCGCGTCCTGGCCGTCCACGCCGACCGGAGCCCGCGCACGCACCCGCTGCGCGAGCAGATCGCCCGCGCGGGCCGGCGGATGCCCGGCTTCCAGCTGATGACCTGGTACGAGGACCTCGACGGGGCCGCCTCGGGCGGGGCCGGGGACGGGGACGTCCGGCCCGGCCGGATCGACGTGTCCGCGCTGCCGCTGCCGCCCAAGGCCCGCGTGTTCATGTGCGGCCCCATCCCCTTCATGCGCGAGATCCGGCGCGGCCTGGCCGACGCCGGAATCTCGGACGAGCGCGTCCACTACGAGGTGTTCGGCCCCGACCTGTGGAACAAGGAGGACTGAACCCGGTTCATCCGGCCGGGCCCCCGGCCGGATCAGGGGACCCGTTCCCAGCCGCGGCGAGGCGGGTGCATTCCCAGCTGCTCGTCGCGGCTGCGGTACACGATGTAGGGGCGGGTCAGGTAGCCGACCGGGGCGGTGAGCATGTGCACCAGCCGGGTGAAGGGCCAGATGCAGAACAGCAGCAGGGCGCTGAGCGCGTGCAGCTGGAACAGGACCGGCACGCCGGTCATCAGGTCCGGGTCCGGCCGCAGGTAGAAGATCGACCGGAACCACGGGGACACCGTCTCCCGGTAGTTGTAGCCGCCGCCGACGATGTTGGCGGCCACCGTCGCGGCCAGCCCGAGCAGGATGGTCAGCGCGAGGACCGCGTACATCAGCTTGTCGTTGCGGGTCGTCGCGGCGAACACGGGACCGACCGTGCGGCGCCGGTAGATCAGGATGGCGATGCCGGCCAGGGTGCAGAACCCGGCGATGGTGCCGAGCACCACGGCGACGACGTGGTACATGTGCTCGGTGACGCCGACGGCTTCGGTCCAGCGGTCGGGGATCAGCAGCCCGCCGACGTGGCCGAGCGCCACGA
>NZ_SMKK01000289.1 GCF_004348425.1 Actinomadura sp. 7K507
CCGATGCCGTCGCAGGAGACCGCCCGTGGCGTGCTGTGGGCGTTCGTGCCGTTCGTCACCCTCGGCTACGGGACGCCGTTCTCGTTCTTCTACGCGGCCGTCCGCCGCGGGTCGTGGGGCCTCGGCGCGACCGCCGCCGGATACGGCGCGGGCAGCGCGGCCGTCCTGACCATGCTGGGGTCGGGCGACCCGGTCCTCACCGTCCTCAGCTCGTTCATGGCGATCCTGCTGTGGATCGCCGGCACCGGGCACGCGTTCGCCATCCGGTCGTCCGTCTTCCCGCGCGAGGGTGCGCGCAACCGCCGCAACCAGCACGCCATCGAGGTCGCCAAGTACCGGCGGTCGCTGCGCGAGGAGGCCAGGGCGCTCGCCGCCGAGGACCCGGCGCTCGCCCACGAGCTGCGGATCGGCCGTCCCGACGTCCCCCGCACCTATGACGACGGTGGTCTCGTGGACGTCAACCACGCGCCGCCGGAGATCCTCGCCGCGCTGCCCGGCATGACGCCGGAGATCGTGGAGCGCGTCGTCAGCCGCCGCGACGAGCAGGGCGGCTTCGTGTCCGCCGAGGAGATGGCGGTGGACGCCGACATCCCGCCCGACGTCCTCCCCCAGATGGCCGACTTCACGATCTTCCTGAACTGACGTCCCGGCTTCCCGAACCGACGTCCCGGCGCGGCCCTGCCCTGCCTCAGAGTGCGACCGCGAGGACGCCCGTCAGTGCGAGCTGGGCGAGGGAGAGCGGGACGAGCCAGGCCCAGGCGAGCTTCTGCAGCTGGTCCTCGCGCATGCGCGGGAAGCTGACCCGCAGCCAGATGACGCAGAACGCCAGCGCCGCGACCTTGAGCAGCGTCCAGAGCCAGCCCAGCTCGGTGTCCAGGAACGGGCCCTTCCAGCCGCCGAGGAACAGCACGGTCGTCAGCGCGCACAGCACCACGATCCCGGCGTACTCGGCCAGGATGAACAGCGCGAACCGCAGCCCGCCGTACTCGGTGTACGGGCCGAAGATGATCTCGGAGTCGGCGACCGGCATGTCGAACGGCGGCCGGCGCAGCTCGGCGAGGCCGGCGACGAAGAACACCACGCCGCCGATCGCCTGCCAGGGCAGCCACCACCAGCGCCACTCCTCCACGATGCCGCTGAGCGACAGCGTGCCCGCCGCCATCGCCACCGACGACGCGGCGAACACGATCGGCAGCTCGTAGGACATCAGCTGCGCGGCGACCCGCATCCCGCCGAGCAGCGAGTACTTGTTCGCGCTCGCCCAGCCCGCCATGATCGCGCCGATCACGCCGACGCCCATCACGGCGAGCGCGAAGAAGATCCCGGGCCCGAGGTCGAGCGCGACCTGCCCGTCCGGCCCGACCGGGATCACGAGCAGGACCAGCAGGTACGGGACGAGCGCGACACCTGGCGCCAGCTTGAACACCCAGCGGTCGGCGTCGCGCGGGACCACGTCCTCCTTCTGCGCGAACTTCACCCCGTCGGCGACGAGCTGCGCCCAGCCGTGGAAGGCGCCCGCGTACATGGGGCCGAGGCGGCCCTGCATGTGCGCCATCACCTTGTGCTCGGCCTGGCCCACGAGGAGGGGGAGCAGCGCGAACGCGGCGGCGACCAGGGCGAGCTTGACGACGATCTCAAGCATTCGGGCCCCAATCGTCCGGAACCCCCGGTGGGCGGACGCGGCGGCGGCTCGGCGCGCCGTGGCCCGATTCACCCGGTTCCTTGGCGCCCGGCCAGGGCTTGGCGACGCGGGAGGCGAGCACGAAGTCCTTGCGGAGGGGATTTCCCTCGAACCCGTCCGGCAGCAGCAGCGGGACGAGGTTCGGGTGGCCCTCGAAGAGGACGCCGAACATCTCCGACGTCTCCCGCTCGTGCCAGGCGGCTCCCCGGTACACCCCCGTGGCCGTCGCCAGCACCGGCGCCCGTTTCGGGACGCGGGTGCGGACCAGCAGATGATGGCGGCGTTCCAGCGAGTACACGTGGACGACGATGGCGAAGCCCTCGTCCAGTTCGTCCACGCCGGTCAGCCAGTCGAAGAATCCGCAGGACAGGTCGTCGCGCGCGAACGTCAGCGCGTCCAGCCAGTGTTCGGGCGGGACGCCGACGGCGAGCCCGCCGAACGTCTCCTCGGAGCTGATCTCTTCGCCGAATCGGGCGGTCCAGGCATCGGCCAGTTCCCGGCCGGGGGCCGGTTCGCCGCTCACCGGTCGCGCCCGATCTCGTCGTCGTGCCCGTCGTCGGTCAGGCCGGGGATGATCGACGGATCGTGCTCGTCCAGCGGGCGCTCGCGGTACCGCTGGGACTCCTCGGCCGCGGGCTCGTCCGGTGGCGCGGGCTCGTCCTCCACGACCGGGACGGGCCGTGTGGTCTCCTCGTCCTCGACGACGGGGACGGGGCGCGTCGCCTCCTCGTCCTCCTCCTCGACGGCCGGGACAGGCAGGGTGACGTCGTCGGCCGGGTGCATGGATGGCGGCCCGTCCACGACGGGTACGGGACGTGTCTCGTCCTCCTCCGGCCGGACGTGCGGCGCCTCGGGCTCGGCGGCCGCGGCGTCCTCGGCCCGGCCCGTCTCCCCCGCCATGACGTTCCAGTGCTCGAAGGTCTCGTCGTCGTCCCCGTTCACCGGGGGCGGCGGCTGGATGGGGCGGCGCAGGACCGACGCCGTCATCGGCCGCGGCGGCGGAGGCGGCGTGACGGGCTCGGCACCGGCGTAGCGCTCGCCCAGCGACTCCGCCGCGATCTTCTCCTGAAGGTGGACGATGCCGTGCAGCAGCGCCTCGGGGCGGGGCGGGCAGCCGGGGACGTACACGTCCACCGGGACGATCTGGTCGACGCCCTTGGTCACGCAGTAGGAGTCCCAGTACGGGCCGCCGCAGTTGGAGCAGGCACCGAACGAGATGACGTACTTCGGCTCGGGCATCTGCTCGTAGAGGCGGCGGATCGCGGGCGCCATCTTGTCGCTGACGGTGCCGGAGACGACCATGAGGTCGGCCTGCCTGGGACCGGGCGCGAACGGGATCACGCCGAGCCGGATGAAGTCGTGCCGGGCCATCGACGTCGCGATGAACTCGATCGCGCAGCAGGCCAGGCCGAAGTTGAAGACCCACAGCGAGTAGCGGCGGCCCCAGTTGAGCACGAACTTGATCGGCTTGGGCGCCAGTCGCGACAGCGGCCCGACGGTCGGCGGCGGTAGATCGATAGTGCCCACGGGTGCATTGTTACAGTCCGCCGGGCTCTGGCCAGAGGTTCGGACGGACGTTCGTCCCCGATCGGCCCGGCAGACCCGGTCCCACAGGGGTCAGACCCAGGAGAGGACGCCCTTCTTGGCCGCGTACGCGAGCCCGGTGGCGAGGAACCCGAGGAACACGAACATCTCGCCGAGCGTCGTCGCCCCGTAGCCGGGGGATGAGAAGATCGTGGCCCAGGGGAACAGGAATACGGCGTCCACGGCGAACACGACGTACAGGTAGGCGAACACGTAGTAGCGCACGTACGAGTGGGCCCAGCCCTCCCCGACCGGGTCGACGCCGCACTCGTAGGTCGTCAGTTTCTCCGCGGTGGGACGGCTCGGGCGTAGCATCCGGTTCGCAACGAGACCTCCGCCGACGATCCCCGCGCCCACGAGGAGCAGGACGACCACGACGACATACGTGTCGAAATAGTTATGCACCAAAGCCTCCTCGCGTGCGTCTCATCCAGTATCCCCTCCACAGGGACCGAGGAGTCTGTGGCTTTGTGCCTCCACATCGGAGGCACACGATGTCATGGTTTTACCGCACGCTAGTCTTGCATTGTGGGTCAATTGACCTGGAAGGACGTGACCAGATGAGCAACCCCCCGCCTCCGCCGGGCTGGGAAGCCCCGGGCGGCTCCTCCTGGCCGCCTCCGCCGCCGCCCGCAGGTCCGGGCGGGCCCGGTCCGGGCGGCCCCGGGGGACCCGGTCCGGGCGGACCTGGTGCCCCGCCTCCACCACCTGGCGGTTTCGGCGGCCCCGGTGGAACACCTCCCCCCTTCTTCCCTCCGCCCCCCGGGAGCCCGATGGGGCCCGGCATGCCCCCGCCGAGGCGCAGCGGAGGCGGCGGCGCGCTGATCGCGGCGATCCTCGGCGGCGGCCTCGTCCTGCTGCTCATCATCGGCGTCGTGGTCTACGCGGTCGCCATCGGCGGCGGCAAGACTCCCGATGAGAAGCTGACGGCCGCGGCGAGCAACCTGTCGTCGTCCGGCGCCGTCGCGCTGGACGGCACGTTCGGCGGCAGCGGCGGGTCACTGCAGGGCGAGCTGAACGTCACCAAGGGCGGCCGCGCGACCGGGCCCGTCACCTGGAACGGCTCCAAGGTCACGCTGCTCTCCGCGGACGGCAAGCTGTTCGTGAAGGCCGACAAGACCTACTGGGAGCGGGAGATCTCCGGCGACGACCCGTTCTTCCTCAGCGACGGCGAGCAGT
The DNA here is from genome assembly GCF_004348425.1 of Actinomadura sp. 7K507. Taxonomy (GTDB): domain Bacteria; phylum Actinomycetota; class Actinomycetes; order Streptosporangiales; family Streptosporangiaceae; genus Spirillospora. Next base: position 4,445 of record NZ_SMKK01000289.1, read on the forward strand.
GGGGCCGGCTGGACGAGAACGAGCTCAACGTCGACTTCCAGAAGAACCTGACCCCGGCGGCACTGGCCACCAAGGTCCGCTCGGCCCGCAACTCGACCACCGACCCGATCGAGACCACGTGGAAGGGCGAGCAGGCGCTGAAGTTCACCAGCTTCTCCTCCACCATCTACATCACCGACGACGACGACGCCGAGTTGCTGCGCTACGAGGCGACCACCCCGCGCGTCCGCGTGGACGTCACCCCGAAGGAATCCACCGACGCCTCGTCCGTCATCTCGGACATGCGCACGAGCATGGGCGAGCTGAAGGACTCCTTCAACGCCTCGGCCCAGCCGCGCGTCTCCGAGTGGAAGAAGGGCGGCTGCAACAGCGACTCCGGCTGCACGGTCGAAGCCAAGATCCGCCCGCCGTACAACGTGGAGACGCCCGTCACGATCGACGTGCGGTTCCGGATCACCGCCGGCTCGCTGAGCGGCAGCGACCTCGGCAACTGCACCTCCACCATCACGATCAGCAGCAGCAGCCCGCAGTGGGCGAGCTGCCGGGTCACCAGCAGCGCGTGGACGCGCTGGGCCAAGGACTCCGGCGGCACCTTCTACAAGCACGCCGACTACAAGGTGATCGGCGCCACCGAAGAGGAAGTCCAGGCGCTGCAGAACGGGCTCGACAGCGAATAAGGCCGCAGGTGAGGCGCGTTGCGCGCTGAGCCCGCCGCCGGACCCCTTTATGCTCTTTTGGGGACCCCCCAGAGGCCCGGCGGCCGCCCCCCCGAACGGCTGAACGTCCAACAGTCCCGTCGGCCCCTCCGGAGGACCCACAGATCCCTTGCTTTGTCCCTGACGGTCGGGCCGAACCCGGCCCCCGAAGTGAGCAGAGTGAGCCCCGAGTGAGCGCTGACCAGGACGAGCCGTCACCGACGGCCTCTTCCCAACCCCCACCGCCGCGTGATCCCGCGGCGGCCTCCGGCAAGGGCGAACCGGCCCGGCCGGACGTGCGGGTCGCGGGCGGGACCGTTCCACCCCGCGAGACCCCACCGCAGGGCACCGCGGTGCCCCCTAACGGTCCCGTCGCGCCGGGCGTCCCGGGTCAGGGCCCCTCGGGCGGGCCGGTTCCGCCGGGCGGGCCCGTGATGCCCGGGGCGGCCGGACGGCAGGTGCGCAGCCGCAAGGAGCAGTTGCTGCTGATCGCGTCCGGGGCGGCGGCGGTCGTGCTGACGGCGAGTGCCGTGGCGGCGGTCGTCATCACCGGCGACGACGAGGCGCCCGAGAAGCGGGCCGAGGCGACCGTGGCCGCGGCGCCTCCGGCGTGGACGGTGGCGGCGGGGCGGCGGCTCACGTCGGGGACGGGGCTCCGCTACGACGGGTCGATGAGCGTCGGCGGCAAGCCCGTCCAGGCGCATCTGCGGCTGTCGCCGTCGGGCCTGGCGACCGGCACGCTGACGGCGGGCGCGCTGAAGGCGGACGTCGTCGCGATCGGCGGCGACACCTACATCAAGGCCGGGCCCGCGTTCTGGCGCGACTACGTCCCGGAGGTCCCGAACGGCGGCTACTACGCCGGCCGGTGGTCCAAGGCGCCCAAGTCGGTGCCCGGATTCGACGTGCCGGACGTGCTCGGCCCGGAGGCCATCGCCCGCCTGCTCGCCAAGGCTCCGGCGGACCCGCCCGAGGAGAACGTGAACGGCGTCCCCGCGTACAGGATCAAGACGCGGGGAGCGGAGTACCTGATGACCGCGGCCGCTCCGCACCGGCTGCTGTCGGTGCACGCGGGCGGGCCGAACGCGCCGCTGTTCACCGCCGCGCCCGTGGCGGCGCCGGCGACGCTGTTCGCGGAGCTGCGCCCCCGCGTCGCCGGACTCGGCGGCGCCACCGACCCCGCGGTGCGCTTCAGTCCCGGGTCGCTGACGTTCAGCAGCTGCGACCAGAACCCCAACGGCTGCACCGTGAGCGTGCCCGCGACGATGTCCGTCCCGCGGGACACGGTGCCGGACGGCGCGCGGGCGCAGCTGCGCGCCACGATCACCTCCGAGGGCGAGCGGCTCGGCTCGTGCACGGCGTCGAAGACGGTACCGGCCAACCGCGCCCTGGTGCTGCGCTGCACCGTCACCTCCAAGCGCTGGCGCAACTGGATGCGCAGCGCGCTCGACAACCCCGGCTCCTACCCGTACGGGGCGACGGCGCACGTGGTCGGGGAGGCGGTGCCCGAGGACGAGGTGGAGAAGCTGCTCGCGCGGGTCGACCGCGAGCGTGCGGCGGTGGTGAAACCGGCGCCGACGACGCCGTCGACGCCGGGCCCGGCGGAGCCAGGCCCGTCCGAGCCGGGACCGTCGGAGTCCCAGGAGCCCTCGGGGCGGCCGGAGGTCGCCACATCGCAGACGCCGGGACGGCCATGACGCGCTTGACCAGGGGCGGTGAGCTCGAACGAAATTCGGGCCATCTACACTTCGGGCTGTGAACTCCACGCCCGCGGGGAGCCGGGGCTCCTCGACGAAGCCCGCGCTGCTGGTCAAGCGGTTGCACGTTGACCTGTGCCGTCAGCGCAGCAGCCTGTGTCCACGATGAACTCGGGGGCCCGCCCAGGTCGTACCACCGGATAGGACCTGCCCGAATCCCGGGGAGCCGAGTGAACTCCGCATCGAAGTGATACGTCTTGTGTTATTACGGGGTTCACGACCTCCCTGGAAGCGGGACGTCACATGACGGGCGGAGTGGCGGCCGCGGTCCATGCCTCCATGACCTGCGGCCACCGGGAACCGGGACAACGGCGGGTAGCCCCTGCCCCGTCACGGTCAGCACTCGACCCCGTCCCCGAGAACACCATCCCACCCCGGACATACCATGAAGGTAAGCCTAAGTAGCATCACGATCCTGGGCGCCTCCCCCAGGACGGGTGCTGCGCGTCGAGGAGGTCTTCCTCTGTGACCAAACAGGTCCAGCAGCTCGACCGCGTCATCATCCGTTTCGCCGGAGACTCCGGCGACGGTATGCAGCTGACCGGCGACCGCTTCACCCAGGAGACGGCGGCGTTCGGCAACGACTTGTCGACGTTGCCGAACTTCCCGGCCGAAATCCGCGCCCCCGCCGGGACTCTCCCCGGCGTGTCCAGCTTCCAGTTGCACTTCGCCGACCATGACATTCTCACCCCGGGCGACGCGCCCAACGTCCTGGTCGCGATGAATCCCGCCGCCCTCAAGGCCAACCTCGGGGACCTCCCCCGCGGGGCGGACCTCATCGTCAACACCGACGAGTTCAGCAAGCGCAACCTCGCCAAGGTCGGCTACGCCGAGAACCCCGTCGAGGACGACTCCCTCGCCGAGTACCGGGTGCACGCGCTGCCGCTCACCTCGATGACGGTGACGGCGCTCGCCGACTTCGACATCAGCAAGAAGGACGCCGAACGAGCGAAGAACATGTTCGCGCTCGGCCTTCTGTCCTGGCTGTATCACCGTCCCACCGAGGGAACGATCAACTTCCTTGAAAGGAAGTTCTCCAAGAAGCCCGAGATCATGAAGGCCAACATCGCGGCCTTCCAGGCGGGCTGGAGCTACGGCGAGACCACCGAGGCGTTCTCGACGCAGTACGAGATCAAGCCGGCCGAGCACGAGCCGGGCCTCTACCGCAACATCACCGGCAACATGGCGCTCGCCTACGGGCTGGTCGCCGCGGGCGTGCAGAGCGGGCTGCCGATCTTCCTCGGCTCCTACCCGATCACCCCGGCGTCCGACATCCTGCACGAGATCTCCAAGCACAAGAAGTTCGGTGTCCGCACGTTCCAGGCCGAGGACGAGATCGCCGCCGTCGGCGCGGCGCTCGGCGCCTCGTTCGGCGGTTCCCTCGGCGTCACCACGACGTCCGGCCCGGGGATCGCACTGAAGAGCGAGACGATCGGCCTCGGCGTCGCGACCGAGCTTCCGCTGCTGGTCATCGACGTGCAGCGGGCCGGTCCGTCCACCGGGCTGCCGACCAAGACCGAGCAGGCCGACCTGCTGCAGGCCATGCACGGCCGCAACGGCGAGGCGCCCGTCCCGATCGTCGCGCCGCAGTCCCCGTCGGACTGCTTCGACGCGGCGATCGAGGCGGCCCGGATCGCGGTGAAGTACCGCACGCCGGTGATCCTGCTGTCGGACGGCTACCTCGCCAACGGCTCCGAGCCGTGGCGGCTGCCGGACGTGGCGACGCTGCCCGACATCGAGCCGGAGTTCGCCGCCCCGTCGCAGGAGGACTTCCAGCCCTTCCAGCGGGACCCGGAGACCCTCGCCCGCCCGTGGGCGATCCCCGGCACGGCGGGGCTGGAGCACCGGATCGGCGGCCTGGAGAAGGCCGACGGGTCCGGCAACATCTCCTACGACCCGGGCAACCACGACAAGATGACCCGGCTCCGCCAGGCCAAGGTCGACGGGATCGCGAACGACATCGCGCCGCTCGAGGTGGACGACCCGTCCGGCAAAGCGCGCGTGCTGGTGCTCGGCTGGGGCGGCACGTTCGGCGCGATCTCCGCCGGCGTCCGCCGCGTCCGCGCCGACGGGCAGCACGTCGCCCAGGCGCATCTGCGGCACCTCAACCCGTTCCCCGCGAACCTGCCCGAGGTCCTGCGGTCCTACGACAAGGTCGTCGTCCCGGAGATCAACCTCGGCCAGCTCGCGCTGCTGCTGCGCGGCCGGTACCTCGTCGACGTGATCGGCTACAACCAGGTCCGCGGCCTGCCCTTCAAGTCCGAGGAACTCCAGGGCGTCATCCAGGATGTGATCGACAGTGAGTGACAACGGAGCCAACGGAAACGGCGCCGCGAACGGAGCCAACGGCAACGGGAACGGCCGGTCGCTGCTCTCCCTCGTCCCGAAGGCGGACGAGAAGCAGACGATGAAGGACTTCAAGACCGACCAGGAGGTGCGCTGGTGCCCCGGGTGCGGTGACTACGCGGTCCTCGCGGCCGTCCAATCCTTCCTGCCGGAGCTCGGGCTGCGCCGGGAGAACATCACGTTCGTCTCGGGGATCGGCTGCTCGTCGCGGTTCCCGTACTACATGAACACCTACGGGTTCCACTCGATCCACGGCCGCGCGCCCGCGATCGCGACGGGCCTGGCCACCTCCCGCCCGGACCTGTCGGTGTGGGTGGTGACCGGGGACGGCGACGCGCTGTCCATCGGCGGCAACCACCTGATCCACGCGCTGCGCCGCAACGTCAACCTGAAGATCCTCCTGTTCAATAACCGGATCTACGGGCTGACCAAGGGGCAGTACTCGCCGACGTCCGAACTCGGCAAGATCACCAAGTCGACGCCGATGGGGTCGCTGGACGCGCCGTTCAACCCGCTGTCGCTGGCGATCGGCGCGGAGGGCACGTTCGTCGCCCGGACGATCGACTCCGACCGCAAGCACCTGCAGTCGGTGCTGCGGGAGGCGGCCCAGCACCGCGGCACCGCGCTCGTCGAGATCTACCAGAACTGCAACATCTTCAACGACAACGCGTTCGAGCCGCTCAAGGACGCGTCGGTCCGCGACGACGTCACCGTCCGGCTGGAGCACGGCGAGCCGATGGTGTTCGGCGCGGACCGCTCCAAGGGGCTGCGCCGCGACGCCTCCGGCTCGTTCGAGGTCGTGAACGTCGCGGACGTCGGCACCGCGGAGATCGCCGTGCACGACGCCCACAACCCTGACCCGTCGGCGGCGTTCGCGCTGTCGCGGCTGGACCAGCCGGCGTTCGAGCACACCCCGATCGGCGTCTTCCGCAGCGTGGACCGCCCGTCGTACGACGAGCTGATGCGGGCCCAGCTCGAGGACGCCGTCGAGTCCGAGGGCAAGGGGGATCTGGCGGCGCTGCTCGGCAGCGGCGACACCTGGCGCATCGACTGAGCGACGCCCTTTGAGGCCCGGTCCCGGTTCACCCGGGGCCGGGCCTTTTGCGCATTGAAACCCGGCGAACGGGGCACGGTTCATCACATGGTGAGCAACCGGCGAGATCCCTTGGCCGCATTCGGCCGGTACACGGTGCGGGACCGTGTCTCATGCTGAAAGACTGCTGAGTAGATCTTGGAGCCGGGGAGGTGACGATGCGGGTCATTCCGCGCCGCAACAAGGGTCGTCGGCAGAACGAGGATCCCGCCTCCCCCCAGAATCCCC
>NZ_SMKK01000028.1 GCF_004348425.1 Actinomadura sp. 7K507
GGGTCGGGTAGTCCTCGACGGGCAGCGTGAGGAGGCCGAACTCGGCGGGGCCGCAGCGGACCACGACCTCCGAGCCCTTCGTGAAGATATCCACAGGCTGTGGAGGAAGGTTCCGGACGATGTCGGACAGGAGCCGTCCGGGGACGAGGACGCGGCCCGGCTCGGTGACGGTGGCCTCGTCCCGGGCGCGGGCCGACACCTCGTAGTCGAACCCGGCCAGGGTCAGCTCTCCCTGGTCGGTGACCTCGATGAGCATGCCTGCCAGGACGGGGAGCGCGGGGCGTGAGGGCAGCGTCCGCGCCGCCCACGCCACGGCGTCGGCGAGGGTCTGGCGGTCGACTCGGAACTCCACCTTGATCTGCCTTTCCGCGACTGCTTGACCGGCGGGAAGCGGCCATGACAGGCACGTTATCCCCAGGGTCGGACAGTCAGAAGAGGGCGGCTTGGGTGGCGTGGGTCTCGCGTTCGAAGTCGAGGAGGTAGCGCTTGCGGTCGAGGCCGCCGCCGTAGCCGGTGAGGTCGCCTGTGGAGCCGATGACGCGGTGGCAGGGGACGATGATGCCGACGGGGTTCCGTCCGTTGGCGAGGCCGACGGCTCGGGACGCGGACGGCTTGCCCATCTCGACGGCGAGCTGGCCGTAGGTGGCGGTGTCTCCGTACGGAATCTCTTGGAGCAGTGCCCAGACGCGCTTCTGGAAGGGCGTTCCGTGGAGGGTGAGCGGCAGGTCGAACTCTGTCAGTTCGCCGGCGAAGTATGCGGAGAGCTGTTCGGCGACGGTCGCGAAGGGTTCGGTGTCAGGGTCGCCGGGTGCGCCGAAGGTCTCCTCGGCTGGACGGTGTCGCTGCACCTCCATGTAGAGGGCGGACAGGGCGCCGTCCAGGGCCACCAGTGTCAGTGGGCCTACGGGACTGTCCACGACGACGTGCGTCGGGTTCATGAGGGCGATCCTCTCTTGGTCAGGTTGCGGGGAGCAGGTTGATGGGGTGGTCGCCTGTGGCCCACAGGTATTGCACGGCATAGGCGCGCCAGGGACGCCATTGGGCGGCACGGCGAGTGAGGGCGGCAGGCGTCGAGGGGAGGTCGAGCGACTTGGCGGCGGCACGGATTCCCAGGTCGCCTGGGATGAACGCGTCGGGGTCACCGAGGGCGCGCATCGCGATCGTCTCGATGGTCCAGGGACCGAAGCCGGGGAGGGCGGACAAGCGCGCGCGGGCCTCCTCCCAATCGCTCCCTACACCGAGGTCGATCTCACCACTCGCGAGCGCGTCTACGAGCGTCATGAGCGTTGTGCGGCGGGTTTTCGGGAACGCGAGTGCTTCGGGGTCGAGCACCGCCAGGGCGGACGGGGTCGGGAACAGGTGGGTCAGTCCGCCGCCTGGGTCGTCGATGGGGTCGCCGTAGGCGGTGACCAGTCGTCCTGCATGGGTCCGGGCCGCCGCTGTCGACACCTGCTGGCCCAGGACCGCGCGCACGGCGAACTCGGGGGCGTCCACGGTGCGGGGGACGCGGCGTCCGGGTGCCTTGTCGACCAGCGGGGCGAGGGTGGCGTCGGTGCGGAGCAGGTCGTCCACGGCGACGGGGTCCGCGTCGAGGTCGAGCATCCAGCGGCAGCGGCTGATCGCGATGGCGAGGTCGCGCAGGTCGCTGAGGGTGAGCGTGCAGGCGACATGGTCGGGCCGGGGCCGGAGCGTGGCGATGCCGTGCCCGTGGGGGAGGCGCATCGTGCGGCGGAACGCGCCGTCCCGCCACTCCTCCACACCGGGGACGGCGGTTGCGGTGAGGTGGCCGAACAGGTTGTCGGGGCAGAGCGGCACCCGGAAAGGCAGGCGGAGCGAGAGTGCCCCTGACCCGGCGGGCGGGTGGCCCTTGGCGACACGGTCGCGCAGCGCGCTCGGGGTCAGCGCGAACACCTCGCGGACGGTGTCGTTGAAGGCGCGGATGCTGGCGAAGCCTGCCGCGAACGCGACATCGCCAATCGGGAGGGCCGTCGTTTCGATGAGGAGCCTCGCCGTCTGTGCACGCTGGGCTCGCGCTAGGGCGAGTGGGCCGGCGCCCAGTTCGGCGTTGAGCTGGCGTTCGATCTGGCGTGTGCTGTATCCGAGCCGCCCTGCGAGCCCGGGGACGCCCTCACGGTCGACGACACCGTCGGCGATGAGCCGCATCGCGCGGGCGACGACGTCCGCGCGGTGGTTCCATTCCGGTGATCCGGGGGTGGTGTCGGGCCGGCAGCGCTTGCAGGCACGGAAGCCGGCTTGCTGCGCAGCGGCGGCACTCGGATAGAAGCGCATGTTCTCAGGCTTGGGCGGCACTACAGGGCAGCTGGGGCGGCAGTAGATGCCGGTGGTGACGACCCCGGTGAAGAACCATCCGTCGAAGCGGGCGTCCTTCGCCTGGACGGCCCGCACGCACCTTTCCGCGTCTTCGTGCATGCCCTCCAGCATCACCGATGGTCACGCGATCCCACTGGCGAAAATCCGACATCATCCTCGCGCTGCATTTGCCGCTTGCCTGAACGTGTGTTTAGTATGCTGAACATGTGTTCAATGCTCGATGACCGGACGACCCGCGCCGTCATCCGCGACGAGGCGCTGCGGCTGTTCGCGGCGCGGGGCCCGGACGCGGTGACGGTACGGCAGGTCGCCGAGGCCGCCGGTGTCTCGGCGGCCCTGGTCATGCACCATTTCGGTTCGAAGGACGTGCTGCGCGAGAGTGTCGACCAGCACGTCCTGCAGATGTTCGACGGAATGCTCGGCGAACTGGCCGACGAGACCAATGCCGACCCCGGGTCACTGGCCAAGGCGGTGCTCCGGCACCTGCCGCCCGGCTCCCCCGTACCCGCGTATCTGCGGCGGCTCCTGCTCGGCGACGGCGAGCCTGGCCGGCGCCTGTTCCGGCGCTTGTACGACGTTGGCCGGGCCCAACTGGACACTATGGTCACCGCAGGCGAGGCGGATTCCGGCGACGATCCGGCCGTCCGCGCTGCGTTCCTGTTGGTCAACGACCTGTCCGTCTTCCTGCTGCGGGACCGTCTGACCGACGTGCTGGGTTCCGACCCCTTGTCGACCGAAGGCATGACCAGGTGGGCGGACGAGGCGATGACCATTTACGACAAGGGGCTAGGCGGAACGAGGTCAACACCATGACCGGCGGCCGAATCGACTGGGAAAGCACGTCGACGAAGCCGAGCTGGTTCCTCGGCAGTGGCGCCACCGGACCTGAACGCACCCTCGCTTACCTGGCCGGTGTGTTCGGCGCGGCCGTTCTGCTGTGGGCCGCCCGGGATCTGCCATGGCCCTGGTGGAAGTATCTGATCGGCGCAATCGTGGCGTACGACCTCGCCGGAGGGGTCGTCGCCAACGGGCTGAACGCCGTCAAGCGCTTCTACCATGGGCCGCTGCCGCTGCCGCCGACGCGCCTGAACCGGCTCCTGCACAACGAGATCGGGTTCGCCGCGTGCCACGTCCAGCCGATCGTGGTCGGCCTGCTGTTCGGCGGGCCGTGGTGGTGGGGACCCCTGTGGTACGCGTGGGCTCTGACCGGTGTCGTCCTCGTGGCACGCGCACCGCTCTACCTGGCCCGCCCGGTCGGGCTGTTCGCGGTCCTCGGCGGGGTGATGATCGCACCGTCGCTCTCCCATCCCGACGGCTTCGCCTGGCTGCCCGCCGCCCTGCTGATCAAGCTCGTCATCTCCCATGCCGTGCCCGAGGAGCCGTACGGACGATCCGCGCAGCGGCCATGACCTCCCAGGTAATCGATCTCCTGGCGCGGCGCTGGCAGCGTAGGGGCCACCGGGACGAACCCGGCCGATCAAATGGGAGTCACGACATGAGCGACATTCAGCAGCGGGTCGAGCGGTACCTGGCCATCTGGAACGAGACCGCCCCGGCCGCCCGGCGCGCCGCGATCGACGAAATGTGGACGGAGCAGCCCGTGTACGTCGACCCACTCGGCGTGGCCGAGGGACGGGACGCGATCGACGCCTTCGTCGGCGCGGCGCAGCAGCAGTTCCCCGGCATGGTCTTCCGCCCCGCGGGCACCGTGGACGCCCACCACAACATCGCCCGCTTCACCTGGGAGCTCGGCCCCGAGGGCGGCGAGGCGATCGTGGTCGGCTTCGATGTGGCGGTGTTCTCCGACGACGGCCGCTTCGACCGCGTCCACGGCTTCCTCGACAAGGTCCCCGCCTGACCCCACGGAGCGACCGGCGAGGACAGCGGGCAGGCGCGGCCCTTCAGGAACGGCGCAGGAACGTGCCGACGAGGGCCGCGCCCGCGAGGACGATCGCGGCGTTCACCGCCGTCGCGGTGTGGACGCCGCCGAGGACGGACGTGTTCGCGGTGGCCACGGCGCTCATCACGGGGATTCCGAGCGTGATCGCGACCTGCTGCGCCATGGTGGCGACGCCGGTCGCGAGGCCCTGGTCACCGTCCGGCAGCCCGGACGTCACGGTCCCCATGAACGCGACGATCGCGACGAGGTTCCCGAATCCGCCGATCGCGGTCGCGGCGAGCATCAGGGCGAGTCCGTCGCCCGACTCCCCGAGCCCCAGCAGCGCCGCCGTCGCCACCGCCTGCAGGACCAGTCCGGCGACCAGGGTGGCCCGGCCGCCGAACCGGCCCATGATCCGGGGGGCGGCCACGCCGCCGGCGAACGTCCCGGCGCCGAGGACGCCGAGCGCTAGCCCGGTGGTCAGCGGCGAGTACCCCAGCACTTTCTGCAGGTAGAGCGTCATGAGGAACACGAGCGACGTCTCAGTGGCGAACGCCACGAAACCGCCCACGCTGCCCCAGGAGACGGTCCGCCGCGTCAGGATCCTCAGCGGGGCGAGCGGGGCCGGCGACCGCCGCTCCACCAGGACGAACGCGACCAGCAGGACGGCCGCGGCGGCCAGCGCGCCGAGCGCGAGGGGGTCGCTCCAGCCCCGGGACCCGGCGGACGTGATCCCGTACACGAGGACGAGGAGGCCGCCGGTCACGGTCACGGCGCCGGGAATGTCGAGCTTCGCCCCGTCCCGCGAGCGGCTCTCGCCGACGACCACGGGCGTGACCGCGAGGATCAGCACCGCGACCGGCACATTGATCAGGAAGGCCCAGCGCCAGCTCAGCAGGTCCGTGAGCACCCCGCCGAGGATCGCGCCCACGGTGAACCCGGCGGACATCAGCGCGCCGCTGAGGCCGAGCGCCCGCGTCCGCAGCGGCCCTTCCGGGAAGGACGTGGTGATCAGCGACAGGGCGGCCGGTGTGGCGATCGCCGTGGCCAGGCCCTGGAGAACCCGTCCGGTCAGCAGCATCGCCGGTGACGCGGCGAATCCGCCGATCAGGGAGCCGACGGCCAGGAGGGCCATGCCCGCGAGCAGCATCCGGCGCCGTCCGAAAAGGTCGGCTACACGGCCGAACAGCAACGTGAATCCGGCGGCCGGAAGGGCGAACGCGGTCGCGATCCATTGCAGGTCGTCCAGGCCGAAGCCCAGTCCCCTGCCGACGACAGGGAGCGCCACGTTGAGGATGGAGAAGTCGATGGCGAGCATGAACTGCGCGCCGAGCAGAAGGGTCAATACCAGCTTGTGCCGGGAAGACATCCGCTCAGGAGGAGCGGAGACGTCCGTAGCGAGTGCGGTCATGGCAGAGACCCTCGCGCCGTAGAGCGCTGCTACCCAGCCCCCGCCCGTTCGTACCATCCGCAGTAGCAGGCTCCGCGACCGATTCGCCGCCGGATAGCCTCGGCGGCATGGCCCGCAACGTCGGACTCGGCGAATTCCTCAGGTCGCGGCGGGCGCGGCTGCGGCCCGAGGACGTCGGCGTCCCCTCCTACGGGGGCCGCCGCCGCGTGCCGGGGCTGCGGCGGGAGGAGCTGGCGCAGCTCGCCGGCGTCAGCGTCGCCTACTACATCCGGCTCGAACAGGGGACGGCCGACGGCGTGTCCACCGAGGTCCTGGACGCGATCTCGCGGGCGTTGCGGCTGGACGGCGACGAGCACACCCACCTTCACCGGCTCGCGCACCCGCCGCGCCGGACCCCGGCCACCGCGCCGCCACGCCTGCGGGCCCCGCTGCGGCATCTCCTCGACTCGATCACCCACGCGCCCGCGTACGTGGTCGGGCACCACACGAACGTGGTCGCGTGGAACCGTCTCACCGCCGCCGTTTTCGTCGACCTCGCGAACGTCCCGGCGGACGAGCGGACGTGGTCGCACCAGATCCACCTGAACGACGACTACAGGGCGCGCCTCGGGGACAACTGGCCCGCGGTCGCCCGGCGCAACGTCGCCTACCTGCGCTTCCGCGCGGGGGAGGACCCGGACGACCCGCGGCTCCGCGCCCTGGTCGACCGCCTGCGGGAGCGAAGCCCCGAATTCGGGCGGATGTGGTCGGCGCATCACGTGACGGACCTGACGCACGGCGAGGCCCGCATCGACCACCCGGAGGCCGGGCGGCTCGTCCTGCCGTTCGAGACCCTGCACCTGCCCGGCGATCCCGACCTCAGCCGCCTGATGCTCTACGCGGCCGAGCCGGGCTCCCCCTCGGAGAAGGCGCTTCGAAGGCTGGCGGAGACGTCGGCCCTCCGCTCCAGCGCCGACCTGGACGGCGGGACGTCGCCGACCGGTTCCACCGGCTGATCCGGTGGCATCTCCAGGACCCGGGCGTGCGCGGCGGCCACGTTCACGAGATGTGGGCGGTCAGGCTCCGCACGGCGTCGCCGCCGTTCTGGAAGTACGGCTCATCCGGTGCGCAGGCGCACCTCGCGATCCATGGTCAGCAAGACCGTGTTGACCAGGGCGACCGCGGCGAACGTGATCGCGAGCGCCGGTCGCGAAGCCCCACCATGCCAGGGCCGCGAAGGCCCCGATCTCCAGCAGGAAGGCCGTGCCCTCGTTCAGCACACGTAGGGCCGTTGGTAGTCGCACCAGCTGATTGTCCCCTCCGGAGCGCGGCGCCGCTACGGTACATCCTGTGGACCAGCTCACCTGGCAGGAGGACGGCCAGGCGCAGCACGTCCGCTGGCGGTCGGAGACCGGAGCGCCGCCGCCCCGCCGCGTCGTGGTCGCCGACGACGAGACGCGCGCGGACGACGCCTACCGGCTGGCCTGCGAGGGCACGGCTCTGCTGTGGCGTGGCGACTTCCAGAACGCGCGGCAACTCCTCACGGCGATGGCACGCCGGATCGACCGTCCTCCACGGCGACGCAGACGCAAGGCGGCGGAACCGTCCCAGGTACAGGCGTTCCACCTTCACCGCCAGGCACGTGCCCAGCGCGCGCGGACTCTCGCCATGCTCCTCATACCGTTCGATCCGGGCCACGTGATTCCGTTACGCCGCGCACCGGACGTGCAGGCGGCCTGCACCGAGGTGTACGGATCGGACGACCAGCCCTACGTGACGTCCCTACGTGAACTGCTCGGGCTGATCGGCGCCCACGAGTGGCGTGTGAAGGGCGTCCCGATCCGCGCGCTCGGCGGCGACCGGATCCACCCGCACTACGGCGTCTTCTCACCGGTCAGAGGGGAGTACGTCGACATGGTCGGCGCATCGCCACTGCCATCGACGACATCAGCCTTCGACATCGGCACCGGGACAGGTGTCCTCGCGGCTGTACTGGCGCGTCGCGGCATCCAACGCGTCATCGCCACAGACCACGACCCGCGCGCACTTGCATGCGCCCAGGAGAACCTCGACCGACTGGCCGTGTCGAAGCAGGTCGACCTCGTCCAGGCCGACCTCTTCCCAGAGGGCCGGGCCGGGCTCGTCGTCTGCAACCCGCCCTGGGTGCCCGCCAAACCCAGCTCGTCCCTCGAACGCGCCGTCTACGACCCTGGCGCCCAGATGCTCCGCGGCTTCCTCGACGGCCTCACCGGACACCTGGAGCCGGCGGGTGAAGGCTGGCTGATCATGTCCGATCTGGCCGAGCACCTGGGCCTGCGCCCCCGGGGCGGCCTCCTCGCGATGTTCGAGTCGTCCGGACTGACGGTCGCGGGCCGCCTCGACACCCGGCCTGCCCACCCGCGCGCCACCGACCCCGACGACCCCCTCCACGCCGCCCGCGCCGCCGAAACGACCACCCTCTGGCGGCTCAGGCGTGGCTTCGATGGGCGGTCTCCGGGCCGATGACGCGGAGGAGCTCCAGGGCGTCGACGCCGGCGGTCCCGGGCGGCGGGGTGAAGACGGTCAGCCGCTGATCCTCGGCGGGGGTCAGCAGGACCTCCGCGTCGAACTCGATGGCGCCGATCTCCGGATGCAGGACCTTCATGCGGCTGGTGCGGCGCACGGCGACCTCGTGCCGCCGCCAGCGCCGCGCGAACTCCTCGCTGGCGTCGCGCAGGCGTCCGACCAGGGCGGACGCGGCGGCGTCGTTGCCCCGGCGGGCGACGGCGGCGCGCAGGTCGGCGACGTGCAGGCGGCTGTAGCGGTCATAATCGTCCTCCGGGTACGCCTCGCGGACGAGCGGATCGGTGAACCACCGCCACACGATGTTGCGGTCCCCCTCCTCGACCGTGCAGACGCAGCCGAACAGGAACTCGGCCATCGCGTTCATCGCGAGGACGTCTCCCAGGTCGCCGATGATCTGCGCGGGCGTCTCATGGAGCCGGTCCAGCAGATACAGCAGGCCGGGCCGGACGTGCTCGCCCGCGAACGGCCCGGCGGGCGGCCGGTGCCCGGCGAGGACGTACAGATGGTCGCGTTCGTCGCCGGTCAGCCGGAGCGCGCGGGCGAGCGCACCGAGCAGCTGTGTGGACGGCTGCGGGCTCCGCGCCTGCTCGAGACGCATGTAGTAGTCGGCGGACATGCCCGCGAGCTGCGAAACCTCCTCCCGGCGCAGCCCCGGCGTGCGGCGGCGCGGCCCCGCCGCCAGGCCGACCTCCCGGGGACGGAGCCGCTCCCTCGATCGGCGCAGGAAATCGGCGAGCTGGCGGCGGTCCATGTCCATGACGTCAATGATCCGTCATCGCCGGGCACCGAGCCTGGGATCGCTTGTCCTAGCCAGAGCGGTCCGCTCCTCATCGACCGGCCGCGCTGGCAGCGTCGGAGCCATGACGAAACTCACCGTCGGAAACACACACATCACCTACCGGACCACGGGTTCCGGTCCAGCTCTGGTCCTCGTCCACGGCGTGGGGCCCGGATCGGCCATGTGGGACGAGCCCGCCGGCCGCCTCTCCGGCCGCAACACCGTGGTCCTGCCCGACCTCGCGAACTCGACACCGGCCACGTGGCGATGGCGGAACGACCTGACGAGTTCGAGAAGCTCGTGCGGGGCTTCCTCGACAGGCCATAGGCGGCCCGGGGTTACTCGGCGCGCGCGCAGAGCACGATGGAGGGCATGCGTCCCATCGATCAGCAGACCATCCTCATCACCGGCGCGACCGACGGCCTAGGGCGGGCACTGGCGGTGCGGCTGGCCGCCGAGGGCGCGACCATCCTGGTCCACGGCCGCGACGACCAGCGCGGCAGAGCGGTGCTGCGGGAACTCGGCGGCCGCGCGTCCTGGTACCGGGCCGACCTGTCGTCGCTCGCCGAGACCCGCGCGTTCGCCGAGGCGGTCTGCGCCGACCATTCACGCCTGGACGTGCTGGTCAACAACGCCGGCATCGGCGGCCCCGGGTCGCGCCGGAAGAGCGCGGACGACCACGAGCTGACACTCCAGGTGAACTACCTCTCCGGATACCTGCTCACCCGGCTGCTGCTGCCCACCCTCATCTCCTCGGCGCCGTCGCGGATCGTCAACGTCAGCAGCCTCGGCCAGCAACCGATCGACTTCGACGACGTCATGATCAGCGATGGTTACGGCGCGACCCGGGCCTACAGCCAGAGCAAACTCGCCCAGATCCTGTTCACCTTCGACCTCGCCGACGAACTGGCCGGGACCGACGTCACCGCGAACGCACTGCACCCGGCCACCTACATGCCGACCAAGATGGTCCCCTCGCCGATCAGCACCCTGGAGGAAGGCGTCCACGCGACGTACCGTCTCGTCACGGACGCGGCCTTGGGCGATGTCTCCGGCCGCTTCTACAACGGCCTCGAAGAGGCCCGTGCGGACGCCCAGGCATACGACCCCGAGGCCCGCGCCCGCCTCCGCACCGTCTCCGACGAACTCACCGCACCCTGACGCCGTCGGCCGGCGCCATGGCATGAGTGTGGGGCGCGGCCTGGAATCCGGCCACGCCCCACGGAGATGGCCGCTAGTTCTGGCGGGGCGGGCCCAGCGGGGCCTCAGTGCTGTCGGCCAGGGCGCAGTCCGCGACCGGGGCGGCGGAGACACGTCCCCAGATACCGGCGACCTTCGTCCCCTTGGCGTCGCCGATGCTGAACTCCAGGACGGCCGTCTGGCCGGGCTTGACGGCCCGCGGGTCGATCCTGAACGAGCCGGCCGATGTCGAGGGCGCGACCAAGGGCGCCTGCTCCCTGGGCAGGAAGTTCAGGCTGCGCGGCTGCGGGTGGCACCGCTTGCCCATGGGGATGTAGTCGACGACGGCGTTGAGACCGCGGTCCCTCAGATCGGCCTGAAGCTTCTTGGGGTCCTTGGCCTCGTTGATGGTGATCTGGATCGTGCCGTCGCCCTTCTCGGTGATGGCGTACGCCTGTCCGCCCCCGCCGAGGAGCAGCGGGGCGGCCATGGCTGCGGCGGCGGCCACCGGAACGAGCGCGGCGCGGCGCGCCACCCGCCGGCGCCGGCCGGCGCGGGCATCGCGGTTGATCTCACTCATCACGAACTCCTTGAGGTGCCGGGCCCGGTCCTCGGGGAGCCCGGGCTCCACCGGGAACGGCAGCAGCCGTTCCAGTTCCTCGCGTTCGCCCGCGTTCATCGGTTCCCCTCCCTTGTCGACCGGACGGATATGCGGTCACCTCTTTCCTGTCGTTGCGGTGGCGGTAGTTCCCCCTTGGCCACGAGGTCCTCCAGCCTCCGCCGCGCCCTGGACAGGCGTGAACGGACCGTGCCCACGGGCACGCCGAGCGCCTCGGCCGCCTCGGCGTACTCCAGGCCCGACCAGACGACCAGGGCGAAGACCTCCCGCTCGCGGCGGTGCAGCAGCCCGAGGGCGTGCCGTACCGCCGCCAGCCGCGCGGCGTCGTCGATGCGGGCGGCGACCTCGTCGGCGAAGTCGGGCACGGCGCCGCTCCCGGGCGACCGGGCGGGGAGCCGCTCGTGCTTGCGGTCGGCGCGCCGGACGTTGCGCGCCACGTTGGTGGCGATGCCCAGCAGCCAGGGGCGCAGCGATCCGCCGTCGGGATCGATGCGGTGGCGGAGCCGCCACGCCTCCAGGAAGGTGAGGGACAGGACGTCCTCGGCGGCCGAGCGGTCTCCCGTCAGCCGGAAGGCGTGAGCGTGGACGCTGCGCGCGAACTCGGTGAAGAGCCGTTCGAACGCCTCGGCGTCACCGTCACGTACTCGGGCCCGTATTGACATATCCACACACAGGTACTGTCGCGAGGGCCGCCCGGGTTCCCGGAAAGCGGGCGCCGTGAACGTGGCGGCCCAAGGACGCGATGCGTGCTGCTGACTATGGTCGGCGCCCCAGGTAGGCGGCCAGGCGGGTATAGACGTCGGCGTCGTCAGGCACCGGTACGACCGGGCTGAACGGGCCCTGCTCACTGCGGGCCTCTGGCGGGGCGAATTTCGAGAATGCCTCGAGTGCCTGCGCGGCAAGGTCGGGGTCGAGTTCGGCGAGCCGCCGGGTGGCATGCGCGAGGTCCCAGGAATGAACCGTGAACTCGTGGGTGTAGGCCTCGAGAGCAGCCCGGCCGGGCATCGTGGCCCACGGCAGCTCGACCATCCGGTCTAGCTTCTCGTCGTCGGCCCACACCTGCTCGACCTCGCTTCGGGCCCGGGTGAATGCGCTTGCCCAGCCGTCGTCGGCGATGCCGTCGAGCACATCGGGGAGGTCGCGCGCATCGCCTCCGGTGCCGATGCGGGCGAGCTTGTGCAGCACCGCGACCACATGCCCGAGCAGCGCGCGAACGTCGTAATCGGCACAGGGAGTCCGGTTACTGAGTTCCTCGGGGCTTACCGCCGCGACCTGCTGCCCGGCTTGATCAAGTGCCCGGGTGAAGATCGGCCGCGGGTCATGGGCCGGCTCTGTTGTCATGACCAGGAGCCTAGGAGGACCCACCGACAGGGCAGCGACCAGCGGTGAGTGATCGCGGCGCGCCTGCGCGAGCGAGATGGCCAGAACACCCGGCGAGGTGATGTCGAGACGGCCGGGTCGGCTCCGACCTCCTGGTAACGGCGCCCGAGGGCGGCGCCGATGAATCGAAGGAGCACTCAGATGTCCAAGGTTCGTGTCCACAACTTCGCGATCTCGCTGGATGGCTTCGCCACCGGCGCCGATCAGGGCCCGAACGCCCCGTTCGGTCACGCCGGCGAACGCCTGCACGAGTGGATGTTCGCCACCCGGTTCTGGTACGAGATGGGCGGCGCCCAAGGCGGCAGCGCCGGCGCCGACCACGCGTTCGCCGCGATGCACGAGCCCGGCATCGGCGCCGAGATCATGGGAGCCGGCAAGTTCGGCCCGCCCGGCTGGCAGGACGACCCCGACCACAAGGGCCCGTGGGGCGACAACCCGCCGTTCCACACGCCGGTCTTCGTCCTCACCCACCGGCCGCGCCCCTCGATCGAGATGGAGGGCGGCACCACGTTCCACTTCCTGGACGCGTCCCCCGCCGAGGCACTCCAGACGGCCCGCGAGGCGGCCGGCGGCCAGGACGTGCGCCTGGGCGGCGGCCCCACAGTGGTACGCGACTTCCTCACCGAAGGCCTGGTCGACCACATGCACCTGGTCCAGGTCCCGATCCTGCTAGGCCGAGGCGTCCGCCTCTGGGACGGCCTGGAATCACTGGAAGAGGCCTACGACATCGAGACGGTCTCCACCCCCAGCCGCGTCACCCACCTGACCTTCACCGCCAAGACCCGCTGACCACAAAGGCAGCCGACCCGCAGGGGACCAGCCAGGCCCCCTGCGGTCACCGGCCCTCCGCAAGCACGGATAGATCCGGGTCCGCCGGGCGATGATCATCCAGGCGTCGGCGGCCGGAACACCGGCCCCGGCCATCGCCCGCCTGGTCGCCGCTCACGAAGACACCGTCCGCGACGTGATCCACGACTTCAACCAGCGGGGACTGGCCTGCCTGGACCCTGACTGGGCGGGAGGCCGTCCCCGCCGCATCACCGATGATGACATCGCGTTCATCATCCAGACGGCCACCACGCGTCCGGCCAAGCTCGGTCGGCCGTTCACCTGCTGGAGCGTCCGCAAACTCGCCGATCACCTCGCAGGCCACAGCGACCGGAAGATCCGGCTCGGGCGGGAGCGGCTGCGGCAACTCCTGCACGAGCATGGGGTCACCTTCAGCGCACCCGCACCTGGAAGACCTCCAACGATTTCGACTTCGACGCCAAGCTGGACCGTATCGAGGAGGTCACGACCCGGTTCCCGGGCCGGTGTTTCGCCTTCGACCAGTTCGGGCCGCTGTCCATCCGTCCCTGTCACGGTTCGGGCTGGGCTGAGCGAGGCCGCCCCGACCGGTTGCCGGCGACCTACCGCCGCACCCATAGGGTCCGCTACTTCCACGGCTGCTATTCGCTCGGCGATGACACCCTGTGGGGCCTCACCCGCCGCCGCAAGAGCGGCGCCAACACCTTGGCGGTGCTGAAGTCCATCCGCGCCGCCCGCCCGGACGGCGCCCCGATCTACGTGGTCCTGGACAACCTGTCGGCGAACAAGACCCCGCAAATCAGGGACTGGGCGGCCCGCAACAAGGTCGAACTGTGCCTCACTCCCACCTATGCCTCGTGGGCCAACCCGATCGAGGCGCAGTTCGGGCCGCTGCGCACCTTCGTGATGGGCAACTCCAACCATCCCAACCACACCGTGCTGGCGTGGGAGATCCAGGGCTACCTGCGCTGGCGCAACGCCAACGCCCGTCACCCCGACGTGCTGGCCGCCCAGCGCCGCGAACGCGCCAGAGTCCGCAGCGAACGCAGGCAGCGCTGGGGACGTCCCCGCTCCAAGGCCGCATGACCAGACCCGGCAAACGTTCGTGGTCACCGCACTAGGTGATCCGCAGTCCATCGGGTGAAGGTACTAGCCAAATTTGGTTAATGCCCACCCTGCCGGTTACCCTTTCGAGGAAGCTAGCCAAATTTGGTCAGCTACCCCGTCGAGAGGATCTGATGAATCCCGTACGGCTGCTGGTACTGGGAGCCCTGCGCAGGCGTGGGCGAGCGCACGGCTACCGGGTCCGTGCGGACCTGGAGTCGTGGGGCGCGCACGAGTGGTCCACCGCCACGTCCGGCTCGGTGTACCACGCGCTCAAGAGCATGGCCGGTCAGGGCCTGCTCAGTTCGTACGCGACCGTGCCCTCGGAGGCCGGTGGGCCGCCGCGAATCGAGTACGAGCTGACCGGCGAGGGCGAGAGCGAGTACTTCGTCCTGCTGCGCCGGGCCCTGGCCGACCGCGAGCCGTCCCTCGACGTGCTGGGCGCCGCCGTCGGCCTGATCGAGGACCTCCCCCGCGAGGAGGCCCTGCGGATCCTGCGGGAGCGGGCCATGGCGATGGACGAGTGGCGCGCGAGCATCACCGAGCATCTGCCCGCCGGCACCGACCTGGAGACCTGGGGACCGGTGGGCGAGGTGCTGTCCCTGTGGCTGAGCACCGCCGACGCCGGCGCCCGATGGACCCGCCGCCTGATCGGGCGCCTGGAGGAGGGTGCGTTCACCATGGCCGGCGAGAACCCCGCTCCCGCGACGGAAGGTAAGTGACGATGGCAGGCGAGATCACCGTGCCGCTGCTGCCCTGCCGGGACATCGACGAGATCGCCGAGTTCTACACCATGCTCGGCTTCACCCGCACGTACCGCCAGGTCCGCCCCAACCCGTACGCCGCGTTCGAACGGGACGACCTCCAGTTGCACTTCTTCGGCATGCCGGACTTCGTTCCCGAGGACTCCTACGGGACCTGCCTGGTCCGCGTCCCTGACACCCGGGAGCTGTTCGATGCGTTCGCGGCCGGGATGCGCGAGGTCCACGGCAGGCTGCTGGTCTCCGGGATTCCCCGGATGACCAGGCCGCGCAAGCGGCGG
Source organism: Actinomadura sp. 7K507 (assembly GCF_004348425.1). Classification (GTDB taxonomy): domain Bacteria; phylum Actinomycetota; class Actinomycetes; order Streptosporangiales; family Streptosporangiaceae; genus Spirillospora. The sequence goes on from NZ_SMKK01000028.1 coordinate 15,075, forward strand.
AACTCCGGGAACCACTCCGGCTTCACCGTCATCGACCCGGGCGGGAACTGGATCCGGATCATGGCCGCCCGCCCGGCCGCCGGGGACGCGGACTCGGCCGCCCCCGGCAGGCTCGCCACGTCCCTGAGCAGGGCGGTCGTCATGGGCGACTCCCACGGCAAGCACGTCCGGGCAGCCCAGATCCTGGACGACGCGCTCGAACGCGACAAGGACACCGCCCCACCGGCCGAGGTCGTCGAAGCGCTCGCCTACCGTGCCGAACTCGCGCTCCGCGCCGAGGATCGCGCCGCGGCCGGGGACGCGCTCGTCCGGGCCCGCGCGATCATCCTCTCCGGAGCCGAACGCGACCGGGTCACCGACGCCCTGGCATCCCTCACCGACGTGGAGAGGGTGCTCGACTCGGGCGGCTAGCGCGGTGGCAACAACCGCCCGGAGCCGGTGAACGTATGTGGTCACCGCACTGGCTCCCAGACGACGAGCCGCCCTACGTAGTCATCGGTGATCCCCCACTCGGCGAACCGGTCGGCGAGAAATCGCCGCGCCAGCCGCGGAGCCTCCTCCGTGGGATCGAGAACGAGTTCGGGTACCTCGGAGACGAGTGCAGTACGCATCGCCACACCTCGACAAAGCTTGGGAGACGGGCGGCGTCTTCGCTCTCCTGGTCTGGTATGCCAGCATCGGCCACGATCCGCAATGGCTGGCCCAGCTCTCGACCTTCGAACAGCGAGCGCGCATCGTCCGAATCTTCGAGCCACTGATCTCGGGTCTACTTCAGACCGAAGAGTACGCCCGAGCGCTCCTGACCGGCGGAGGCGTGCCCGACCCCGAACCATCCGTCGCTGAGCGGATGGAAAGAAAGGACGTCATCGACCGGGCGTTCGTCATGGTCCTGCTCAGCGAGGCCACATTGCGGTGGCCGGTCGGGAGTCCCCGGATCATGCGGGAGCAGCTCGCCCACCTTCTCGAGGTCGCCGAACGGCCGAACGTCGTCGTACACGTGATCCCGCAGACCCTCCAGACCGGCGCGTATCCGGGGCTGGACGGCGGCGTGAAGCTCGTCACCGGGGATGATTTCGGCGAAGTGGTCTACACCGAGTCACTTGGTGGCGGACGGCTTATATCGTCTCCAGTAGAGGTCGCGGAGTACGGGATCCTGTTCGCGCGGATCAGCGCGAAGGCTCTCCCCGAACACCAGTCAAAGGACCTGATCACGAAGGCTATGGAGGCGTTCAGTGACGACAACGTGGCGCAAGAGCACGCACAGCGGAACGCAAGCCGGAAGTGACTGCGTGGAGATCGGCCGCCTCCCCGAGACGATCGCCTTCCGTGACTCCAAGGACCCGGACGGGCCGAAGCTGGTCATGGGACGCGGCGAGTTCACGGCCCTTGTGGAGGCGCTGAAGCGCTCATCCTTCGAACTACGTTGAAACCGAGGGGCCTGCCATGACATCCATGCCGCCGAATCCGGTGTTGGAGTCGCTTGAGCCGCTCATCGGTGAGTGGAGAGTCGAGGTACCCCAGTTCGGGGGCGGGTCCGCGCCGGTGAGCATCGAGTGGGTTGAAGGGCGGGCCTTCGTGCGCATCCAGTCCGAACCGCCGGATCCCGCACCGAACTCCGTGCAGCTCGTCAGCGGGGACGACCCGTCCGACGTCTACACCGTCCTCTACTACGACTCGCGTGGCGTGTCCCGGGTCTACCAGATGACCTTCGAGGGCGGTGTCTGGAAGATGTGGCGGGACGCGCCGGGCTTCGACCAGCGCTTCACCGGGACGCTCAGCGACGACGACCGCACCATCCGGGCCGCCTGGGAGAAGTCCCTGGACAACGCCGCCTGGGAGCACGACTTCGACCTGACCTACACCAAGGTCGGCTGATCAGGCACCGGCCACCATGCCCGGGACCGGCATTCTGCGGCAGCGGCACCATTAGTCGAGGACGAGGATTCCCTCCGTGCTTCCCCTCAGGTGCACGGCCACGCCACCAGGGATCTCCACCAACTCCAGGGGCCGCACAAGGCACCACTCCCTGTCCGGAACGGTGGCCGGCTGGAACGGGCCCTGCCGTTCGCCGGTGGCGATGTCGAGGGTGGCCATCGCGCAGCTCTCGAATCGGCCCGCGGCGGTCAGTTCGCGGTACGCGACGAGCAGCCGCCCGTCGCCGAGCAGCGCGTCCGGACCGGGAGAATCGTTCAGGTCGCGGACCTCGATGCCGGGGATGTCGAGAGACCAGGACTTCTTACCGTTCCGGACGTCGAAGGCGCGCAGGGCCGTCGAGTAGCGTGCGCCATCGCCCGTCCCGGTGCGGCGGTTCTCAGCGAAGACCGCCGTACCGGCCGCGGCGTGCAACGGCCCGCGCTCGCCCGGGTCGTCCGATCTCAATCGGCTGCCGCTTCCGCCCGGCCGCCACCACACCGGCCGGCCGTCGGTGACCCGGACCCCGACCAGGTTGTGCGACACGGTCGTCTCGCCGGTCTCGCCGACCTCGCTCCGGTAGATCTCGCGAGCGTCGACGACCGCCATTCCATCGGTGACCCCCACCGACACCTGCTCGAACCGCTCCACGTCACCGGGCTCGGCGCCCTCCCGGCTGACCCGCCACGACCAGAGCGGCCGACCGTCGCCGCCGACCCGCACCAGCCGATGACGGGGATCGACATGCTCCTTGTCGCTGTAGCAGGAGACGACCGTCAGCACATCGCCGCCGACCGGAGCGACTTCGGTGGGGCGGCATCCCTCGTCCAGGACGAACCGCCACGCCGTGTCGCCATCGGAGGTGAGCATGCTCAGCGCACCCCGCTCCGCGGAGTCGGTCTCCTCCCGGGACGGCGCCATGTCGACGACCACGCGGCCTTCGCCGACCCCGACGACGCTCGCGGTGTCCGGCACCGCGAAATCCGCGTTCTGCCGCCCGGAGACCGTGTCGAACACCCACACCCGGGTGTCGGCGCGCAACCCGTCGATGAACAACGCCCGCGGCGCGTCCACGAAGACCGTCATCGCGAGAAACCGCCCATCCGGGCTGACCGCCGTGCTGCCGGTGTCCACTCGGTTGCGCCGGTGCCGCGGGCCGAACACGCGGACGTCCCACCGGTGGAACGCCCAGCGCTGGGCCCCGCTCGCCGGATCCAGCATCCGCAGGCCTCGTGCGTCCAGGACCGCCAAGCCGCCGGCCGTGCCGATCACAGAGGTGGGGGCAGAACCGGACGCCCCCTTCCCGCGCTGCGGCCTGGACCACGCCACCGAGCCGGTCAACGCCGGGGCACCGGCATCGGGGGCCGGACGGTCTGTCGTCACCCCGTCGGTGTTCACCGCGGCCACCCACCACGGCACCGCGCCGACCGCCAGGGCCGCGCTGAGCAGCAGCACCACGGCGGCGGCCCCCGCTCCGACGGCCGATCGCAGGCGACCCGGCGGATCAGCCCGCGCGGCGTCTCCACCCAGCGGCGGCAGGCTGCCCACCACCAGCGTCAGGGCGCCGGTACCCGCCAAGGCCAAGGCCAGGATCATCAGCGGCGAACTCAACCCCACGCCACCGGACAGGCCCGGCGTCGGCATGCGCGACACCACCAGGACCAACGCGGCCACGCATCCGGCCGCCATGACCGAACTCGCCAGGGTCCGGATCCGGCGACCGCGCCGTCCAGGCTGCCGGCCCGGCGGAGACGAACGGGTGGCCCAGACGATCCAGACCCACGCCAGGCACGCCGCCATCAGCCCCACGGCCAACCCGGCAAGCCAGCCTTCCGGGTCGTCCAGCCGCCCGGTGCGTTGGTATTCATTGACACCATCACCGGGAAGGTTCGCCACACCGGCCACGACCGCCCCGGAGAGTGACGCCGTCACGCCCGCGGTCGCCAGGGGAGCCCTCGACATCGTCTTCAGGCGTGACATCGCATACCTCTAAGGGGGCGAGTGGGTCACCGCAAGGCCTTAGGCGTACCACGGACACCGGCCGAGCGCCATTGCCCGCCGGACGCGCTGGCATGCCTGCACCAATGGGGGCGACCGGCCGCCATCGCCAGGGGGTCGTTGGTTGGGCCAACGAGCTCTAGGCTGAGCCGTATGACGACGGCTGATGCCCCGACGCCCGCGCGCCTCCTGAACGCCCCGAGTTGGCTGATCAGCCTGGCGTCCGCGCACAGCCACCGCCTGGTCAGCGACGGTTTCGCCGCCGCGGGCGCCCGCGGCTACCACTACCGGCTGCTCGCCGCCCTCGACGAGTACGGCCCGTCCAGCCAGGCCACGCTCGGCCGCCACACCGGCATCGACCGCAGCGATGTCGTCGCCGCCCTGAACGAACTCGCCGCCAAGGGCCTGATCGAACGCACGCCCGACCCGTCCGACCGGCGCCGCAACATCATCACGCTCACCCCGGACGGCTCCCGCCACCTGGAAGAACTCGATGCGGTGTTGGGCGGCATCCAGAACGACCTCCTGGCCCCCCTCAGTCCCTCCGAACGTGACCAGCTCACCGGCCTGCTGACCCGGATCATCGACCACCACGCCGCGAGCCTGCCGTGACCCGTGTCGGCCAGGCCCGCGGTGCCGCCTAGGCGAGGGCGGCGACGCCTTCGTACTCGCCTTGGCCGGCCTCGCCGGTCACCTCGTATTCGAGGAGGAGCAGGCCGTTCGGGGTGGCCTCGTGGTGGCGTAGGCGGAGGCCGGACGGGGCACCCGGCCCAGCCATCAGCCGCCGGCCGGTGCGGAGGACGGTCGGTGCGACCACCAGGCGAAGCGTGTCGATCAGGCCCGCCGACAGCAGTGAGTCGCCGAGGCGGGCGCTGCCGTGGATCTGGATCTCCCGGCCCGGCCGCGCCTTGAGGTCGGCGACCGTGCGGGCGGGGTCGCCCTTGAGGACGGTCGTGGGGTTCCAGGTCCCTTCGGTGAGGGTGTTCGTCACGACGTACTTCGGCAGGGTGTTCATCCGCTCGGCGAACGGGTCGGCCGGGTCGGTGATCTGCGGCCAGTCGCGGGCGAACGCCTCGTAGGTCCGCCGTCCGAACAGCAGGCCGTCGGCGAGGTCGAGCCAGCCGGAGGCGCGCTGGACGAACGTCCCGTCCATGTGGGGGACGAGCCAGCCGCCGCGGGTGAAGCCGCCGCTGGTGTCCTCGTCCGGCGAGCCGGGGCCCTGGCTGACCCCGTCGAGCGTCACGAACTCAGTGAGAGCGATCTTCATCGGACGCCCTCCGCGAACGCGGCCAGCTGGGCGGCGACCGTGCCCCAGCCGTCGGTGAAGCCGAGCTTCTCGTGATGGGCGCGGGCGTCGGGCGTTCCGTGGCGGACGACGATCCGGTAGTCCGTGCCGTCCGGGTGGTCGTCCAGCGTGATCGTGGCGGTCATCGCGACCGGGGCGGGGCTCGCCGGACGCCACGTGCTGTCGACCGCGTTGGTGAACACGAGCCGTTCGAGTTCGTCGACGGCGACGAAGCACGCGTCCGTGTGCGGGACGAACTCGGCGCCGTCGTCGCTCATCCGCGTCACGAACGCGCCGCCGGGCCGCGGGTCCAGGCGGTCGACGCGGCAGCGGGCCGGGGCGGGGATCCACCAGCGCTCAAGCTGGGACGGGTCCGTCCAGGCGTTCCACACCGTCGTGCGCGGGGCGCGGATGATCCGCTCCAGGGCGAGGTCGAGGTCTCGGTCAAAGGTCATTGCCGGTTCTCCTCCGGGTCGGTGACGAACTGTTCGAGGCGGTCGGTGCGCGCCTCCCAGATCCGGCGCTGCTCCGCGAGCCAGCCGTCGACCAGGTCGAGCCGCTCGCGGTTGAGTTCGCAGGTGCGCACCCGGCCGGACTTGACCGTGCGGATGAGCCCGTTCGATTCGAGCGTCCGCACGTGCTTCATGAACGAGGGGAGGGTCATCGGGAACTCGCGGGCGAGGTCGCCGACGCTGGTGGGGCCGTGGCCGAGGCGCCGGACGACGGCGCGCCGGGTCGGGTCGGCGAGGGCGACGAACACCCCGTCGAGCTGCGCCGAATACTGTGCCATGCGGCTAACTATCGCACGCCCCAATAGTTAGTGCAAGGGCTAAGTATCTCGGCCGCCGGCCGATCAGGCGCCGGCGACCATCACCGGGATGGTCAGGGCTATCAGGACGGTCAGGATCCACAGGGCGGGCGCCGAGCCGAGGACCTGCTCGCGGCGGGCGGCGGCGCGTGCGGCCTCCAGGTCGTTCCGCGCCAGCCACCACGGGTTCTCACGGTGCTCCAGCCAGGCATGGACGGCACCCAGCGCGCCGCCGTACGCCAGGTGGCCGATGAGGCTCGCGAAGTCCGCGGCGATCGTCGGCGGCGTCCACCACAGCGGGACGCCCAGCACCGCGGGCATCAGGGTCAAGCCGCCGAACACCCACCAGAAGAACCCGTACGACAGCCCCCAGCCGACCCCGGACACCAGGTCGTAGCCGCGCCCGCGGAACAGCAGCGCGTACGACACGCCGATGCCCTGGGCGATGAGGAGATGCACGATCCACCCGGCCACGCTGCCGCCCGCGCCGACGAGCTTCGCCACGCTGTCCAGCACGTCGACGACGCCCCACACGAAACCGAACAGGACGCCGCCGACGAGCCCGGACAGCGCGCCGTAGCCGACGACCCGCAGCCCGCGTGAGCCGATCGTGCGGGTGCGGAGCCGCACGTCGTCCACGAACAGGCCGCGGGCGACCGAACCGAGCCAGCCGAAGACGACCGCGATCCCGGCGCCGGCCAGCAGGTACGGCGGAAGCCGGGTCGTGGCCTCCGCCACCGCGGGCTGCGACCAGTCGAGCGTGCCGTCGTCCAGCAGCGGCGCGATCGTGAGACCGGCCACGATCCACCACAGGAAGCCGTACGCGGTGCCGCGGACGACCGCCGGCCCGGTGCCCTCCGCGCGGCCGGTGAACACCAGGGGGTAGGCGACCCCCATGCAGACGGCGACGGCGGGCAGCCACCCGAGACGCGCCCCGGCGCCGAAGGCGAGAACGAGGAGCCCCCCGACGACCAAGGCGGCCAGCAGACCGCGCAGCAGCGTCCCCGGCCGCAGGCGGTCCCCGGACTCGGAACGGCCGTCCCGCTGGAGGACGGCGAAGACGACCGCGGTGACCGCGCCGTAGTAGAGGTGGCCGAACAGGCTCGGCATGGCCTCCTGCGCGGCCGCCAGACTCCACGCCATCGGCGTCCCCGACAGCAGCGGCAGCAGCGTCAAGGTCCCCAGGAACCACCAGAACACCCCGTAGGCGAGGCCCCAGAACAGCAGCTCCCTCGACCGGACCCGCTGATGCACCGCCAGCAGCCCGAACCCGCCGCCGATCACGACCGCGATCGCCATGTTCAGGACGAAGCCGAGCCACGGCGACCCGGACCCCGCGAGCACCGCGACGTCCGGGAGCGTGCCGAGCGACAGCATCGCCGCCCCCCAGACCAGGCCCCCGGCCGCGCCGGCGAACGCGCCGGCCGGTGCGCCCCGCCCGGGGAACACCGGCTCGCGGACCGCCTCCGCCGTCATCGCGCGGCCTGCTCGGGCAGCGGCACCGGCGCGTCCGCCGGCGGGCCGGTGACGACGATGTCGCGCGGGAACGCCACGTCCAGGACCCAGTCGAGGAGGACGCGGACACGGCGCTCGACACCGGGCAGCTTGGCGAGGTAGATGCCGCGCCAGAGCAGCCAGGCGCTCAGGCCGGAGAAGGGACGGCCGCGGATCTCCCCGGCGGCCGTGCGATGGCCCAGCGCCACGAAGGTCCCGATCGACTTGAAGCGGAACGGGCTGGGCCGCTGCCCCTTCAGGACGGCGGCGACGTTGTCGGCGACCGCCCTGCCCTCCCGCGTCGCGTGCTGGGCGGTCGGCGGGTACAGGGCGCCGTCCTCGGCGGGGATCTGGGCGCAGTCGCCGACCGCCCAGACACGGTCCATCTCGAACGCGCGGAGCGTCCGGTCGACGACGACCGCGCCGCGACGGCCGCTCTCACCCGGAAGGGTCCGCAGCAGCGGGCTCGGCCGGTTGCCCGCCGTCCACACGAAGGTCGCCGTCTCGACCGCCTCGCCGTCGTCGAGCCGCACGGCCCGGCTGGTCGCGCCGGTCACGCGGACACCGAGGCGGAACTCGATGCCGCGCGACCGCAGCTTGCCGAGCGCGTAGCCGCCGAGACGCTCCGACAGCTCGGGCAGGATGCGCTCATCCGCGTGGACGAGGACGAAACGCGGCTCGTCCGGGGAGATGGCGGGATAGAAGTGGAGCACGTCATGGGTCAGGTCGTACAGCTCGGCGACCGACTCGGTCCCGGCGAACCCTCCGCCCGCCACGACGAACGTCAGCAGCCGCCTCCGCTCCGCCGGATCGGCCTCCTGGTCGGCGCGCTCCAGCAGCGCCAGCACCCGTTCGCGCAACCGCACCGCGTCCCCGAGCGACTTCAGCGTCAGCGCGTGCTCCGCCACGCCCGGCAGGTCGAGGAAATCCGGGACGGACCCGACCGCCAGCACCAGATGCTCGTACCCGATGGGCTCGCCGCCCGTCTCCAGGACCACGCGCCGCCGGGCGACGTCGACCCCGGCGACCCGGCCATGGCGGAACCGCGTGTGCGGCGCGGCGGCGCGGACCGGTGAACCGATGTGCTGCCCCTCCAGGCCACCGGACGCGACCTCCGCGAGCATCGGCGTGAACAGCAAGTAGTTGGAGTCGCTGACCAGCGTCACGTCGACGCGGTGCCCCCGCAGGTTCAGCCGCTCGAACCGGCGCGCGGCGCTGATCCCGCCGAACCCTCCCCCGACGATCACCACGCGCGGCGCGGGCACCTCCGCCTTGGCGGGACGCCCGCGGAACCGCCGCACGGCGAGGTGGAACAGCAGCCCGGACAGGGTCCCCTGGAGCAGCGAGCCGACCAGTTCCGGATACACCGCCGCGGCCGCCTCGACCGACCACGTCGGCCTGGTCCCCCGGAGCATCGGGTTCAGCGTCAGCCACCACACCGTCCAGCCGAGCAGCCCGAGCAGCAGCCCGCCCGCCGCCGACACCGCCGGACCGGACGGCCGCCGCCCGACGAACCCGCCGAGCAGCACACCCATGACCATCGCGTACAGGGCGAACACCGCCCAGCCGTACGCGCCGTGGGACGCCAGCAGGCCCTGCCAGGCCATCAGCGCCCCGACCGCCAGCCCCGGCACCAGCCCACTGCCCATACCGGCGAGCACCCTGACGCCGCTCCCCGGCGCCGCAGGCCCAGGCTCCCGCAGCCGCACGTCACATCACCGTCCCCGCCACCATGGACGGGACCGCCCGCCCCACTCGCCCCAGGGCAGGGTGCCCCGGGTGAAGAACCGGCACGTGCCGCCCGAGGCACTCGCACTCCCGTACGGGCGAGCACGGCCGCCCGGTTCAGCCACCCCGCGACGGATCGGTCACGGCGGGCAGGGTCAGTCGGGCGGTAGGGCCCTGGCGTAGCGCTGCGACAGGTCGCGGACGTGCGCGACCAGTTCGGGCGGCGAGTCGACGTGGAAGTCGAGTCCCAGCATCCCCACCCACACGGCGACGACCTCCAGGCTGTCCGCCCCCGTGACGAGCACGGAATGCGCCTCGTCCACGGTCTCGACGACGCCGACGGTCGGGTTGATCCTCGCCAGCACCTCGTCCGCGGACGCGTCGACGAGGATCCGCGCATGGACCCGCCAGCCGGTCGAGGCCACCTCGCGCAGCACGAACGCCGAGTAGTCGCCGCCCTCCATCGGCCGCGCCTGGAAACGTCCGGCCCCGGGCGTCCGGAGCTCCATCCAGTCGGCGCGGAACGCCGCCCACTCGCCGCCCGGCCGGCGCCGCGCGACGGCGTACCAGCGCTGCTGCCAGCTCACCAGCCGGTACGGATCGGCTTCGACCCGCTCACCGTCGCGGTAGCGGAAGCGCAGGCCCTGCCGGTCCCGGACCGCCGCCGCCAGCTCGCCGAGCAGGACCGCGTCCACCGTGGGGTCGGCCACGTTCGTGCCGGTGTTCGCCGGGCCCGCCTCGGTCGTCTCGCGCAGGGCGCGGACGCGCCGGTGGAGCCGCCCGGGAAGGGAGCGCTCCAGCTTGGCCAGCGCCTCGCCTCCGACGTCGGCCAGCCCCGGCACGGCGGCGCCGACCACGCTCAGCGCGACCGCCACGGCCACCGCCTCGTCGTCGGCGAGCAGCAGCGGCGGCAGTCGGCCCTGGTCGCCGAGCCGGTACCCGCCGTCGCGCCCGCGGACGGCGTCGACCGGGTAACCCAGCTCGCGCAGCCGCTCGACATCCTTGCGCACGGTACGGACGTCGATGCCCAGCCGGTCGGCGAGCTGCGGCCCGGTCCAGGTCGGGCGGCCCTGCAGCAGGCCCAGCAGAGCCAGCAGCCTGGCCGACGTGCCGATCACGACGCCCCCGAAAGATCGCGTGCAATACAGGCCCAAACCTATCCTGTATGAGTTCTAGCGTGAACGTCATGAACCACACCGAAAGCACCGCGGACCTGACCATCACGCCGTTCACCGTCGCCGTCGACCAAGCCGACCTGGACGACCTCCGTCACCGGCTGGGCCGCACCCGGTACGCCGACCAGCTGCCGACGGACGGCTGGCCCCAGGGCACCCCCGTGGACCACCTGCGCGAGACCGTCGCCGCCTGGCGCGACTTCGACTGGCGCGCAGTGGAGGCGAGGCTCAACGCCCTGCCCCAGTTCCGCACCGAGATCGACGGGCAGACGATCCACTTCCTCCACGTACGCTCCCCCCACGCCGGCGCGACGCCGCTCCTGCTCACCCACACCTATCCCGGTTCCGTGCTCGACTTCCTCGACATGATCGAGCCGCTGACCGCCCCCGAGACGTCTGGCGGCTCGGCCCTGGACGCCTTCCATCTGGTGATCCCGAGCCTGCCCGGCATGGGTTTCAGCACCCCGCTGGCCGACGGCGCGTGGACGATGGCGCGCACCGCCAGGGCCTTCGACACCTTGATGCGCGCCCTCGGCTACGACTCGTACGGCGCGCACGGCTCGGACGGCGGCGCGATGGTGTCACGCGAACTCGCCAGGCAAGGCGTCCCCGGCTTCCTCGGCGCCCACGTCCTGCAGCTCTTCTCCTTCCCCTCCGGCGACCCGTCGGAGTTCGAGAAGATGACCCCTGCCGACTACGCCGCCCTTGAGTTCGCGGGCTGGTTCCAGACCGTCAACGGCTACGCCGACCTGAACGCCAAGCGCCCGCTGACGATCGCCGCCGCCCTGAGCGACTCACCTGTCGGGCAACTGGCCTACAACGAGCTCTTCTGGAACTTCGGCAACGGCACCAGCCTGGTGACCCAGGAGCAGGTGCTGGCCCAGGCGAGCCTGATGTGGCTGACCAACACCTCGGCCGGCGCCACCCGCTTCCATCACACCGAGAAGGACGCCGAGAACGGCGTCAACGACGGCCCGATCGGCGTCGCCGTCTTCGCCGACGACTTCCGCTCGATCCGCCCCTTCGCGGAGCGCGACAACACCGACATCGTGTCCTGGACCGAACACCCGCGCGGCGGCCACTTCGCGTCAATGGAGGTACCCGAGGAACTGACAAACGCCATCCGCACCTTCTACCGCGACCGCCGCCCGTAACCGCCTCGCCGCCTGCCTGGCCACCCCACGGTGCGCGCCGCGACCACCCCGTCGCGGCGCGCACCGGCCTGTGCGATGACAGGCAGGCGCTGCTCAGCCACGTGCGGATGCGCAGCCACGTCATCGACCGGAACGCCACCAGGGCGTGGTGCCGCTCAGATCGCGCTGGACGTTGGTGACGCAGTGGATGTCGCCGCCTGCCGTGCCGACGTAATGCGAGTAGTCCCAGTCCTCGATCCAGTGGACGCGCACACCGGCCTGGCGCAGCGCCCGCTCCGTGGCCTGCTGGAACACGTCCTGCCCGCCCTGCCTCGGCCCGTGCTGGGCCGGGGCGAGGTACCCGCCGGTTCCCGTGCTGATGCCGTTGGCGGCGTCCGGCAAGTACGTGACGGTCAGGTTCTCGCGCGGGTAGCCGTCGGGCAGGTCGAGCTTGGTGAACAGCGCGGGAACGCGGATGATGTCCCGTTCGGTGATCCCGGCCTTCTCGCGGAACTGCCGCAGCGCCCGGTCGACGCCCGCCGCCGCGATGCGGGTACCGTTCACCAGCTCCGGCTTGGCCAGGGCCTGCGCGACCGTCAGGTTCGGGAACTGCGTGTTGGACGGGGCGACGCCCTCGACCAGCCGCTGCCCGCCGCCACCGCTGCCGGCGACCTTCTCCAGAAGGCCCATGCCCATCCGCGGATCCGCGATGACCATGGCCCAGCCCTTGCCCCCGCGCCGGGGCACGAAGTGGAGGAACTCGTCGATGTGGCCCACGCCGAGCCAGCTGGTGTCGACGGCGATCGGGTCCTGGTAGCCCTGAGCCTCCAGCATGCGGGTGAACTTCGCGTCGGGCGCGAACTTGCCCTCGCCTCCGTACACGACCCGCCCGGTGCGATACCTCCCGTACGGCGGGATCGTCCCGAAGTTGCCACTGGAACTGGCCGACCCGTAGTACAGGTTGTCGTCGGGACGGTCGACCGCCTTCGGGTCGAACTCCTGAAGGCCCGCGACGCCCGGCCCGCGCATCATGGTGAACACCGGCCGGGACGCGTCCCGCAGCGGGCGGTCGCGGGCGGGGAAGTCGGGGGTCACGGCCGGCGACCTGAGGTTGACGACGATGTGGTGCTCCTTGCCACCCGGCCCCGGCATGGACGCGTACCCGGCCTTGAACATGTCGCCCATCCACTGGTCGCCGCCGGCCGGCGACTCGATGAACGGCTCGCGCAGCCCCTCGGCGTCCAGGCCGCGGCGCAGGTCGCGCCGGTACGCCTCCTGCCCCTTGACGGGCTTGTCCGGCGCGGTCCCCTTCTCCAGCGTCACCGGCGCCTTGGGGTTCGCCACGACCGCGCGCTCCAAAGGAAGCAGATCGTGCTGGAAGAGCACCGGCGCCACACGCAACCGGACACTGTCGGACCGGGTCCGGCCGCCGTCGTCGACCGTCAGCGTGAGATCACTGAACCCCGACCAGGCGGCCGGGTCGCGGACGGCGTCGCGCGCCTCGACGGCGAGCCGCACCCCCCGGCGCAACTCGTCCGCACGGATCTCGCCGCCGTCGCCGAGTGCCGTGAGGCGCCCGCCGCGCCGGACGAAGATCCGCACCTTGTCCCGGGACCGGGCGTCGGGCACCAGCGTCCCCCGGGCCGAACCGGACACGGCCTTCACCGCCGGAATCTCCAGCGGCGCCAGATCGGCGGCATCGGCCGCACCGTTCACCACCGTGTCCGCCGCGTCGTTGCACGCCGCCAGCGCCGCATCGGTGAGCCGCCCGCCGTTCCGGGCGGCCGTGGGGCAACGGGAGGCGTCGTCGTCCAGGTTCGGCAGCATGATCGCCCCGCGGGCCGCGGTCCACGCGCCGCGCCGCGCGTCGTCGGCGGGGGACAGCCGACCGTCGCGATCGGTGTCGGCGCGCAGCAGCGCCTTGGACGGCGTCGTCGCCGACGCACCCGCCCAGGCGCCGTCGGCCGTGAGACCGCACCCGGCGATGCAGGCGACCGCCGCCATGGCCAGCCCGGTTTGTACGATCCGCTTGTGTTCGTTCATGAGGACAAGCTTCGAGACGGGGGGCCCACCCGCACATCGACCGTCCGGCAGATCTTCCCGGCGGGCGCCTCTGCCGTTCGGCCGAGCCGCCCCCGCCTGCTCACCGCCGGAACGTCGATCGCCGCCCTCACGGCGGCCGCCGCCGCGGGCACCCCGGACGCCGGGCCGCTGATCACCGCCCCGGCCTGGCTGATCGGTACCGCCCTGGTCTGGCTGCTCGCCTTCCCCGGCGTCCGGCCGGCGGCGATCACGGGCCTGGCCGCGGCCGGCTCGCTGGTGGCGACCCTCGGCTACCAGGGACCCGCCGACAACGCCACGGGCGGCTGGTGGCTGGCCGAGACGGCCGCCGCGGCGCTGCTCCTCCACCTGGTGGTACGGCGGGCGAAGGCCCGTCCCGCCGCGGTCGCGGGCGCGCTCGGCGCCGCCGCGGTGACCGCGCTCCCGCTGCGGCTGACGCTGCACGCCGTCCCGCCCGCCGGTACGCGGGGCGCGCTGCTCGGCTGCCTGCTCTGCGGGCTCGGCGCGGCGGTCGCCGCCGGCACCGGGCTGTACCTGCGGTCCCTGGACTCTCGGCGGTCCCGGTCGGTCGCCGAGGCGCGCCGTGCGCAGCGCCTCGACCTGGCGCGCGACCTGCACGACTTCGTCGCCCACGAGGTCGGCGGGATGATCGTCCAGGCGCAGGCCGCCCGGATCGGCGGTGACGCCGCGGCGGCCCTCGAACGGATCGAGGCGGCGGGCGTGCGCGCGATGGCCTCACTGGACCGCACCGTCCACATGCTCCACGACGACGGACCCCGGGACGGGCCGCACGGCCTGGCCGAACTGCCCGCGCTGGTCGACCGCTTCAGCGAATCGGAAGCGCCCCGGGTCCGGCTGGCGATGGACGCCGGCACCCCGCCTCCCGAAGTGTCGGCGACGGCGTACCGGCTCGTCGTCGAAGCCCTGACGAACGTCCGCCGGCACGCCGCGGGGGCGTCCGCCGTCGACGTCGCCGTCACCTCGACCGGCCCCGCCCTGCGCGTCACCGTCACCGACGACGGCCGTCCCGGCCGCGCCGGCCCGTTGCGCGAGCGGCGCCGCGGCGGCCTCGGTCTCCCCGGCATCGCCGAACGCGTCGAGGCCCTCGGCGGCGACTTCGGCGCGGGTCCCGCGGGCGACCGGGGATGGCGGGTCACCGCCCTGATCCCGCTACGATCACGGCCATGACCACCCGGATCGTCATCGCCGACGACCAGGATGACGTCCGTGGGGGCTACCGCATCATCCTGGACGCCCAGCCCGACATGCAGGTGGTCGGGGAGGCCGCCGACGGCGTCACGGCCGTCGAACTGGCCCGGCGGCTGCGTCCCGACGTCGTCCTCGCCGACATCCGGATGCCCCGCATGGACGGCCTGGAGGTCACTCGTCTGCTCGCCGGCCCCGACGTGCCCGACCCGCTCCAGGTGGTCGTCGTCACCACCTTCGACCTCGACGAGTACGTGCACACCGCCCTGCGCGACGGCGCCTGCGGCTTCCTGCTGAAGCGCTCCGGCCCCGCGCTGCTGGTGGAGGGCGTCCGCGCGGCCGCGGCGGGGGACGCGCTCATCAGCCCGACGATCACCACCCGGCTGCTGCACCACTTCTGCGCGCCCCGCCCGCGCACCGACGACGGGCGTCTCACCGCCCGCGAGGCCGAGGTCGCGATCCACGTGGCGCGGGGCCGCACCAACGCGGAGATCGCCGCCGCGCTGTCCATCACGCCCGGCACCGCCAAGACCCACGTCGCGAGCATCCAGCACAAGCTGGGCGTCCGAAACCGGGTCGAGATCGCAGCCTGGGCCTGGCAGACCGGCCACGCCCGCCCCTGACGCCGACTCGCGATGACCGGCCGGTCGTCGAGCATGACGCGCAGGTCACCCGGATGGCATAGGTCCCGTGGCGGGCTTGCCGAACCAGCGGGAGAGGTGGCCGTCCAGATCCTGCTGGTCGTCGCCGACCCAGGCGACGTGGCCGTCGGGACGCAGCAGGACGCACGGAACATCCAGTACCGCAGTGGGATCCGCGAGGTGATCGACCCGATCCGACCAGGCACCGACGGTCAGGCGTTCGGTGCGGTCCAGCAGCAGGCCGCGGCCGCGGCCCAGTAGACCGT
The DNA here is from genome assembly GCF_004348425.1 of Actinomadura sp. 7K507. Lineage (GTDB taxonomy): Bacteria > Actinomycetota > Actinomycetes > Streptosporangiales > Streptosporangiaceae > Spirillospora. The sequence continues at coordinate 30,781 of NZ_SMKK01000028.1, forward strand.
AGAGGTGGCCCTGCTTCACCTCGATGTCGCGCAGGCGGCGGCCGACCAGGTCGTGGCCTTCGCCGAAGTCGTAGCGGATACCGATCGCGGTGATCTTCTCGATCAGATAGCGGTTCACCTCGTCGAAGTCCATCAGCTCGGTGAGCAGCCTTCGCACGGCCTGCGGGCCCGGTTCGGTGGACGACAGCTCCATCTGGGCGCGGGTGTTGTCCAGCACGTCCTCGGCGACCGGACGACGTTCGGCCTGGTAGGTGTCCAGCAGCGTTTCCGGCGCCCAGCCGCGGATCTGTGCGGCCAGTTTCCAGCCGAGGTTGAACGCGTCCTGAACGCCCAGGTTCAGGCCCTGACCGCCGATCGGCGGATGGATGTGCGCCGCATCGCCGACCAGCAGCACCCGACCGACGCGATAGCGTTCGGCGAGCCGGGTGGCATCGCCGAACCGGGACAGCCAGCGCGGGGAGTGCACGCCGAAATCGGTTCCGGCGATGGCGTGCAACCGCTGTTTGAAATCCTCGAGAGTGGGCGGCTCCGCGCGATCGCCGACTCCCGCGGCGGGGACCACGACGCTATAAGCCCCTTCACCGAAGGGCCGGAGCCAGAATCGCTTCTGGGTCTCGCCGATTTCGGTCACCTTGGCGGCGATCTCCTCCTGGGGTACCCCCACTTCCATCTTGCCCATGAGCGTGTCGTTCCGTGAGGGCTCGCCGGGGAAGCCGACGCCCAGCAGTTTGCGCACCGTACTGCGCGCGCCGTCACAGCCGACGAGATAGCGCGAACGAAAGCGTCCCCCGTCGGACGACTCGACGGTCACACCCTCGTCGTCCTGCTCGAAACCGGCCACCGCACAACCGCGCCGGACCTGCGCGCCCAGCTCGACCACATGTTCTTCGAGCAAGCGAACGATGACCGGCTGCGGGATGCCCAGCAGATAGGCGTGCGCGGAATCCAGTCCCTCGGGCGCGGGTTTGGGGATGGCGGCGAAGAAGCCGCCGGCCGGACGCCGTCTTCCGTGTTCGAGAACGCGCTCCAGCAGTCCGCGCATCGCCATCAGTTCGAGACTGCGAATATGCAGACCGACGATGCGGACGAACGACACGGGCTCGGTTTCCTTCTCCAGAACGAGTACCCGCACATCGTGCAGCCGCAGTTCGGCGGCCAGCATCGCACCGGTCGGCCCGCACCCGGCAATGATCACGTCGAACATGAGGGGCGCGCGATCGGCTCCGGAGGCCGGCGACCGGAGTCCGGAGTCGCCGCCCCCGGTGAGGTCGCGCTCGACCATTTCGCTCGACGACGGCTCGGCATTGAACGGAGAGTGCATGGGTGTTGCCTTTCGGGAGTGCCTTGGCGAGGCGCTCCCGGCGACACCTAGATCAATCGCCCGGCCGTGACGGGAAGGGGGAGCACCCACATCGATACAGCGTTCATGGGTCTCACCCCCTCGGGCAGTGTCACGGACAACCGCAAGCTACAGCCCGAGCATCATCCCGTCCACTTCTTTCCCGGCCACGCGATCACGACCCCGAACAGGCCCGTGCGGTCGCCTGCGTTCACCGAGCCCGCGGAACCCGCAGTGCGCGGGGGCTACTGGGCCATGTCGACGAAGCGGCTGTAGTGGCCTTGGAAGGCGACGGTGACGGTGGCGGTGGGGCCGTTACGGTGCTTAGCAACAATCAGGTCGGCCTCACCGGCGCGCGGCGACTCCTTCTCGTAGGCGTCCTCGCGATGCAGCAGGATCACCATGTCCGCATCTTGCTCGATGCTGCCACTTTCGCGTAGATCGGACACCATGGGCTTTTTGTCTGTTCTCTGCTCGGGACCTCGGTTGAGCTGCGACAGCGCGATGACCGGGACGCCGAGTTCCTTGGCGAGGAGCTTCAGCGAACGGGAGAACTCCGACACCTCGACCTGGCGGCTCTCGACTCGCTTGCCCGACGTCATCAGCTGCAGGTAGTCGATGATGACCAGCCGCAGGTCATGCTGCTGCTTGAGCCGCCGGCACTTCGCCCTGATCTCCATCATCGACATGTTGGGCGAATCGTCGATGAACAGCGGCGCCTCGGCGACCTCGCTCATCCGGCGCGCGAGGCGCGTCCAGTCCTCGTCCTGCATCGTGCCCGACCGCATCGCATGCAGCGCCACCCGCGCCTCGGCCGAGAGCAGCCGCATCGTGATCTCGTTGCGCCCCATCTCCAAGCTGAAGAACGCCGACGTCAGCCCATGCTTGATGGACGCGGCACGCGCGAAGTCGAGCGCGAGCGTCGAGTTGTGCGTCGGGATGCACGACCGCCCCGCCAGATACATGTGGTCGGCATTGTCGACCTGGACGCACCGGACCGGCACGCTCTCCACCGGCCGCACGTCCACGATGTACCGCACCCGCGTCTTCGGGTGGACGTTCTGCCGCTGCTGAGCCGCCTTGCGCGGCAGCCGGAACACCGGTTCGGCCGGCGTGAAGTCGATCCGGTAGAGGATGGAAGTCTCCAGGGAGCGTCCCGCAACCGGTTTGGTCGTCATCGTCGCTCGGTAGCCGAGGCTGAGTATCAGCTCGTGCGCACCCTCTGCAAGGCGCTTGTTCACCAACGCGAGTTGCACCTGCCCGGTCTCCGACACGTACCCGCCGGTGTCGAGCAGCCCGGCCAACAGCGCCCGCCGCTGCTCCTCAGACGCCCGCAGGTACCGAGTCGGGATCTGCTTGTCACCCCATATGCGCAGCTCTTTGAGATGTCGCGCGAGGCCGGGAAGGCCGAACCGGCCCGGAGTGCTGCGCCGCCCCACTGGCTGCCCGGCCGCTTCGATCTGTTCCAGGATCTCCTCGTCGAAGCAGGTGATGGCACCAGACCGGCTGTGCCCGTCACCCAGCCACGCGCCTAGAACGTAGGGGTCAACGGGTAGTTCCGCCGCGGGGAACTGGAAGGGCGCGGCGACTTCGACGGCGTGATTGGGGCGGTTGCCGCCGTCGCAGCGCAGCGTCGCGGCGATCTCCTCGGTCGTCTTGATCGAGCGGTGCTGCGCAGTGGTCGCGAAGTACCTGGGACGGACCGCGCGCTCCAGCAGTCCTCGGTAGAGACTTGCGCGCTCATAGCGAAGGTGTCGCTTGGAGATGCTCGCGTCGACCTCGCCACGTTGTCCCGCCTCCTTGGTCATCGTGCGGAGCGCATGCGTGAACTCCTCACCGACGTCGGCCACCGCCTCACGGTGCGTGAGGAACCGACGGGATCCCTCGTTGGCATCCGCCGTCGCCCACCGGACCCGGTTGGCCGCCTCGTGGGACCATTCATACGCGGTCCTGCGTTGAGTCTGCTGACGGCGGTCGGCTCGGGTTGTCGTGCGCCACTGGTGCTCGGCGTCGGCGACCATCACCTCTCCGTCCGAGAACTCGATCTCGTAGCAGGGACGGCCGTGCATCACCTCGGTCGCGGCAACGACGCGCGTCGGTTTTCCGTCTGCTCCAATCAGATGGTCACCAACGGACACTTCCCTCATAGTTGTCCACCCAGAAGTGGTCGGAAGGGGAGTTTCCAGACAAAACGCCTTGCCCATTGCCGGTCTTGCGGCGACTACCACCATTTGTCCGGGGTGTAGGCCGTTGGTCAGGGCGTCCAGGTCGGCGAAGCCGGTGGGGCAGCCGACCATCTGGCCGCCCCGGCTGCCGATCGCCTCGATCTCGTCCAGGGCGCCCGGCATGATCTCGCTCAGGGGGACGTAGTCCTCGCCGGCGCGCTTCTCGGCGATGGCGAAGACCTCGGCCTGGGCGCGGTCGAGCACCTCGTCGGCGTCGGCCCCGTCCGCGGCGTAGCCCATCTGGACGATGCGGGTGCCGGTCTCGACCAGGCGGCGCAGGACCGAGCGCTCGTGGACGATCCTGGCGTAGTACCCGGCGTTGGCCGCCGTGGGCACCAGGGAGATCAGGGTGTGCAGGTAGGGCGCGCCGCCGATGCGGCCGATCTCGCCGTTCTTGGTCAGCTCGCCGGCGACGGTGACGGCGTCGGCGGGGTCGCCGCGGCCGTAGAGGTCGAGGATGGTGTCGTAGACGATCTGGTGCGCGGGGCGGTAGAAGTCCGGCGTGCGCAGGACCTCGATGACCTCGGCGATGGCGTCCGGGGACAGCAGCATGCCGCCGAGGACGCCCTGTTCGGCGGAGATGTCGTGCGGTGGGGTGCGCTCGAACTCGGGCTCGGGCGGCCCGATCTCGGCAACGCTCATGTCGCACCCCCTTCATCTCCGGTCGCGGCGGCCCCGTCCACCCCGTCGCGGACCGTCCACCCCACGTCTATCTGAAGCGTCCGACATTCTCCCGAGCCCACGCGGTGGCGAGCAAAGCGTCCTGTGGACGAGCCTGTGGAGTGCCTGTGCAGACACGCCGGGATGGTTGTGCACGACCTGTGGACAACTTTGTGGATTCACGGTGGACGATCGCGACAGCGACCCGTTGAACTGCGAAAACGCCGTCCACCGGGTGTGCGGGAAAGAAAGTTGACCGTCCCCCTCGATGTAAGGCGTGAAAATCCTTAGGGGAATTACACGGCTGGTACCCTCGGCGCGGTGACGACGACTCCCCGGCGGCCCGCGCGCACGCACGATCGCGAGATCCTGCGACTGGCCGTCCCGGCGTTCGGCGCCCTCGTCGCCGAGCCCCTGTTCCTGCTGACGGACTCGGTGATCGTCGGCCGGCTGGGCACCGAGCCCCTCGGCGGCCTGGGAGTCGCCGGGCAGGCCCTCAGCACGCTGGTCTACCTGTGCGTCTTCCTCGCCTACGGGACGACCGCCGGGGTGGCCCGGCGGCTCGGCGCCGGGGACATGCGGGGGGCGATCCGGCAGGGGATCGACGGCATGTGGCTCGCGGTCGGCATCGGGCTCGTGCTGATCGCGGCCGGCTGGCCGCTGGCACCCCTGATCGTGGAGGCGTTCGGCGCGTCCCCGGCCGTCACGCCATACGCCGAGACCTACCTCAGGGTGAGCCTGTTCGGGATCCCGTCGATGCTGGTCGTCCTGGCCGGGACGGGTGTACTGCGCGGCCTCCAGGACACCCGCACACCGCTTCTCGTGGCGATCGGCGGGTTCTCGCTGAACGCCGTGCTCAGCGCGCTGTTCGTGCTCGTCCTGGACTGGGGGATCGCCGGCTCGGCATGGGGGACCGTGATCGCCCAGACGGGAAGCGCCGCCGTCTACGTCCTCGTGGTGCTGCGGGCGGCGCGGCGGCACGGGGCCCCGGTGCATCCCGATCTGGACGGGCTGAAGACGTCGGCCACGGCGGGGTTCGGCCTGCTGGTCAGGACGGCGGCGCTGCGCGTCGTGCTGATCGTGGGGACGTCGATCGCGGCCCGCATGGGGGACGAGGAGATCGCCGCCTACCAGGTCGGCTTCCAGGTGTGGACGCTGCTGGCGTTCGCGCTCGACGCCATCGCGATCGCCGGGCAGGCGATCACGGGGCGCTACCTCGGCGCGTCCGACACCGCGGGCACGCGGGCCGTCACGCGCCGGATGGTGTTGTGGGGGATCTGGTGCGGCGTGCTCTTCGGCCTGGTGATACTGCTGGTCCGCCCGTGGCTGCCCGCCCTGTTCACCTCGGACGCCGGCGTCCACGACCTGCTGTTCGCCTCACTGCTCATCGTGGCAGTGCTGCAGCCCGTCGCGGGCGTGGTGTTCGTCCTGGACGGGATCCTGATCGGGGCGGGCGACGGCGCGTACCTCGCCGCGACGACGCTGATCGCGACGGTCGTGTTCCTGCCGGCCGCGATCGTCCTCTACCGTGCGGACGCCGGGCTGGTCGGGCTCTGGGCGGCGATCGGGCTGTGGATGCTGACCCGCCTGCTCACGCTGGGCCTGCGCGCCCGCGGCGACCGCTGGATGGTCACCGGCGCCGTCCGCTGAGAGCCGATTTCCGCGAACCGCACCCGCCACGGCCGTCACACTCGCTACTATTCGAACATGTGTTCCACGCATGGCGAGCGGATGACCCGGCTGACGCAGGCGATCGACGACCTGGCGGCGGAGGGCCTGGCCGGCCTGCCACCCGAGACCCTGGTGGAACGCGTCGCGGGCATCTGGTCCCTGGTCGAGGGCATCGACCCCGAGATAGCCCGCCGCCGCACCCGCTACACCACCCCCGAGACCTGATCCCGGGCGGGGCGGTCAGCCGAAGCCGTCGAAGGGCGGGAAGATCGGCGCCTCCTGGCCGCCGGTGGCGTTGTCCGAGCTTGACGGGCCGTCCATGCGGGCGGCCACTGACCTGCGGAGTTCGGGCAGCCGGGCGTAGAGCCGGTCGCCGGGGCACGCGGTGTTGTTGTAGTCGCGGTGGCCGACGATCGCCTCGGACGGGTCGAGGTCGTACGACCGGCAGAGCCACACGCACGTCTCCACCAGCGAGTCCCACAGCCGGCTCGGGACCTGCTTCTTCGTGTACGTGCCCTCGTTCTCGATCCCGATGGTGTGGTCGTTGTGGTGCAGGACGTGCGCGCCGACGGCGAGGTCGTTCGCCCGGATGGCCTTCAGGCTCTTGTTGCGGCCCTCCATCACGATGCCGCCGCGGCTGATGGTGAGCTGCTGGCCCGCGTCGTCCCAGCCGTTGCTGTCCATGTGCCACTTCTGGATCTTCCGGGACAGGGCGAAGGCGTGGCCGAGGGAACGGTCGCTGGAGTTCGCGGTGGCCGTGTGGTGGATGACGATGCGGTCGGGCGCCTTGCCGCGGACCTTGGCCGGACGCTTCGGTGAGCGCGCGTTCCACTGGGAACGCGTGTACACCTGTGGAGCGTCCGCCCTGAAAGCGGCGTGACCGCCGGACTTGAACTCCGGCCCGGCGGCGGAAAGCTCGTCCGCCATGGCCACATTCTGGACGGACGCCCCCACCGAGAGCAGGCCCGCCCCCACGACCCCGCCGATGAGCGCCCGGCGCGTCACCAGCATGCCGTCCCGGTCCCGGTCGTCCGCGCCGTCCTCCGAATGCGCGATCAACGCCGCCCCTTTCGTTCCGCGTCGGTGTGGTTACGGAACGTATTGGCCGCTGAGTTGATCACCCAAACACAGGGCGATTCGGGGACGTTTCACATGAAACCCAGGGCGCAGGCCCCGGCATTGAACCGCGCAACGCACGATCTTGCAGAAGAGATTGCCGCCACCAGAGCTCGACGCCGCGCAGATTGGGGTCGATTTCGCCTCGGCGAATGCGACCGGTCGCACCCCAGCCCGGGACCGCCACCCCGGGAAGCGCCGGGCATCGCACCCCGGCGTCGACCGCGCCAAGGACATGCTCATCCGCGGCGGCGAGAACATCTGGGCGAAACACGAAACGACCCCCGCGCTCCGTTGGCGGGGCGCGGGGGTCGTTCGGTTGAGTGCGTCAGGCTTCGACTACGTCCACGTCGATGGTGGCGTTGACGTCGCTGTGGAGGCGGACGCTGACCCGGTGGGTGCCGATCGTCTTGATCGGGTTGCCGATCTCGATGCGGCGGCGGTCCAGGTCGGGGCCGTCGGCGGCGCGGACCGCCTCGGCGATGTCGGCCGCGGTGACGGCGCCGAACAGGCGGCCGCCGCTGCCGGTGCGGGTGCGCAGCGTCACCCGCAGCGCCTTCAGCCGGCCGGCGACCTCCTGGGCGTGCTCGACGGTCGCGATCTCGCGAGCCGAACGCGCCTTCTTGATCGACTCGATCTCCTTCTCGGCACCCCGGGTCCACCTGATGGCGAAGCCGCGGGGGACGAGGTAGTTGCGACCGTAGCCGTCGCGGACCTCGATGATGTCACCGGGCTCACCGAGCCCGGAGACCTGCTGGGTCAGGATGAGCTTCATGATCTTCCCCCTGCCTCAGCGCGCGGTGCTGGTGTAGGGCAGCAGCGCCATCTCGCGGGCGTTCTTGATCGCCGTGGCGACGTCCCGCTGGTGCTGGGTGCAGTTGCCGGTCACGCGCCGGGCACGGATCTTGCCGCGGTCGGAGATGAACTTCCGCAGCAGACCGGTGTCCTTGTAGTCGACGTAGGAGATCTTCTCCTGGCAGAAAACGCAAACCTTCTTCTTTGGTTTGCGGGGAGGTGGCTTCGCCATCGTGGTGCTCCTTTGGGAGAGCCCCGCTCGCGCGGGAATGGACGTTTACTTGATCTTGCTGGGGTCGAGGCCGGTGTCAGAACGGCGGGTCGTCGGAGAATCCGCCCCCGCCGCCACCGCCGGTGGCCCAGGGGTCGTCGGCCGGGGCGCCGCCGCCCTGCTGGCCACCGCCGCCGAAACCGCCGCCCTGCTGGCCACCGCCGCCGCCGAAACCGCCGCCCTGGCCGCCGCCGCCACCACCGCCGAAGCCGCCGCCACCGCCGCCACCGCCCTGCCGCTGGGTCTTGTTGACCTTGGCAGTGGCGTTGCGCAGCGACGGACCGACCTCTTCGACCTCGATCTCGAAGACGGTGCGCTTCTCACCCTCGCGGGTCTCGTACGACCGCTGCTGGAGGCGGCCCTGCACGATCACCCGCATGCCGCGCTGCAGGGTTTCGGCCACGTTCTCGGCCGCCTGCCGCCAGACGTTGCAGGTCAGGAACAGCGCCTCGCGGTCCTTCCAGTCGCCCGACTGGCGGTCGAAATACCGCGGGGTCGAGGCGATGCGGAAGGACGCGACCGCCTGGCCGCTCGGGGTGAAGCGCAGATTCGGGTCCTCGACGAGGTTCCCGACGATCGTGATTACGGTGTCGCCTGCCATGGGGCTCGCTCCGGCTGGTGAGAGGGCTGAGCCTGGCTCAGTGGACCTCGGGGCGGATGACCTTCGTGCGGAGGATCGACTCGCTCAGGTTGAGCTGCCGGTCGAGCTCCTTGACCGTGGCAGGCTCAGCCGACAGGTCGACCACCGCGTAGATGCCTTCGGACTTCTTCTGGATCTCGTACGCCAGGCGCCGGCGGCCCCAGACGTCGACCTTCTCCACGCTGCCGCCGCCGTCCTTGACGACGTTCAGGAACGGGTCGAGCGCCGCACCCGCGGTGCGCTCGTCGATGGCGGGGTCGAGAATGGTCATGAGTTCGTAACGACGCATGCTGTGTCCCTACCTCCTCTGGACTGGTGCGGTCACGGTCTCTCCGTGACAGGAGGGCTGTTGCGTCCTCCGCGGCGGCGCGGGAACCCGGATCGCCGGGCGCACCTGCCGCGAGACCGATACAGGCTACCAACAGTTGGCAGCGTGTGAGCCGGTTCCGGGAGTGCGGCGCCTCAGCGCCGGGCGTGCCGGCGGACGTTGCCGGTACAGCGCCGCCGCTCCAGTTCGGCCATGATGTCGGCCATCCGGGCGCGCATGCGGGCGGTCTGGGTCGTCAGCAGCGACAGCTCCTCGACGAGCTCCGCGTCACCGATGAGCCCCAACTCCGCTTTCGTCACCATGGTGCACCTCCTGCTCTCCCCCGCTTCCCTCGGAGGGACGGCCCGAGCCGGTTTCTCGAATCCATGTTCGACACTACCGGGTGCCGCCGACGTTTTCTGTCCACCCGCGCCGATTGATCCCCGGCCTCGCTGGGCATCTCTACCGGCATGGTCCGTCCGGTCCCGCGTGCGACTCACGCCTGACGCGGGAGCCATCACCTGAGGAGGGTCCGATGCCGCAAGAGGCAGCAGGCACGAGGAGACAGGGCATCGGCCTCGACGGCAAGCCCGAGACGCACCGGCTCCAGGACGCGCTGGCGATCGCCTCGGTCACGATCGGTCTCGCCGCCCTCATCCTGGGCTGGATCGAGGCGACCCATTTCCCCGGTGCCATCGCCGGCCTGATCGGCCTGCCGCTCGCCCTGTACTCCCAGATGATCTCCGAGACGACGAACGAGCGATGGCTGAACGTCGTCGGCATGGTGGCCTCGTTCCTGGGCGTCGGCTTCGCCCTCAACAACGGCGGCCTGTCACTCTGAGCCCGTCCCCGCGCACATGCGCCGCTGCTGCTGGGGGCGCGGCTGTCGGAGGGCACGGCTAGGCTCGTCGGCATGCGCATCGGAGCCCATGTCGACCAGACCAACCCGCTCGACAACGCCCGCGCGATCGGGGCGGACGTCGTCCAGTTCTTCCTGGGGGACCCGCAGGGTTGGAAGAAGCCGGTCCTGCCGGAGGGTGTCGAGGCGCTGGCGGGCTCCGGCGTGGACGCCTACGTGCACGCCCCCTACACGATCAATGTGGCGACCTCCAACAACAGGATCCGCATCCCGAGCCGTAAGAACCTCACCCAGCAGCTGGAGGCGGCCGCGTCCATCGGCGCGAAGGCGCTGATCGTGCACGGTGGCCATGTGCTGAAGGACGACGACCCCGAGACGGGTTTCGAGAACTGGCGCAAGGTGTTCGAGCGGGTGGAGTGCCCCATCCCCGTCTATATCGAGAACACCGCGGGCGGCGGGAACGCCATGGCGCGCAAGTTCGACCGGATCTCGCGGCTGTGGGAGGTGCTGTCCGGGGTTCCGGGGCTGGAGTCCAAGCTCGGTTTCTGCCTCGACACCTGCCACGCGCACGCGGCGGGGGAGGAGCTCCTCGACGCCGTCGACCGCATCAAGGCCATTACCGGCCGCATCGATCTGGTGCACTGCAACGACAGCCGCGACGCGTTCGGGTCCGGGGCCGACCGGCACGCCAATCTGGGCAGCGGCAGCATCGAACCCGAACTGATCCTGGGCGTGGTACGCGCCGCGGGCGCGCCGGTGGTGGTGGAGACGCCGGCGGACGGCCAGGCGGAGGACATCTCCTGGTTGCGTTCGAAGCTCTGACGACGCAAAGTCAGGGATGTCCGCGGGGAGGCGGGAACCCGTGGGGCCGGCGCGACATCTAATCCCCCGTAAGACCAGCATGACGACAAAAACCGAAGGTCGCGTCACACTGGCATAATCCGGAACCCAGCCTCAGCGCACGCGCGTTCACTCCAGCGGCGGGCGCGCGAACCGATCGGGAATCACATGGCATACGACCCCTACGGGTACGGCTCACAGGACCCCTACGCCCAGTCCTACTCCCAGCAACCGGTGCAGCAGCACCACTACTACGGTCCCTCGGTCCCCGTCGCCGCGCCGACGAACGGGATGGCGACCGCGTCGATGATCTGCGGCATCATCGGCTTCTTCGCCTGCGGCCTGACGTCCATCCTCGCGATCATCTTCGGCCACGTCGCGCAGAGCCAGATCAAGCGGACGGGCGAGGGCGGCAACGGAATGGCCGTTACCGGCCTCATCCTCGGCTACCTCCTCACGGCGGGCTGGGTCGTCTTCTGGTTCCTCTACATCCTCGGGCTGGCGATGTTCGCCGCCGAGACGGGCAGCACGACCACCTACTAACCTCCGGTCAGGCGATGCGGGGGACGCCTGCGACTTCCACACCGACGCTCGACATCAGGACGGTCATGGGGGTGGAGGTGTCCCGCCAAGCCTTCACCGCGGCCGCGAACACGTCCAGGACGGCGCGGAACGACCGCTGGTCGGCGTCGGCGAGTTCGGCCCACGACTCGTACCGCACCAGGTAGCCGCTCTTCGCGGGCGCCCACGACAGGTCGGCGAGGCTCTCGCGGAGGGCGTCCCAGTCGTCGGCGGCCCCGGTGGGGAGTTCGAAGACGTCCGCGCACAGCCGCAGGAACGCGTCCTTGTCGCGGGCGCGGCGGCCGTCGAGGTGGAAGGCGCGCAGGCCGGCCTCCTCCGCGCGTTCGGTCCAGCTCGTGTCGCCGACCGCGCCCGGCACCGGGGGCGTCCGCCACTGGTAGAGGCCCGGTGCCAGCCGTCCGGCGAGCAGTTCGGTCAGTGCTTGGTTCGCGTCCACGTCATCTCCCGGAGGTTCGTGCTCCCCGCGCGTGCGCGCGGCCCGGGGGCGACCAGCCCCACCGGCCGCGATCATCCCCGTGCATCGCCCGCGAAATCCCCCAATATGGGCAGATTCCGGCCAGATCTTCCCGGTGGCTTCCCGGGGAAGGTCACCGGATGCGTCCGAGATCGTCGCACAGCCACCGCCGCCGGACGGTCACCGACGCGCTGACCTGCGCCGATGGCGACGGGCTTGAGTCTCTAGTCACTGGAGGCCCCATGGTGGACGGCATGGAAGGCGACACCCTGTACACGATCGGGGAACTGGCGCGCCGCACCGGCCTTCCGGTGCGGACGATCCGGTTCTACTCCGATGCCGGCGTGGTGCCGGCGACCTCCCGTACCGCCGCCGGATACCGGCTGTACGACGTGGAGGCCGTCGCGCGCCTCGATCTGGTGCGGACGCTGCGCGACCTCGGCGTCGATCTCGGCACGGTCCGGCGGGTGCTGGACCGCGAGATCGGCGTCGGGGAGGTCGCGACGACGCACGCCGAGGCGCTGGACGTGCAGATCCGGACGCTCCGGCTGCGCCGGGCCGTGCTGCGGGCGGTCGCCAAACGAGGATCCAGTCCCGAGGAGATCGAACTCATGCACAAACTCGCGAGGCTCTCGGACGAGGAGCGGCGGCGCATCATCACCGACTTCATCGACGAGTCGTTCGCCGGGCTCGACGTGGACCCGGGCTTCGAGGCGAAGATGCGGTCCGCGCTGCCGGAGCTGCCCGACGACCCCGAGCCCGAGCAGGTCGACGCCTGGGTCGAACTGGCCGAACTCGTCGGCGACCCCGGTTTCCGGACGTCGGTGCGGCGGATGGCCGAGGCCCAGGCCGCCGAGATCGGGAAGGGCGCCTACCCCGAGGACGCGGCAGGCATCGGCCAGGCGACGGGGGAGAAGATCGCGGCGGCGATGGCCGACGGGATCGAGCCGGGTTCGGACGCCGCCCGCCCCGTCGTCGACGAGCTGGTGGCCATGTACGCGGAGGCGTACGGCACCACGGACAGCGCCGAGTTCAGGCGCGAGCTGCTGCGGCGGACGGAGATCGGCACCGACCCGCGCGCGGAACGGTACTGGCAGCTGATCGCCACCATCAACGGCTGGCCCGTCTGGCCCGCGATGACACCGTCGTTCGAATGGTTCATCGAAGCCCTGCGCGACTGACGGCCCTGCGCGACTGACGGCCCTGCGCGACTGACGGGCCTGCGCGACTGACGGGCCTGCGTGACTGACGGGGCGCGCAGTTAGGAAGGCGCTGGGACGCCGGCGTGGTGACGGCCGCGCCAGCGTCCCAGCGAGATCACGTCGTTCGCGCCGTCGAGGAAACCTCCGGCCGGATCGTCCACCCCGTCCGACCTGACCACGTCCGCGGACGGTCGCAGGATCTCCCACACCACCAGGGCCGCCAGCGCCAGCACCGTGAGGAACCGCGCGAGCAGCGCGAGGTGGTAGACCTCCTGGCTGATGCCGCCCTCGGGCGCGTCGAAGGCCAGCACCGCCGACAGCGTGTCCGCGAGGTACGCGCCCTCGGTCTGCGCGGAGACCGACAGCAGGAACCACCAGATGCCGAAGAAGTAGATGATCTCGCCGATCTGCCAGACCACGAACGCCGGCAGCTTCGGACGCGCCAGGACGACGAGCGGCAGCAGCCACAGCACGTACTGCGGCGACCAGACCTTGTTCGGCAGCATGAACGCGACCAGTACGAGGAACATCAGCTGCGGCAGGCGCGGCCGGCGCGGCGCGGCCAGCGCGAGGACGGCGATCCCGGCGGCCAGGACGAGGAACGTGCCCGTGCCGAGGAGATTGAGCAGCCCGGTCTCGGACGACACGTTCTCCAGCCCGTGCTCCTGGAGGAAGAAGAAGATCGACCCCCAGTCGATCCCGCGTCCCTGGCTGAAGGAGTAGAACTCCTTCCACCCGTCCCACGCGAACAGCATCACGGGCAGGTTGACCGCCAGCCAGGCGCCCGCGGTGCCGGCGAGCATCCGTCCCAACGCGCGCCACTGCCCGGCGCGCACGCACAGCAGGACCAGCGGGCCGAGGAACAGCAGCGGGTAGAACTTCGCCGCGATCGCCAACCCGAGCAGCACGCCCGCGAGCGCCGGGCGGCGGGCCGACCAGGCGGCGAGGGCCAGCGCGGACAGCGCCACCGCGAGCAGGTCCCAGTTGATGTACGCGGTGAGCAGCAGGGACGGGGACAGCGCCACCATCAGGCCCGCGCGGAGCGAGCGCCGCCCGGCGACGTACGCGGTGGCGAGGACGGCCACGACAGCGAGGACGGCGAGCAGCAGCGCGGTGATGTTGAAGAACGCCATCCCGCGGGCGCTCTCGTCGAACGGCTGCGCCAGCCAGGCGACCACCTGCATGAAGGCACCGGAAAGGACCGGGTACTCCACGTACTGGATGTCGGAACCGGTGGCGGTCAGCGCGTCGAAGTACGGGGTCTTGCCTTCACTCAGACCGCGCACGTAGTAGAGCGGATAGATGTCGGTGTAGCAGGCGTTCGTCGTCGTCTGGATGAAATCGAACTTCGCCGATGCGCAGGGCTGCTTCTGCAGCCAGCCGAGCAGGCACACGAACGCGGTGAGGCCCGTCAGCACCGGCGCGAGCCGCCGGAGCCGGCCGGGGCCGTCCGCCTCGCCGCTGTCGCTGTCGCTGCCGGTGTCGGTGTCGGCGGCGGCCATTTCGAGCCTCTCGGATGACGACGACATGGACAGCAAGACTATTGGTCATCGCGCCCGCCCCGGGCCGCCCGTCCCGGAAATTGGGACGGCCCGGAACCACCATGGGCTCCGGGCCGCTCTATGGGCCGCTCTATCCGGACCGCTCCATCCGGGCGGATCGGGACGGTGTCCCGCCCGCCTTAGTTACGCGGGCGGTTCTGGTTGGGGTCGTCTGGTTCTTCCTGATCCCGGCAGGCGGGATCGTTCCTGTGCTGGGGTTGCGCGCACCACCAGTCCCGGTCCCCCTCGGGGGGGATGTTGGGATTGCAGCCGGCGGGCAGGCCCAGCTGATTGCAGGGCTCCCCCTGCCCGGGCGGAGTCGTCGGCGTGTTGGTCGGGCTCGGCGAGTCCGACGGGCAGCCCGGCCGCTGGTTCGGCTGGCCCGGCCGGCACGAGGGCGACGTGCTGGGGGTCGGCGACGTCGTGGGCTCCGGCGCCTGGGTCGGCTTCGCCCACGGGGCGATCTCGCCGCCGTTGACCGGCGGGGGGAACTGCGTGACCGGCCTGTTCTCCAGGGCCTTCGTCATGAACTTCTTGAACAGGTCGGCGGGGACCGTACCACCGTAGACCTGGCTGTAGTTGCCCACGCCGATCAGCGACTTGCGGTTCCCCTTCTTGTCCTGGCGCCACATCGCCGACGCGGTCACGAGCTCCGGCGTGTAACCGACGAACCAGGCCGACTTGTTCTCGTCCGTCGTACCGGTCTTGCCGGCGACCGGGCGGGCACCGAGGCTCGCGCGCTCACCGGTACCGGACGAGACGACCGCGCGCATCGCGGACGTGGCGTCCGCCGCGACACCCGCGGAGAACGCCTGCGTCGGCGTCTCGTACGGCAGCTTCTCCAGGACGTTCCCGTCCTCGTTCGTGATCGGGTTGCCCTGGTTGTCGGAGACCGACTTGATCACGTGGGCCTGCCGGTGCTTGCCCTCCGCGGCGAACGTCGAATAGACCGAGGCCATCGTGACCGATGTCGTGTCGATGACGCCGAGGGGCAGCGAGGTGTAGTTGGCGTTGAGGTTCTCGGTGTCCTTGGGGATGCCCATCTTCTTGGCCATCTCCACGACATTGGACAACTGGACCTTCTGCCCCAGCTCGACGTACGACGTGTTGATCGACATCGCCGTCATCTCTTTGATGGTGTAGACGCCGTTCTCCGCGCGGTTGTCGTTGGTGAACGTCGCACCGTTGATCGTCCGCTTGTAGCTGCCGTCCATCGTCGTGTTCAGGCTGATGCCCTGGTCGAGGGCCGTGGCCAGCACGATCGGCTTGAACGACGAACCGGGCTGCACGTTGCCCTGGAAGGAGTTGTCGAACTGCTGCTTGCGGAAGTCGGGGCCGCCGTAGGCGGCCACCACACCACCCGACTTCGGGTCGACCGCCGTCAGCGCGAACTGGATGTCGTTGCCGAGCCCGTTCTCTTTCCTGATCTGCTTGACGGCCTTGTTGGTGTAGTCCTGCAACCCCTTGTTGAACGTGGTCTTGATCTTCAGGCCGCCGGTCTCCAGCATCTGCTCGCTGACGCCCAGCGACTTCAGTTCCGCGATGACCCGGGCCTCCAGGTAGCCGGCGTTCGGGTCGTCCGGGACGTCGCTCCAGTTCTCCTGCGTCTGCGGGAACTTCATCCCCGCGCGCTTGCCCGAGTCGAGCCAGTCCTGCTCGACCATCCCGTCGAGGACGTAGTTCCAGCGGTCGATCAGCGCCTGCTTGGCCGGGTTGGACGCCGGGCCGAACGTGGCGAAGTAACCGGGACGCTGGATCATCGCGGCGAGCATCGCCGCCTCGGACTCGTTGATCTTGTCGACGGGCTTGTGGAAGTAGGCGCGGGAGGCCGCCTGGACGCCGTACGACCGGCGCCCGAACGGGACCGTGTTCAGGTACAGCTCAAGGATCTTCTCCTTCTCCATCTCCCTGCCGAGACGGATGGAGATCAGGATCTCCTTGAACTTGCGGCTGACCGTGCGGTCCCGGCTGAGGCTCGCGTAGTAGTTCCGGGCCATCTGCTGAGTGATCGTCGAAGCGCCCGCGATGTCACCGCCGGTCGCCGCCCGGAACATCGCGCCCGCGATGCCGGTCGGGGAGATGCCCGGCTCGGTCCAGAAGCCCCGGTCCTCGGCCGCGAGGATCGCGTTCTGGACGTGCTTCGGGACCTTGTCCAGCGGGACGTTCTCGCGGTGCGTGCCGATCCGCGCGAGCGGCGAACCGTCCGCGTAGGTGATCACCGACTCCTGCCGGATCGCGTCCTGCTGCTTCTCCGTCGGGATGGGGGTGTTGGCGTACGCGACGACGACGAGCACGGACGTGGCGAGGATCAGCACGCCGACGACGGCGACGATGATCTTCCAGGACGGTATGTAGCGCCGCCAGCCGCTCTGTTCCGGATCGTCCGGCTTCTTGGACCGCTTGCCGCGGCCCTCGTCTCCCCAGAAGCCGCCGTCCCCGGAACCCCCGGGACCGCCGCGCCCGCCCGGACCCCCGGGACCGCCAGGTCCGCCGGGTCCGCCGGGCCCGCCGGGCCCGCGTCCACCGGGACCGCCAGGTCCGCCGGGCCCGCGTCCACCGGGAACGCCCGGTCCGCCGGGACCGCCACGGCCTCCGGGACGTCCACCCGGGCCCGAACGCATGGCCGATGAGGAACCGCGGCGCTTGCCGCCGCCGCCGGGTGCGCCCACCCTCGCGGGGCCGCCGCCCCGGCCGCCCGGCCTGCCGCCGGGGCGCGGGCCCTTGCCGGGCGCGGGCGAGCCGGACGGTCCGCCACGCGGCCCACCGGCGGGCGCGCCCGGACCGCCGGGACGGGGGGCTCCCCTCCGGCCGGGGCCATCTCCGTGTTCCGGTCCGTATCGGCTTGGGTTACTCACGCGACCTCATCAAACTGGGGTACGGCTGTGCGTCGTCAGAGAGTACTGCGCACCCGGTGGCGCGGGGGCCGATGGGACAAGGCTTTCCGCTCCCCGGCCGTCCGGACGCGCTTGATCATGCCCGCTGGCGTGCGGCAATCCGCGAACATGCTTCATGTCACACCACCGCCTCCACCAGGAGGTTCGGACAGAGGACCCTCCGGGGTTCATTCCGGAGGCCTTGACAAGGGCAACAGCGGCACGATGCCCGCCGTGTTGGGCTGGTTGTTGGGCTCCACGCCCCGGCCGCCCCGCCTGCCGCGGCAGGCCTGGTCGCCCTGGTGAAGCTGGCACCACCACCGCGGCGGCGGGTTGCTCGGCGGCTTGTTCGGGTCGCAGTCGCCGTTCTCGAACGGCGACCGGCACGCCGGCTTGCCGCGGCCGTCACCGTCGTCGCCGTCGTCGCCGTCACCGTCGCCCTGGCAGCGCGGGTCGAACCGGCCGATCGGCTCGTCGCACCACGGCGGCCTGTCGTCCTTCTTCTTCGGCGGCTTCGCCCACTTCTGCACGATCCCGCCCCACGCCGGCGGCGGGAACTGCTGCACCTCGATGCCCTGCATGGCGTTCGTCATGTAGGAGTTCCAGATGCGGGCGGGGATCGTTCCGCCCTCCACCGTGCCGATCCCGGGCAGGACCACCGACTTCTTCTTCCCGTCCGGCCCGGTGTCGTCGTTGAAGAGCGTCACGGCCGTGGAGATCTGCGGGGTGTACCCGACGAACCATGCCGCGACGTTCCGGTCGGTGGTACCGGTCTTGCCGGCCGCCGGACGGTTCGGCAGCGCCGCCGCCGTCGCGGTCCCGCCCTTGACGACCTGTTGCATCGCGTACGTGGCGTCCGCGGCGACCTTCGCGTCGAAGACCCGGCGCTTCTCGTACTTCGGCTTCAGCCGGACCGTCTTGTTGTCGGACTCCTTGACCTGCCGGATCACGTGCGGCTGGTGGTACACGCCGCCGTTGGCGAACACCGCGTAGCCCGCCGCCTGCTCGATCGGCCGGATGTTGTTGACGCCCAGCGCGAGGTTCAGGCAGCAGTCGTGCGGGGCCAGCAGGTCCTTCGCGATACCGGCGTCGGTCTCGGTCTTGATCACCGCTTCGATGCCGACCTTGCCCATCAGCTGGATGAACGCGGTGTTGACCGAGTCCTGCGTCGCCTTGACCATGTCGACCGGTGTGCCCACGTCATGGGTGTTGGGGACGATCGAGGCATTCGGATCGTCCTTCGACACCACGCTGCCGTCCGGGCCGATCGGCGTCTTCGACCGTCCCTCAAGGGTGCTCTTCAGGCTGTAGTTCTGCTTCAGCGCCGTCGCCAGCACGTACGGCTTCATCGCCGACCCGCCCTGCGCCGAGCCCTGCCACACGTTGTTGAAGGACTGGTCGAGATAGTCTGGCCCGCCGTAGAAGGCCACGACCTCCCCGTTCGCGCTGTTCACCGACACCAGCCCGACACGGATCTTCTTCTTCGCGAGCTTCTTCGGGTTCACCTGCGGGACGGTCTTCTCGGCCGCCCTCCTGGCCATCGCCATCCGCTTGCGGTTGAAGGTGGTGTAGACGCGCAGGCCCCTGGTCGTCAGCTCCTTCTCGTCGATCCCCTGCCTGCGGAGCTCCTCCTGGGCGCGCATCAGCATGTAGCCGCGCTGGCCGCCGTACAGCTGGTCGCTGGTGCCGGCCCTATTGATCTTGGGCAGGCCCTTCTGGATGTGCTTGCTGGCATCGGCCTGGCTGAGCTTGCCCATCGAGACCATGCCGTTGAGCGTGTACTCGTACCTGCCGGTCGCCCACTTCTCGTTCGCCTTGGCGGCCGGGTCGCGGTTCGGGTTCTGGATGATGCCGCCGAGGACGGCCGCCTGGTCGGGGTTGAGCTTCCACACGTCCGTCCCGAAGTACTCGCGCGAAGCGGCCTGGATGCCGTAGGTGTTGCGGCCCATATAGATCGTGTTGAGGTACAGCTTGAGGATCTCGTCCTTGGTGTGCTTGTCCTCCAGCTTCATCGCGATGAACAGCTCCTTGAACTTCCGGCTCATCGTCCGGTTGTTCGGGTCGGAGTAGTAGTTCTTCGCCAGCTGCTGTGTGATCGTCGACCCGCCGCCCGACCCGCCGGTCAGGTTGTCCCACACCGCACGCGTGGTGCCCTTGACCGAGAAGCCCGGGTCGGTGCGGAAGCTGCGGTTCTCCGCCGCCAGCACCGCATTCCGGACGTGCGGCGGAATCTTCTCCAGCTCGACGCTCTGCCGCTTCTTGCCGACCCGGCCGATCTCCGTGCCGTCGGTGTAGTAGAAGATCGACGCCTGGTCCTCGACGCCCGCCACCGTGGGCTCCTCGGGCGTCGGCGTGTTCGCGTACGCGACCCAGATCAGCGTGACG
>NZ_SMKK01000290.1 GCF_004348425.1 Actinomadura sp. 7K507
CTCTACTTCGCCCTCTGCGAGGCCCTCACCAACGCCGTCAAGCACGCGGCGGCCGGCTCCATCGAGCTGAGCGTCCGCCCGGCCGCCGGCGAGGTCGTCGCCGAGGTCCGCGACGACGGCGTCGGCGGCGCCGCCCCGGCCCCGCGCGGCGGCCTCGCCGGCCTGACCGACCGCGTCCGCGCCCTCCGCGGCCACGTCACCGTGGACAGCCCGCCCGGCGAAGGCACCACCCTCAAGATCACCGTCCCCGTCCCCGACCCCTGGTAGTGCGTGTCCAGAACCTTGGCGGTGCCGGTGGCTCAACGCACGGGTGAACGTCGGTGGACACCGCACTAGACGTGGTTCCGGCGCGCGAGGGCCACACCGGCCGACGCGGCGGAGACGCAGCCGATGGCCGCCCACCTCGACAAGGTCAGGTGCTCGTCCAGGACGACGAGGCCCGCCACGGCCCCGGCGGCGGGTTCGAGGCTGACCATCACGGCCACCACCCGCTCGGGCAGCCTGCGCAGTGCCGCCATGTCCAGCGACCAGGGGACGACCGCGGAGAGCACGGCGACGCCGAGCCCGGCGAGCAGGACGTCCGGCCTCGTCGGTACCCCACCGGTCACCGGTGCGAGCGGCACGATCAGGAGCGCCGCGACGACCACCGCCCACGTGAGCGGCGAGCCGCCCAGCGCCCCGGCTCGCTTGTTGAGGACGAGATAGGCCGCCATGCAGGCGCCGGACGCCAGGGCGAGCACGATCCCCGCGGCGGGCAAGGAGGAACCGGACGGGCCGGTCAGCATCAGAACGCCGGTCCCGGCGAGCGCGGCCCACAGCAGGTCCGCAGGGCGGCGCGCCTGCACCAGGGCCAGCGTCAGCGGCCCGAGGAACTGCAGCGTCGAGGCGACTCCCACCGGCAGCCGTTCCATCGCCGGGTAGATGAGCTGCATCCCGGCGATGGCCGCGCCCAGGGCGGCGATCGGCGCGAGGGAGTCGCGGCCGGGCAGGCGGGGACGGTGTAGGAGGAGGATGACGAGCGCCGCGAACGCCAGCCGGAGCGTGACCACGCCCGCGACGCCGGCCGCCGGGAACATCGCCTTGCCGCAGGCCTGGCCCGCCTGGATCGACACCACGCTGCCGAGCACCAGCAGCGGGGCCGGGCCGCGGCGCGGGGCGTCCCGCGCGCCGGCCCCGGAGTCCGGAGGGTCCGTTTCCGCCGACATGCGGCCAGTCTGCGAGGGCATAATCGTTCGGGTCCATCAAAAGATCCCGCATCGATTCATGTTGGATGGCCACATGATCGACCATCGGCTGCAGACGCTCCGGGTGCTGCGGGAGTGCGAGACGGTGACCGCGGCGGCCGAGGCGCTGCACCTCACGCCCTCCACGGTGTCGCAGCAGCTCCGGCAGCTCGCCCGCGACCTCGGCGTCGAACTTCTGGAGCCGCAGGGGCGGCGCGTGCGGCTCACCGCCGCGGCCCACACGGTGCTGCGGCACGCCGACGTCCTGTCCGCCCAGTGGGAGCGCGCCCGCGCGGACCTGGACGGTCACCGGACCGGGACGTCCGGGCAGGTGCGGTTCAGCAGCGTGTCGAGCGCCCTCGCCGCGCTCGTCGCCCCTGCGGCCGCGCGGCTCCGGGAGGACCATCCGGGCCTCGCCGTGCACATGAGCGAGAAGGACAGCGACGACACCGCCCAACTGCTCCTCGGGGGGCACTGCGACATCGCCGTGGTCATCCCGAGCGCGCGGACCCCGGCCTCCGACGACGCCAGGTTCGCGCAATGGCCGGTGCTCGACGAGCCGCAGGATCTGCTCGTCCCGGCCGGCCATCCGCTCGCGGAGGGCGAGACGGCGCTGCTCTCCGACGCGGCGGCCGAGCCGTGGATCGGCTCACCGGACCGGTCCGACCAGCACCGGCTGATGCTCGCCTCCTGCGCGGCGGCCGGCTACGTGCCCCGCATCGCCCACGACGCCAACGAGTGGTTCGCGGTCTCGGCACTCGTCGCCCGCGGCTTCGGCGTCGGCCTGGTGCCCCGGCTGGCGCCGCTGCCGCCACGGGACCAGGTGGTCCGGGTGCCGCTGCGGGGGACGGCGGTGCCGTCGCGGCGCATCATCGCGTGCGTGCGGCGGGGCAGCGACCGGCAGCCGCCCATCGCGCGCGGGCTGGAGGCGCTCCGGGAGGTGGCGGCCGGCCGGGACGGCTAGCCGGCGGAGTCGCGGATGATGGGGAGGAGGTAGCGGCGGGCGAAGTCGCGGGCGCCCTCGTCGTCGAGGGGGATGTGGCCGTCGGGGGTCAGCATGAGGGATTGCGTGAGGCGGATGAGGATCTCGGCGACGACCTCGGGGTCGACGTGCGGCGGGGCGGCGCCGGCGCGCTGCGCGGTGCGCAGCCGGCCGGCCAGGTAGCCGCGGGCGGCGGCCAGCAGCGGGCCCGCCTTGAGCGTGGCGTGCGGGAGGAACAGCTCGGGCTCGACGACCATGAGGCGGGTCATCAGGCGCTGCTCGCGGCTGATGCGCAGGGTCTCGGCGAAGCCCTCGACCAGGCGCTCCTCCAGGGTGGGCAGCGCCGCGACGGCCTCGTCCAGTTCGGCGAAGAAGCGCCGCGCCTCCCGCAGGAGGACGCCCGTGACCAGGTCGCCCTTGGTGGGGAAGCGGCGGTAGATCGTGGCGCGGCCGAGGCCGGACTCGCGGGCGACGTCGTCCATGGTGGTGCGGCGCGGCCCGTAGGTCTCGAACGACCGCAGGGCGGCGTCCAGGATCCGGTCCGTCTGGGGTTCGCTCTCCGGCCTGCCTGTGAGCAGGCTGCGCAGGAGCTCGTCGTCGCTCGTCATCGTGCGGCCGACTCTAGCCGCCCGGCGCGCGGCGGGCCGCGCGCATGGCGCGGGCCGCGATGGGCGAGTAGAGCAGCCGTTCGGGGGTGGCGGCGCCGGCGAGGCGCACGCTCCGCGCGAACATCTCGAAGCGGGCGCGGTCGGCGGACGTCCAGCGCAGCCCGAACCGCTCGCGCAGGACGGGCGGGAGCGTGGCCACGCCCGTCTGGCGCATCAGCCGGGTCGGGGGGAGCATCAGGCCCGTCCAGGCGGCCTTGGGCAGCGGCCATCTCGGGGGCGGCGGAAGCGGCCTGCGGTCGAGCCGGATGAGCAGCCGCACGGTCTCGTTGTCCTCGAGCCGGTTCTCGACCATGTCGTCGAAGTAGTCGCGGAAGGCGGCGGGGGAGTCCGGCAGGTGGCGTTCGGTGATGCCGAGGGCGAGCGCAAGGTCGCGCCACTCCTGGAAGAGCGCCTCCTCCTTGGCGGGCTCCAGAGGGCGGCCGAAGACGCGCTGCGTGTGCAGCATGCCGTGGAAGAGCGTCGCGTGCACCCAGAGGTACGCCTCCGGGTTCAGCGCGTGGTACCGGCGGCCTTCGGCGTCGACGCCCTTGATGTCCTTGTGGATCTCGCGGAGCCGGGCCGCCTCGTCCCTGCCGCGTTCGTCGCCGCGGTAGCCGAGGAAGTTGTTCGCCGACTCCA
Organism: Actinomadura sp. 7K507; assembly: GCF_004348425.1. Taxonomy (GTDB): domain Bacteria; phylum Actinomycetota; class Actinomycetes; order Streptosporangiales; family Streptosporangiaceae; genus Spirillospora. The sequence goes on from NZ_SMKK01000290.1 coordinate 3,492, forward strand.
GGGTGCGCAGCAGGCGTCCCCAGCGGTCCTCCACGAACTCGGAGTGGTCGGCGACGCCCGCGCCCACCACGGGGTGCGCGACTTGCAGCAGCAGCGTCGACCGGCCGGTGAACACACCGCGCCAGTCGCCCGCGTACCGCCAGGTGAGCGAGGACGGCCCGGGGATGGCGCCCGCCGGGCGGCCCGCGGTGCCGTGCTCTTCGCGCGCGGGGGAGGTGGGGGTGTCGAGGCTCGCCATGGGACCTGCCCTCGTGAGACGTTAATACGAAATGCGTATCATCATCTGGCAATGGCGGCAAGGGAACCCATGACGCCGGGGCTCGCGGGCGGTCAGGGTTTGCCGGGCGGTCAGGGTTGGCCGGGCGCGGTCAGGGCCGCGACGGCCGCCTCCTGCGACGGATGGGCGATGAGGTGGCGGTCGAGGCCGCTGCGCTCGATGATGGTGCGGAACCGCCGCCCCGGGCGGGCGAGGACCAGCTCGCCGCCGTCCCGGTGCGCGCTCTTCCAGAGGACGATCAGGGCGTTGAGACCCGAGGAGTCGCAGAAGCCGACCTCACCGACGTCCAGGACCACCCGCGGTGGCCCGTCCAGGTCGCGGATGTCCGCGAGGACGTGCTCGCGCAGCTGGTCGGAGGTGAGGATGGTGAGCTCCCCCTCCGCCTCCACCACCAGGACCGGGGCGTGGCCGTCCCGGACACCGCTGCGTATCCGCAGCGGGTCGGCGGGGACCCTGGCCGGCGGCCCGTCCGGCGGCCCGTCCGCTCCGAGAGACATGCCGATCACCTTCCGTCATCGCAGGAACTTCGCGTACCCGCGAACGCCCAGGTCATGCGCCTTTCGTGCGCGGACCCGGCGGGGAGGGTCAGCGGAGGCGGATGAACTCGATGGCCTCGTCCGCGAGCCGCCCCGCGGGGGGCCCGTAGCGGTCGCGCAGCTCCATCAGGACCCGCTGCCCCCGGACGGCGGGCCAGTCCGCGGGCAGGTGCCCGACGGGCAGCCCGGGATCGGCGCGGACGAGCTGCAGCCACTCGGTGGTCATCCACAGATAGCGGGCGAGGTCGTCGGGGGCGCCGGGCAGCGGATCGGGGCGGTCCCACCGGTCGAGGAACGCGCGGTACCCGGCCGCGAGGCCGTCCAGGTCGAACGCCTCCCGCAGCATCGCGGCGATGTCCGTCGGCTGTTCGGCCTTTCCGGCGAAGACCTTGAGGTGGCCGTTCAGGCCGAGGGCCTCGGCGATCGGGCGGACGTCGACCCGGGACGGCGCGATCCACGTGCCGTTGCCGAGCGACCCGAACCCGGCCCAGGTGAGCCGTGCGCGCAGGTCGTGCCGGACGCGCTGCCACGACTCGGGCATGGAGAACGTGAGCACGGTCCATCGGCCGTCCCAGTCGGTGTTGAGCACCCCGCGCCGCCAGACGCGGTCCTCGCCGTCGTGCAGGATCTCCTCCGACCGGGGGGTGAGCCCGAAGTGCATGCGGCGGCCCGAGCGGTGCCGCATCAGCAGGCCGCGGCCGACCATGCGGGTGAGCGTCGACCGGACGGCGTGCTCGCCGACGTCGAGCCGCGCGAAGGTGTCGATGAAGCTGCCGCTGAACACCGCGATGTCGCGCCCGAGGACGTAGTTGCCGAGGTAGGTCAGCATCAGCGACTGCGGCCGGAGCCTCGTGGACGGCGCGGCCGTACCGTCGCTTGCCTCCTGTGCGTTCACCGGTTCGGCCACCCGTTCGGCTCCCGTCATCCCGCCAGCCTAACGACGGCGGCCGCCGCGCCCGGCCGCCGCTCGGCTTATGTTTGGCAAATCATTGACCGCTGTGAAGAATACGCCTAACTTCGGCCGTACGCCCACCCCCGGGGAGAGGACGGCCCGAATGCGCAACGAAGGACTCGGATCGTGGCCGGCGCGCCGCGCCCGCAAGACCCCCCGGGCGGCCGCCCTCGTCCACGAGGGGCGGACGACCACGTACGGCGCCCTCCTCGGCCGCGTCGCGCGCCTCGCGCACGCGCTGCGCGGCCTCGGGGTCCGGCCCGGCGACCGCGTCGCCTATCTCGGTCCCAACCATCCGTCCTTCCTGGAGACGCTGTTCGCCACCGGCATGGCCGGCGGCGTGTTCGTCCCGCTCAACACCCGGCTCACCGCCCCGGAGATCGCCTACCAGCTGGACGACTCGGGCGCGTCGGTCCTGGTGCACGGGCCGTCCCACGCCGGGCTGGTGGACGCCGTCCGCGGCCGTACCCCGGTCCGGGAGCACATCGCGCTCGACGACCCGGGGGAGCGCGGGTACGAGGTGCTCCTGGCCGCCGCGGACGACGACCCCCTCGACCTGCCCGTCGCGCCCGACGACCCCTGCATGATCATGTACACGTCCGGGACGACCGGGTCTCCGAAGGGCGCGACGCTCACGCACGGCAACATCACCTGGAACGCGGTCAACGTCCTGATCGACCACGACCTGGTGGCGGGCGAGGTGGCGCTGGTGTCCGCGCCGCTGTTCCACACCGCCGGGCTCAACATGCTCACGCTGCCCGTCCTGCTCAAGGGCGGGACGTGCGTGCTGGTCGCCGCGTTCGACCCGGCCGCGACCCTCGATATGATCGCCGAGCACCGGGTCACGTTCATGTTCGGGGTGCCGACGATGTTCCAGCGGGTCGCCCGGGAGCCGGGCTGGGCCGGCGCGGACCTGTCCTCGCTGCGCATCCTGACCTGCGGCGGCGCCCCGGTGCCGCCGTCGCTGATCGAGACCTACCAGAAACGGGGCCTGACGTTCCTGCAGGGATACGGGATGACCGAGGCCGCCCCCGGCACGCTGTTCCTCGACGCCGCGCACGCGGTGTCCAAGGCGGGCTCGGCGGGCGTGCCGCACTTCTTCAGCGACGTGCGCGTCGTCGGCCCCGACATGGCGGACGTGGCGCCCGGTGAGACGGGCGAGATCGTCGTGCAGGGCCCGCACGTCATGCGCGGCTACTGGGGAAGGCCCGGCGACACCGCCGAGGTGCTCGACGGCGGCTGGTTCCGCAGCGGCGACGCGGCCCGCGTCGACGAGGACGGCTACGCCTTCATCGTCGACCGGATCAAGGACATGATCATCTCGGGCGGGGAGAACGTGTACCCGGCCGAGGTGGAGAACGCGATCCTGGCCGATCCCGACGTGCTGGAATGCGCGGTCATCGGCGTCCCGGACGACACGTGGGGCGAGGCCGGCCGCGCCGTCATCGTCCCCCGCCCCGGCGCGGACGTGGACCCCGGCAAGGTCCTGGACGCGCTGGCCGGACGCCTCGCCCGCTACAAGATCCCCAAATCGGCGGTGCTGGCCGCCGAGATCCCCCGCAACGCCGCCGGCAAGATCCTCAAGACGCGGGTGCGGGAGGAGCACGGCATGCCATGACAGCGTCCGGAAAGCGGCCTTCGGCGAGCTCCACCACGGGCTCCACCACGGGCTCCACCACGGGCGGGCGGCCCACCGTCACCAGCCGCGTCCTGGACATCCTGGAGGCGTTCTCCGCCGAGCGCACCGCGCTGAACATCACCCAGATCAGCCGCCACGCCGGGCTGCCGCTGTCCACCGCGCACCGGCTGGTCGGCGAGCTGACTCACTGGGGCGCCCTGGAACGCGACTCCGGCGGCCTGTACCGGATCGGCCTGCGGCTGTTCGAGGTCGCCGCGCTCGCACCCCGCGGGCCCGCGCTGCGCGAGGCCGCGATGCCGTTCCTGGAGGACCTCTACGAGGCGACCCACGAGAACGTCCACCTCGCGGTGCTGGACGGCCTGGAGGTCGTCTACATCGAGCGGATCTCCGCCCGCGACGCCGTGCACGTCCTGTCCCGGGTCGGGGGACGCTGGCCCGCCCACGCGACGGGCGTCGGCCTCGCGATGCTCGCGCACGCGGACACAGCCCTCCAGGAACGGGCCATCGCCGGTCCCCTCCGCCGCTTCACCGACCGGACGATCACGTCCGGCCCCGAGCTGCGCCGCGTCCTCGCCGAGATCCGCCGGACCGGCGTCGCGGTCAGCGACGGCCAGGTCGAGACGTTCGCGCTGTCGGTCGGCGCGCCCGTCTTCGGCCCGGACGACACCGCCGTCGCCGCCGTCGCGATCGTCGTCCCCTCGGAAGGCTGGGAGGCGCGGGCGCTGACGCCCGTCGTGCGCGCGAGCGCCCGGGGCATCTCCCGGGCGCTCGGCGCGCCCCGCGCGCTGCGTCCCCCGGAGACCGCGCTGCACAGCCGCTGACCGCACGGGCGCCGCCAGGCGGTTCTTCCATTGGACGGAATCGGTGTGGTCCCCCTCGCCGCCCCGCCGGGATGGTCGATACACCGACGCCCGACTCTTCGCCCACCGGAGGAACGCCCATGGTCTTCGCACGCAACCAGTGGTACGTGGCCGCCTACAGCCAGGAGGTGGGCGATGGCCTCCTGGCTCGGACCATCTGCGGTGAACCCCTCGTCATGTACCGGACGCGGGCCGGGGAGGCGGTCGCCCTCACCGACCGCTGCGTGCATCGCCGCTTCCCCCTGTCGGAGAGCAGCCGCGACGGCGACAACATCGTCTGCGGCTACCACGGATTCACCTACGCGCCCGACGGGGTGTGCGTCGCCGTGCCGGGGCAGAGCCGCGTCCCGCGCACCGCCCGCGTCCCCGCCTTCCACGTGGTCGAGCAGGACTCGCTCGTCTGGGTGTGGATCGGAGACGGGGAGGGGGACGCGAAGGCCGTCCCGCGCGCTCCCTGGCTGGACTCGGCCGGGTACGTGACCGTCCGCGGCATGGAGCCCCTCGACGCCCGCTACGAGCTGCTCGTCGACAACCTCCTCGACCTGTCCCATGAGACGTACCTGCACGCCGGCTACATCGGCACGCCAGAGGTGGCGCAGACGCCGATCACCACGGAGGTGGACGAGGACGCGGGCGTCATCTATGCAAGCCGCCGTATGAAGGACGTCGAATGCCCGTCCTTCTACGCCGAGTCCACGGGCATCGAGGGCCGCATCGACCGGTGGCAGGACATCGAGTTCCACCCGCCGTGCCTCTACCTCCTGCACAGCCGCATCGCCCCCACAGGCGTCGAGCCCGGCCCGGACGGCGACGACTCCAGGGCGTGCCACGCAGAGATCGTCTACGCCATCACGCCCGAGACCGAGACCACCACGCACGACTTCTGGATGGTCGCCCGCGACTTCGCCCTCGATGACGAGAAGGTCTCGGCGTTCCTCGCGGAGAGCAACCGCACGGTCGTGCTCCAGGACGTCGAGGCGCTGAACATCCTGGAGAAGGTCATCGCCGCCGAGCCGGAGGGGTACCAGGAGCTGTCCATCAACATCGACACCGGCGGCCTGGCGGCCCGCCGCATCCTGCAAAGGCAGATCCTGCAAGGGCCGCCCGCCCGGTGAGCCCCGCCATCTGGGAAGCACGGGCAGCCGCGCGTGGAGTGGTCCCCGGAAATATGTCCACCGACATTACCCCTCAGCAGCTGCGCGACCTTCCGCCCCCGGCCCGCGCTTGACTTGAGTAGGGAAATTCCTCACACACCGACCTGGAGCATTCTGGGCTGCCTGGCGGAGTGGGACGGTTATTCCACACCAAGGGCACGGGTGATCCCTCGCGCGACCACTTCGATGATTCTGGGGACGTAGAAGATGACTGCCACGGCGATCGCAAGTAGCACGAACTGAACGAAGCGGGTGATCTCGCGTGTGAACAGGAAGAAGATCGCGACGATCGACACGATCACCAGGAAGATCGGGCCGAAGATGTTGCGGATCCACTCGGCGAGGTTCGCCGTGTCGGGGTCGCCGGGCGCAGATGAGGGGGCATGCGACAGAACGTCGTGGGACATGTGTATGGCGTGTTCCGCGATCAGTTGCAGCAGCATCGGCAGTGGGCCCTCTCCGGCTTGCGGCCCATCGGTCTGTGGTGCACGGGCCATCCTTCCATGGGCGGGGGTGGGGTCAGTTCTGTATGGAGCCTTGGCGTGCGTTGGCAAGGCGTGTCTCTGGCCTGGTACGAGTGCTGACGATGATGCGCTCACTGACCAGGAGAATGATGAGACCAGTCGTGTAGACGAATGCCGCGGTGAAGCGGACGTCGTGGTTATCGCCCAAGATGAACGCCAAGAGCAAGGGGGGCGTGGCAAGCGCGAGCAGGATCCATCGGGTTCGCACCATCGGATCATTGCGCCAGGTTCGCATGTGGCCTCCTTCGCGTGGCTCTCCAGGTCGGGGGCTAGACCGGCAACCGGCTCGTTGCCCGGCAGCGTCGGACAGACGAGACTGTTTCCTTGCGTGATCAGGATGCGGTCGGTGAGGTATGTGAGTCGTCACGGGGAAAATTCCCAGATAGCGGCCGAGAATGTCAGCTCTGGGTCCTTGGTGGTTTGAGAAGCGTGTTCAGTGGTTAGTATTGCGACTCGACCAAGGCTCGTTACGACACACACGACATCACCCGTGTCGAGCGCGGGCGTCCTGGACTGCCCGGCAGCCATGGCGGCAGTTCGACACGCAGTTGGCTCTGGCGGGTCACCCGGAGTGGGAAGCGCAATTCGCGCGGGCGGAATCGCAACTAGTTCGGTTCTCAGCCAGTCCCCTCGAACGTCTGGTTCACCTTTTAGGGTGGAAACCTGTGGTGGGGCGGTATCCAAGTCCTCCCTTGCGTCGATTCCATTGACGTTAAGTGTGCCGCGCCAACGAACTTTGGGGGAAGAAGTCGGCAACGGGTCGGGAAGGGCTGGCGTTGACTCGGGGGCCGGAGTGGGCGGCGCAGAGGCGGCGACTGAAGTAGGCGGGACGCTTGCCGGGACTGACGATGGTGACACCGCTCCAGTGTTGACCCGGCCGGAATCCCTGTCCAAGATTACGGCTGTGACTGGAACGGTAATGAGTATGGCGGCGATTACGGCCGCGATTATGAGCATGGGAAAACGGGTCCCAGCGCGCCGGCGCGGCTTGCCTGGGGTGACAGGGGCGCCGGAGTGAGGCGGGGGGCTTGGGGCGGAGGCGCGTGGCTGGCCGGTGAGGCGGTCGAGCAGCTCGGGGACGG
>NZ_SMKK01000291.1 GCF_004348425.1 Actinomadura sp. 7K507
ACCGCACGCCGTCCAACCGCACGCCGTCCAACCGCACGCCGTCCAACCGCACCCCCTCCAACCAGCGCCCCACTCCAACCGGACCGCCGTTATCAGGCCCTCGTCCGACCGAGTCCCCCTCCGACTGGCCCCCGTCCAACCGGGCAGTCTTTATGTCGGGTTGCCTTTTATAGGATCTCGGGGTGAGCAAGAGGACCCATACGCGCCGTGGAACCGCCCGTCCGATCCGGCACCTCGGGGATCCGGTCCTGCGTACCGAGTGCGATCCCGTCCGGACGTTCGACGCCGCGCTGGAGCGCCTCGTCGACGACATGTTCGTCACCATGTACGAGGAAGAGGGCGCCGGGCTCGCCGCCAACCAGGTGGGAGTCGGCCTGCGGGTGTTCGTGTACGACTGTGAGGACGACAAGGGGCGCAGGCACATCGGGCATGTCGTGAACCCGAGGCTCGTGGCCGCCGACGGTGAGACGCTGGTCGAGCCGGAGGGTTGCCTGTCCGTCCCTGGTTTGCGTTTCGCGACGCCCCGCCACGCGCACGCCGCCGTCGAGGGCGTGGACATGAAGGGCAAGCCCGTCCACGTGGAGGGCACCGGCTACTTCGCCCGCTGCCTCCAGCACGAGTGCGGTCATCTGGACGGCAGCGTCTACATCGATGTCCTGTCCGGCGACGCGCGCCGCGAAGCGATGCGGGCCATCCGGAACCTCCGCCGTTAGGCGCAAGCCCGGGGGCGCGACATCCGGGTCTCATCCACCTCGGGAGGTCCCTGCGGCCACGGGCATCGCACCAGGCAGGATGGGGGACGACGCACTCAACCGATCCTCTGCGGGCATTCAGGGGACGTTCAGGTTGAGATGGGAGCCTCTGCGGTGATTGTGGAGGGGGACTGTGCCATTGGTGGAACGAATGGTTGATCGAACGGCGAACGGCGGCGGCAAGGCGGCGGAGGCGACACTGCTCGTCGTCGAGGACGAACCGAACATTTTGGAGCTGCTCGCCGGCAGCCTGCGCTTCACCGGTTTCGACGTGGTCACCGCCACCAACGGGGCCGACGCGGTCCAATCGGCGCGGCGGCACCGCCCGGACCTGATCGTCCTGGACGTGATGCTGCCCGACATCGACGGGTTCGATGTGGCGCGGCGGCTGCGGTCCGGCGGCGACCACACCCCCGTGCTGTTCCTGACCGCGCGGGACGCCGTGCAGGACCGCATCAAGGGGCTGACGATCGGCGGGGACGACTACGTCACCAAACCGTTCAGCCTTGAGGAGGTCATCGCCCGCATCCGGGCCGTCCTGCGGCGGTTCCGCGGCGGGATGACCGAGCCGACGCCGCGGATGGTGTTCGCGGACGTCGAGCTCGACGAGGACAGCCACGAGGTGTGGCGAGGCGGCCGCGCGATCCAGCTGTCGCCGACCGAGTTCAAACTGCTGCGCTACTTCATGGCCAACGCGGGACGCGTCGTGTCGAAAGCGCAGATTCTCGACCACGTGTGGAACTACGACTTCCGAGGCGACGCGGGGATCGTCGAGTCGTACGTGTCGGCGCTGCGCCGCAAGGTCGACAACGCCGAGCCGCGCCTCATCCACACGCTGCGCGGTGTGGGTTACGTCCTGCGCGAGCCGGCGAGACCCGGCTGATGTCCGCGCACGTACCGGCGTCCTCCACCGGCGCTCTTCCACCGGGGGATTCGCCGGAGCCGCAGCGCGCCCGCGACCAGGACCCGCTGGGGTGGCCGCGGTACGTCCTGGCCCGCGTGTGGGGACGGACGTCGCTGCGCGTCAAGCTGATCGCCGGGATGCTCGTGCTGGCCACCCTCGGGATGACGGTGATGGGCGCGGCGGGGACGTCGGTGCTGCGGCAGTACCTGGTCGGGCGGGCCGACGACCAGCTGCGCGGCGCCGTCGGACGATCGATGAGCCAGGTCGTCCAGCAGCTGGAGGAGCTGGAGGAGGGCCAGACCTGGATCACCTACCGGATCCCGAGTGAGGTGTACGGGCAGGTCCGCGCCACCGACGGCCGCACGGTCGGGCGCAACCCGGCGTGGAGCGATCCCGGCCATCCGCGCCTCCCCGATGACCTGTCCGGGCGGATCGACCAGCCGTTCACGGTCTCCGGGACCGGCGGCTCGGGCTCGTCGTGGCGGATCCTGGCCCAGCCGATCCCGGGCGGCAATGGAGCGATCCTCGTCCTGGCGTTCAGCCTGGACGAGGTCGACCGGACCGTCCGCCGGCTGATGGTGATCGACGCGATCGTGGGGGTGGTGGTGCTGGCCGGCCTGGTCGGTCTCGGCGTGTGGGTCGTCCGGGCGAGCCTGCGCCCGCTCGCCGAGGTCGAGGAGACCGCGGGCGCGATCGCGGCGGGCGACCTGTCGCGCCGGGTCCCGCGGGCCGATCCGCGCACGGAGATGGGACGGCTCGGCGAGTCGCTGAACGCGATGCTCGCGCAGATCGAGGCGGCGTTCCGGGCCCGTGCCGAGTCGGAGGCGGGAGCGCGGCGGTCGGAGCGGACCGCGCTGAGGTCGGAGGAGCGGATGCGGCGGTTCGTCGCCGACGCCAGCCACGAGCTGCGCACCCCGCTCACGGCGATCCGCGGGTTCGCCGAGTTCTACCGGCAGGGCGCCGCCCGCAGCCCCGAGGAGCTCGACCGGCTGATAGGGCGTATCGAGGAGACCGCATCCCGGATGGGGCTGCTGGTGGAGGACCTGCTGCTGCTCGCGCGGCTGGACCGGCAGCGTCCGATCGAGCGGCGTCCGGTGGACCTGCTCGCCGTCGCCGCCGACTCTGTCCAGGAGGCGAGAGTTCTGGCACCCGAGCGCACGATCGATCTATCGGTCGAGGGTGGCCTAGCGTACCAGGTGCGGGGGGACGAGCCGCGCCTGCGCCAGGTGCTCGGGAACCTGCTGACCAACGCGATCGTGCACACTCCGGAGGGCACGCCGGTCGAGGTACGGCTCGCTCCGGGCACGCTGCGCGGCGCCCCGGCGGCGATGGTCGAGATCGCCGACCTGGGCCCCGGCCTCTCGCCCGAGCACGCGGAGCGGGTGTTCGAGCGCTTCTACCGCGCGGACGAGGCGCGCTCGCGGGAGGGCGGCGGCGCGGGTCTCGGCCTCGCCATCGTCGCCGCGCTGGTGGCGGCCCACGAGGGTCTGGTGGAGGCCGACTCCGAGCCGGGCGAGGGCGCCACGTTCAGGGTCCTCCTTCCACTCGACGGAGACTGAGCCCGCTCGACAGAGACTGGGCCCGCTCGACAGAGACTGAACCCGCTCGACGGAGACTGAACGCCTTCATACGGCACATTCAGGCAACTTTCAGGTACGTGCGCTTAGCTGGACGCCACAGGGCGCGCCCCGGTCTCGACGGGGAACGGGAGTCCGCGCCCTGGCCAGCTTCAGCGCAGCTCACGCCGCTAGCGGCACCGCGGTCGAGGGACGAGACGCCACACGACCCCTCGGCTGCGGTTTTTTCGTGGCATACCGGCATTCAGCACACTTTCAGGAAAGATCCAGGCGGATTGCAGCCCCGGGACGCACTCTCGATGGTGAGCGACCAACAGGGGGATCCGTTTCATGAACGCCGAACGGCCGCAGCAGCCGTGGGAGCCCGAAAGACCGAGCTTCAGCCCGCACTGGGGACAACCGCACCCGGGACAGCCGCACTGGCAGGGACCGGGGAACGTCCCGCCGCCGGCGCCCCGTCCGGGCTTGTTCGGCACGGCACGTCAGAAGATCGCGGCGGTGGGGGCCGCCACGGCACTCGCCCTCGCGGCGGGCGGCGCCGGCGCCGCCGCCACGATGGCGCTGACCCACGAGGAGACCGTCTACGCGAGCCCGACGGCCGTGTCGGGCGCGGAGTCCGGGGGGACGACCGCGCAGGTCGCCGCCGCGGTCCAGCCGAGCGTTGTGTCGATCCAGGCCAGGACGCCGAACGGTACCAGCGGCGGCTCCGGCGTCATCCTGCGCTCGAACGGGGTGATCCTCACGAACGCGCACGTCGTGGACGGAGCACGGCAGGTCGCGGTGAAGTTCGCCAACGGCGACACCGCGTCCGCACGCGTCCTCGGCGCCGAGGCCGGTGACGACATCGCCGTGATCAAGGCGCAGGGGGTATCGGGGCTCAAGCCCGCCACCCTCGGCGACAGCGGCGACCTCGCCGTAGGCGACACCGTCCTCGCGGTCGGGAGCCCGCTGGGCCTGGACGGCTCCGTGACCTCCGGCATCGTCAGCGCACTGGGCCGCCAGGTCCAGGAAGGACAGGAGGACCAGCCGCTCCCGCCGGGCCTGGAGGACCGGCTGACACAACAGGAGCAGACCGTCATCGAGAACGCGATCCAGACCGATGCGGCCATCAACCCTGGCAACTCCGGCGGCGCCCTCGTCAACGCCTCCGGTCAGGTGATCGGCGTGAACACCGCCATCGCCACCGCCGGGCAGAGCGACGGCAACATCGGCGTCGGGTTCGCGATCCCGATCGACTCCGCGAAGAAGACCGCCGACGAGATCATCGCCGGCGCCTCGGTCTGACCCGGGGACGCCGTCCGGCCAGGCTCTGGGGGGAGCGGGCGGACGGACGGTGGAACCGGGCCAGGAGGCCCCTCCCAACCGGGCCGGGTGGGGAGGGGCCGAGCAAGGGAGAGCGGCCGCGTGACTACCCTGTGGGTCACGCGGCCGCGCCCTTTCTGCGCCCTACCTGCCAGCGCCCAGTCTGAGCCCTGCCTGCCAGCGCCCTTACCTGCCAGCGCCCTTGCCTGCCAGCGCCCTTGCCTGCCAGCGCCCTTGCCTGCCTGCACCCTGCCTGCCTGCACCCGGCCTGTCCTGCCTGCGCTGCTCGCTCGCCTGCCCCGCCCGCTCAGCTCGACCGGACCGAGATCGCGGGCGGGCGCTTCAGCTTGGCCAGCATCCGCCGCGTCGAGGTCAGGTAGACCTCCCGGGGCAGCGTCCGCACCCGTAGCGGCAGCCGCGGATACACCACCGCCAGCGCCCCGACCAGCAACCGGAACCGCCGCTCCCGTCCGGCGTCCCACTTCCACCCGTACTGCTCGCGGATCGGCGCCGGCATCAGCCCGGCCGTCAGCAGCCGGATCATCGCCAGCCCCGGCTCGTGCAGGGCACCACCCGGCAGCCGCTGATACAGCACCTGGTCCGCGACGGCTCGCGACGCGTCGCTGATCTTCAAGTTCTGGAGCATGTCCGCGTAGTACTCGCGGAACTGCGGATACGTCGCGGGCATCCGCTCCTCCGGGCACCCCAGGATCGTCGCGTAGACCTTGCTCTGCTGGTAGAACTCCTCAAGCTCCGCCTGATCGAGCCGCCGCCGGAAGAGCAGCTGGTAGAACTGCGCCGCCACCGCGAACAGCGTGGACGCGACCCACACCTGCAGCTCCGGATCATTCGCCTCGTAGTCGGGCCCGGTGACGGCGTCATGCCCCTTCGTGACCAGGGCGCTGAGTGCCTCGGCCTCCTCCCGCGTCCCGAACTGGACCGTGTAGAGCCACCCCATCGTGTTCCGCAGCCGCCGCGCCGGATCGTCCGCCGTGTAGCTGTGGTCGTACACGCCCTGCGCGACCTTGGGGTGCGCGGTCTGCAGCAACGACGCGGCCCCGCCCGCCGCGATCAGCACGCCCTCCCGCCCGATGACGCGGATGAGATCGCCGTCCTCGAACACTCCCTCAGACACTCCTTCAGCCATACCGATCATTGTAAGTAAGTGCTTGCAGTCGTACCCACCCGGGTATTACTCAGGCGACAAGATCAGCCGTGCCCTGCGACAATGTGGGGCATGCCCGACCAGATCCATGTCCGCGGCTCGGTCTCCATCCCGGAGTCCGAGCTGAGCTGGCGTTTCTCCCGTTCCTCGGGGCCGGGCGGGCAGCACGTCAACACCAGCGCCACCGCCGCCGAACTCTCCTTCGACGTGGCGAACTCCCCGTCGCTCCCGGACACCTTGAAGGCACGCGCCCTGGAACGGCTCGCCGGCCGCCTGGTCCGCGGCGTCCTCACCGTCCGCGCCGAGGAGTACCGCTCCCAGCTCCGCAACCGCGACGCCGCCCGCACCCGCCTGGCCACCCTCCTGGCCGACGCCACGGCACCGCCCCCGAAGAAGCGCGTCCGCAAGAAGATGCCCCGCGGCATCAACGAACGCCGCCTGGAGAACAAGAAACGCCGCTCCGCCATCAAACGCCAACGCTCCAGCCGCTGGGACTGACCGGGCAGGCAACTCGGCCTCCATCCCCTAACCTGGCGTCGTTGCGACGTAGCGGATCGCCATCACCGAAGATTCGCCGACCAGGATGAATGGGTACCCGTCACACCAGTGCCCACTGACGCTGAGGACGGAGCATGAGGGCATATGACCGGCTGCGCCCGACGGCGATAGCCATCATGGAGCGTCTGGACGCGTACGGCGTGGAGCTGGACGATCAAGGGGTGCACGTCATGACGAGCCCGGTCAACCGGCACGAGTTGGCGATCGCGCATCTGCGATGGCAACTGGAGCGTCAACTCGACCCGGGCATGATGGCTCACGCTGGCACGCCCGAGATCGACGACCCGGAGACCGGGCGGCTACGTAAACCCGATCTAGTGGTGATCCCAGTGGCGGCGCTGGAGCGGCCGGGCCGGACGTACCTCCGGCCTGCGGAAGTGGAGTTGGTCACCGAAGTGGTCTCCGCTCCCAACCCCGAGAACGACTACGAGAACAAGACGATCGACTACCCAGCCATGGGGATCCCGACCTACGTGATCATCGATCCGCGCAAGTCGACGGTGACGGTGTTCAGTGACCCCCGTCCCGCTTCGAAAGGGACGCGCTACCGCGCACGGCACGACTACGTGTTCGGGGACGGGGTCAAGGCGGGCGGCTACGTCATCGACAGCACCGCGTTCCTACCCTACGAAGGCGACGACTAGCCCACGGGGGCTACCAGGTCCCGGGGAACATCCGCCGCTTGAGCAAGCCGCCGATCAGCTCGGCCGCCGCTCCCGCGTCGCCGCACTCCGCCAGGAAGCGGACCGCCCGCGCTGAGCCTCATAGTAGGCCCAGGACCCTCCGGGGACCGCGAGCACGCTCACCGCGATGCCGACGTCCCGGACGTACACCCAGAGCAGCGGCACCGGGATCGGAAACTCCTCGGCCCGGTACAGCCTGACGAACCTCCACCCCTCCGCCTCAAGCGCCGAGACGAGCGCCTCCAGGTACCGCACCGCCGTGTCCGGCCGCCGACGCGTGCGCCACGACAGGACGTACCGCTGGCCCCGCGGGATCAACGGCGCTCCTCCAGCTTGAGCGCCGCGCACACCCACTTGCCGCTTGGACGGGTGGGCTCGACCCAGCAACGGCTGGCCAAGCTCTCCACGATCGAAAGCCCCCACCCGCCGTTGTCGTCGAAGTTCTCCTCACGCAGATCGAGCGTCTCCAGAGACAGTTCGACCTTCTGCACCAATGGCCGCCCGTCACATCGGTCCCACACAGCCAGGACGACTTCGGCGACCCGGAACCCGACATGCACCTTGATCACGTCCGCTAGCCCGGAAGCCACGATCGCGTTCGCAACGAGTTCCCCCATGACGAGCGCCGCGTCAGGGACGAGGAACGACAGCTCCCACTCGCGCAGGGCACTAGCGACCTGATCCCGGGCCAACCCCGCAACGGCCGAAGAAGCCGCGAATTGCCGGGACACGCCCGTTTTCTTCTCCGTCAATGCCATGACCTCACCTTTCCGGGTTGCCTGTGAACGAGGTCACACACTTCCCCAAGCTCAGGCCCCTGTCGTGCATACGCTGCGCGCTGGAGACATCGAGAAACAAAGGAGGTACCAATGGGCCGGAAACGATCACCTGACGAACTACCAAAACCGCAGACGAACATGTGGGACTTTGTGGCCTACTACATGCGGTTCCAGCGCACCCAGCGAGGCTTGTCCGGCGAGGCGCTCGGCCGAATCATCAATGTGGGAAAAGCTCAGGTGTCCCGCATCGAAACAGGGGTCCAGCGACTGGACGCTAGGCAGGCCGCCGCCATCGACAAGGCGTGGAACACCGGGAGGCTTTTCTCGTTGCTCGTCTGGTATGCCGCGATCGGCCACGATCCCGCATGGTTCGCGCAATACGTGGAGATCGAGCAAAAATCGGAGATGCTGCGCATCTACGAGGCGAACGTCATCCCGGGCCTGCTCCAGACGCCGGAGTACGCGGAAGCGCTGCTGCGCTCAGGCACCGAGACGAACCCCGACCAGCTCATCACCGACCGCCTCCAACGACAGGATCTGCTACTGCGGGACACTCCGCCGCATCTCACCGTGCTGCTCTCCCAGAACGCTTTGGACTGGCCGGTGGGCTCCCCCGAGATCATGTACGGGCAACTGGCCCGTCTTCTCGAAGAGGCGCAGCGATACCACGTCGCACTGAGGGTGCTACCCAGATCGTGGGCGACCGGTGCGCACGCGGGACTCGACGGATCCTTCCAGATCATGAGCGGCGACAACTTCGGGGAGGTCGCCTACGCCGAGTCGCCTGGGACGGGACGTTTGGTGTCATCTCCACCCGACGTGAGATCGTACGGCATACGGTTCGAACGGATCAGCGCGAAGGCACTCGACGAATGCGCGTCCTCCGCACTGATCCAGAAGATCATGGAGGAGATGCGATGACCCGTCCTGCATGGCGCAAGTCCAGCCACAGCGGCACACAGGAGGGCGCTTGCGTCGAGATCGCCGACCTGTCCTCCGGCGTCGGCGTCCGCGACAGCAAGAACCCGAAGCACGGCCACCTCACACTTCCCGCCCGGACCTTCGCCGACCTCCTGGCCCGTGCCAAACGAAACGAACTCAACCTGTAACCCCGCCCCCACGAGCCCCGGCCTCACACGCCGGGGCTCCCCTGTTTCGGCATCAGGGTTGAGTGGCTGCCTGGTCGAGTGGAATGACGCGGGCGGTCGCCGAGGCGGTGGCGATGGTCGCGCCTTCGGAGTCAGCGAGCGTCCCCTCCAGAAAGGCCAGGTCACCGTTCCGGTGAACCACCCGCCCTTTGCCGATGATCCGGCCGGGCCGGACGGGGCGCAGGAAGTTCACCTTGAGTTCCGCCGTGGACTGGAACTGGTCGGGCCCTAGCGTGGCGAGCAGTGCGGGGCCAACGGTGTCGTAGAGCATCGCAGCAAGGAAGGCCCCGAGAACGTTGCCCGCCGGGTTGACGAAGTCCTCGGTCCCCGTGAAAGCGACCTCGATCGTGCCGTTGTCGATGTCCACGTCGATGAACTCGAACCCCAGCGTGGCAGCCGCAGGCGGAATCGGAGCACGCCCCTCCACTCCGTCCCAGAACGGCCCCGTTCGCGCAACCATGCCAACTCCCTCTCCCACAGGTGGCTCGTAGGCAACGCTAACCCCCGCCGTCCGCCGAGGGCGCGATCGCCGACCACCCTTCCGGGGATGCCCCCGCCCCGCCTCCGACGCACCGCAACGCCGACCAAGACCCCCGAAAACATCCGCACACAAATCGAAATGTCCAGTTTTGTCCATTCAGCGGCCTTTACCTATCCACACGGTGACATTAATCAATCCCCGTTCTCGTCAACCGCGGCACCATGCGGTCGTCACGTTGAGCTATCATTCGTACATGTGTTCGACGAGAAGCGATCTTGACGAGGCGTCCACCACAGAATTGGTGAACGTCCTCTCTGCGGTCGCCGCCGAACTCGCCGACCGCGAACCACCTGAATCACCGGCTGCCTGCATGGAGCTCACCGAGACGCTCGCGGCGGCCACCGACCAGTTGGAGTCGGCCATCGCCGGGCTCATCTCCGTGGTCGACAAATCCAGAGAGGTGCAGCGCTGGGGGCTGCCGTCCACACAGGCCTGGCTACGATCCCGCCTGGGCATGCGCGACACCCGCGCCAAGGAACGCCTCAGTCTCGCCCGGCAGCGCCACCGCCTCCCCACCCTCGGCAAGCGCTGGGCTACCGGCGAACTGTCCTTCGGCTGCGCCACCGCCATCGCCGACGCCGTGACCCACTTGAACGACGACGACTGCAAGGCCGCCGAGGACATCCTGCTGGACATGGTCGACCAGGAGTTCTCGGCCGGGAAGGTCGCCGCGTTCGGCCGCCGGATCCGCGACATCATCGCCGAACGCGACGGCACCGAAGAACCCGACGCCGACTCCCGCCACGGGTACGAACGCTCTTGGATCGACACCACCCGCTCGCTGGACGGTGGCCGCTACATCAAGGGCTGGCTCAACGCCGAGGACACCGCCGTCTGGGACGGTACGCTCGCCCCGCTGGCCAAACCCGCCGGCCCCGACGACGACCGTGACCTGTCCGAACGGACGGCAGCCGCCCTCACCAGCGTCCTGTCGGGTGGGCACAAGGTGAGCTTCCCCCCGGAGCACGGACATCTGATCTGAGGTCACCGGCGATCATCAGGAAGGATGTCCGCCATGCCCTCACCACACCCGCCCGAGTTCCGCCGCCGCGCGGTCGAGCTGGCCCGCCAGGG
>NZ_SMKK01000292.1 GCF_004348425.1 Actinomadura sp. 7K507
CCCGAGACCCGCTCCCACCTCGCCCCGCAAGTGCCGTCCACCACCGCGCCGCCCGACCTTCTCGACCTGCTCGGCACACCGGTCGACGAGCTGATCGGCGACGAATGGGGCCGCCCTCCGCACCCCACGTTGATCGGCGTCGGGGAAGACGGCGACCCGGTGTGGGTGGACATCCTGCGCGGCGGCCGCTTCGGGCCGCACGGCATGATCACCGGCCCGAGGCGCGCTCGTGACGCGCTGCTGCGGACCATCGTGTTCAGCCTCGCGCTCAGCCACTCCCCGAACGTCGTCAACTTCGCGTTCGCGGACTTCTCCGGAGGCGCGTCCTTCGTCGGCCTGGGGTACCTCCCCCACGTCGTGACCGCCATCCACCCCACATCGGCGGAGTCACCGGTGATCAGCCGGCTTCACTCCGTCGTCGAAACCGAGCGCCGTCGCCGCGAAGCCGTCCTCCAGAACGCCGGAATCCCGCGGTGGAACGACTACCAGACGGCCGTCGCCGAGGGACGGCCGCTCGACCCGCTGCCCGCCCTGATCGTGATCATCGACAACACCGGCCCGCTGCTGGAGGCACGGCCCGATCTGATCGAGCCCATCATGGCCCTCTGCGGAGAGCGTCCGGCCCAGGGAATCCGGTTCGTCTTCTGCTCGGCGGAGGAAACGGCTCTGCTCGCCGACCTCGTGGCATGGCGGATCGAGATCCCCGGTGGGACGGGGCCGGGCTCCGCGTCCCTTCAGGTCTATGGGGAGCCCGGTCACCCGGCCTCCTTCCGTCCCGCGCACGTATCCCTTGATGCCAGCGACCCCATCGTGGAGGCCATGCGCCGGCGTGGTCCGCGGGCGAGCAGGCTCAAATGGCCGGACGAGCCCGCACCTCCCCCGCAAACGTCGTCTCCACCCCCGGAAACGTCGTCTCCGCCCCCGCAGACGTCAGCTCCGGGCCCCGGCATCCCGGAGTTCGACGTTCTCAGGTTGAACGGGGGCGGGACCAGCGGGATGTTCGAGGAGACGTGGGCGCTTCCCGCGATCGAACCCCGCGATCCCGCGATCGGGTACGACCCGGACGGGAACGTCGTCACCCTGTACCCGCTCGACATCTCGTCCGGGATCCCGCACGGCCTGATCGTGGGCGAGACCGCGGCCCGGCAGCACACCGTCCGCAACATCACCCTCGCCCTCGCGGCCAACTACTCCCCCGAAGACCTCACCTTCGCCTTCGCCGGACTAGGCGAGCATCCCCTCGGGGAGCCGATCGACCTCCCGCACGTCCGGTTCTCCGATGACGAACTCCTCGGACGGCCACGGCGGCTCCAAGCCTTCATCGACTACCTGTCGGGGGAACTGGACGCCCGTGCCGCATCGAGATCAGCCGACGCTCCGGGACTGGTCGTGTTCGCCGACGTGTCGCTGACGTTCCCGTCCAGCAGGCCCGAGGCCGGCGAAGCGCTGCTGAAGCTGGCGCAACGCGGCAGGGCCCTCGGCGTGCAACTGCTGGTGTCCTCGTCCACCGTCGAGGGCACGACGATCTGGAACCGCTTCCTGCCCCTGCTCGGCTGGCGCATCGCGGCGGGTCGCATGCCGCCCTCGCTTCAGCGCGTCCTCGGGCAGGCGAGCCTGCCGTTCCCCGACGAACGCACCGCCTACCTCCTCGCGGGCGGCGGCCGCCCCCGCCAGTTCACCCTCGCCCCGGATACCCCGCGAGCCGCGATCGACGACTTCGTTCAGCGGACCGACCACCGCTTCGCGGACGTGACGCTCCCCGACCTCCTCATGACCGGCCACGACGCCGAGGACAGGGCCGTGATGGACCTGCTCCGGCGGCTCTACATCTTGGAGACGAGAGCCGCACGGTCGGGCGAGTCACGCCCCCGCCACCTGATCTACGGGGGTACGGACCTGCGGATCGCCAGGGCGGCGACGTTGTACGGGCGGCTGCTCGCCGGTCTGGGGGTCCTCGCACACGGCAACATGCGCGAGGGCACCGCCGACTGGACGGGCCATGTGGCGGGCGACCCGGGCGCGAGCATGGCCGACCTCTTCAGAGAGAGTCGCGGCGGCGTCCTGCTCCTCCACGTGAGCCGCGCTCATGACGCCTCCACCGGCGTGGGCGGCCCAGGCTTCCAGGAGAACCTCCGGTCGCTGGTCCAGCAGCACGGAGAGGACCCGGTCGTCATCCTCTGGGCGGACCCCGAGCAGGTGCTCGGCCTCCGCCAGGCCGACTCCTTCTTCACGGACCGGTTCGACCGGATCGGAAGCTTTGAGCAGCCCCCGCCACCCGACCCGCAGAGCCGCCCAGCGGCAAGCTCGGACCGCAGGATCCCGATCGGCGTCGATGCCGAGACGCACGAACCCGTCCTGCTGGACTTCGATGTCGACCGGCATCTGCTGATCTCCGGGCCGCCCGGGTCCGGCAAGACGTTCCTGATGGGCGGAATCATCGATCGGCTCGTCTCGCAGCAGGCTGCGGGCGCCGAGACGCTGGTCTATGTCCTCGACGGGACCGCCAACCTGCCGGTTCCATCCAGCATCGGCTCCTGGGAGGAGCCCGGGGTCCGCTACACCGACTCGCCCGAGGAGTTCGGGACGCTGCTGAACGAGGCCATCTGGGGGACCCGGGCCCGTCTGCTCAGCGGCCAGGGCCCCGAGGTCTACGTCTTCGTCGCGGGACGGAATCGCCTCCTCACGGAGGATCCGCTGGCACCTGTCCTCGATCAGTTGGGGGCGGTCCGCGAGCACGGGCTGCACCTGGTCCTGCTGCGGCAGCGGATCTCCTTCGGCGAACCGCTTGATCCGCTGGTCGATACGTTGCGCGAGTTCGGCGCCCCGGTTCTGTTGACCGGTTCCGCCGGCGGTCGCGAGGCCAATCTGTGGGAGGTGCCCGAAGCTCTGCGGGGTTTCCTGCCGCAACATCAGGCGCTGCTGGCGCATCTTGACCGGCAGCGGCTCATCCGGCTGCCGGAACCGTCCTGAGGACAGGAAAGGATGCCCGCCCAGGGTGCCCGCCCAGGGAGCCCGCACCGGTACCGGTCAGCGGCAGGAGTCGGCGGGGAAGCTCCACAGGGCTCGCTTGCGGGCGTACTCGGCCACCGTCCAGATGCGGTGCTGGCCGCGGTAGCAGGACAGGTCCTCGGGGCCGTGGGAGATGGTGCGGTAGGTGACGCGGCCCCAGTCCCACAAGCCGCGCTGGGGCATGAGGAGGCGGCCGCGCTTCTTGCCGCGTCCCTGCGTGAACCACCACTGGCCGTTCGTCCTGACCCCGCCCTGGATGCGGTCTCCGGGGAGGGTGGCGGCCCAGTTGGCGTGGACGGTGCGGGTGCCGGAGAGCGCCGGCAGAGGCCAGGTCACGACGCGTCCTCGGGGGCCTTTCGGGCGGCACCACTCGCCGGCGATGAGGGAGTGGCTCCAGGTGGTGCGGTCGACGGCGACCCACGACATGCGCAGCGGCCCGGTGCCCTTGCATCCGCGACCCGCCTTTCCGTTGGCGAACCGCCAGCTTCCCGTCTGGGGCATCACGTAGCGGTAGCCGTGGCCGTAGTACTTGCCGCCGTGGAGGCCGACCCGGCCGGAGCTGCCCGTGGAGCCGGCCTTGCTCTTGGCGAGGTCGTAGATGTGGCGCATGTCGAACTCGCGTACACCGTGGCGGGTGTCGGCCACATGAAGCTTGTCGCCGTACCAGGCGATGCCGCCGGCGTGGATGCCGATGTCGGTGTACGTCGGCCGCTTGCCCTTCATCGTCGGGTAGACGAGCAGGACGTGCCGGTAGCTGCGCCTGTCCGGGTCGACGAACGTGAGCCTGATCCGGCCGCTGTCGTGCCACGACACGAGGACGGGCCTGCCGCCGCCGGCCCACCGTTCGCCCGCCACCGCGTCCGAGATGGTCGCGACGCCCTGCGGGACCCACTTCGTGGTGTTGGAGTCCGCCTTGTCGAAGCAGTACACGACCGAATGTGCGGGCACGGCGGCCGCCTTGCCGCAGCCGCCGCCGAACTTCTTCTGGCCTGACGACTTGAGCAGCGCGTCCACGCTGCTCCTGTGGAGTCTCTTGCTCAGCGCCCGGATCGGCGCGCCGCGGTCGAGGCCCCGGCGCAGGTCGAAGTCACGGAGGTTCGGGGCCGCCGCGGCCTGCGCGGGTGCCGCCTGGACGACGTCCGGTACGGCCGCCACCGGCACGGAAAGGGGGACACCGGCCGCGAGAAGCGCGATCTTCCGACGGCGGACACCTATCGCTGCACGCTGCAAGATCATCACGCTCGGCAACGTATCCCAGCCCGCACGCCGGGGCAGTTCCGACATGACCTGGGGAAATGCAACTTAGTTTTCGTACGGTATTACGTCGGCCGGGTGAACCGGCGGCGGTGTGCGGGCGTCGTGAGCCGGACGGCCCCCGGCCGGGCCGGGGGCCGTCCGGCTGACCCGGGTCAGCGCAGGCGGCAGGTCCCGTCATCGGACTTCGACGGGTCGCTCTCCGAGGTTCCCGTCAGCCGGAGGCGTGCCCGGCGGTCCGCGCCCGGCCCGGCCTTCGCCCACACCTCGACCCTCGTGCGGCCCCTCGCCTCGGCGGTGGCGAGCTCGTTCGGCAGCCAGGTCGTCCAGCCGTCGCCGGACACGCCGGCCTCGAGCCGGAACACGTCGGAGCCGTGGCGGCCGGTACCGCCCCCGCCCCTGTTGTGGAGCGTGAGCGTGCACTTCATCCAGCCCACGGCGGCCGGCCTGGCGTGGCCATTGCCGACGCGCACGCCGCGCCGCTGCGGCCCGGACCCGTCCAGCGAGCGGATCGCGACCGTGTAGGACAGGACGCCCTTCCGGTCGCGGTGCAGGTCGAGGACGTAGAAGTGCAGGCGGTTGGCCTCGTCGACGTACTCGTACTCGCTGCCGGAGTCGGTTCCGGCGTGGTACAGGGCGTCCGAGAGCTGCCGGTAGTCGCCGATCGTCATCTTCCTCGGCGTGCCGTCCGGCATGACGAAGTCGACCTTGTCGATGTCCTGCGGGTTGGCGTCCTTGACCCAGATGAACGGTGCCCGGTCCTGGTCCTTGGTCTTCGCGAGCAGGACGCCGGAGTCGGGCGTGAAGGAGTCGGTGCCCATGCGGTCGACGACCTCGATCGTGTAGTTGTCGTAACCGCCGCCGTCGCAGAGCGGGTCGGTGGAGGCGTCACAGGCGGGGCTCTTGTCGCCGCCGTCGCCGAGCTTCAGGTTGATGCCCGCGAGGCCGTTCCCACCGGGTTCCTTGGCGCGGGCCGTCACCCTGGCGACGACCATGCCGGACGAGGCGAGCGTTTCCCGGTTCAGCTGGAGCACCTTGGCAGGGTCGACGATGCCGAGCTCCATCTTGTTGCGCAGCATGTGCTGCGCGCCCATGGAGGCGCCGCCCGTCGCGGGGATCGTCCACCGGCTGTGCGGGCCGCCGGGGCCGTTGAAGGTGCCGCGGCTGAGCATGTCCCACGGTCCGCTGAAGGCGCGGCGCGGCGGGTCGCTGTACGGGTTGTTGTAGTTGTCGCCGATGCCCAGGATGTGGCTGAACTCGTGGGCGAAGACCGACATGCCGGAGCTCTCCGCCTGCGTTGAGCTGCCCGATACGGCGTTCGGCCAGATGGTGGAGCCGGCCTGCCAGGACGTCCAGTCGATGTACCGGGTGTCCACCCAGTTCGGCAGGTTCGGATCGCCGGGGCCCCACTCGGCCGGCACGTTCTCCTTCGTGCCGAACTTCATCTCGCCGAATTCCTGCCAGGTGGACGACTCGTCCTGCCCGGCGCTGAGGAAGAAGACGAAGTCGTACTCGGCGGCCTCCTCCTCGCCGACGTCGGCGACCCAGGCGGCGCGGGCGTCCTCGCGGAGGTCCTGGTCGCAGGTGTCGCCCTCGGGGCAGCCCGTCCCGCCCTGCATGCGGCTGTCCACGCCGTACTCGTGGTCCTTGGCGGGCATCTGGTAGGCGCCGTACGCGGTGAGGTCCACCCCGTACCGGCCACCGGAGTCCTCCATCCAGTACTCGTGGAGGGTGTGGCCGCGGTTGAGCTCCTGCGGCTTGTTGAGGAAGCCCTCGTAGAACTTGGCCACCTCGCCGCGGGGGACGTCGCTGACGCCGACGGGGTTGCCGAAGATGCTGGAGTTGTGCGGCTGCGTCACCTCGAACGGCTGATTGGGGTAGTCGACCAGGACGATCGCGCCGTTGAAGTTCCGCACCGACCCCTCTTGGGACGGGTCGGACCATGACGTTCCGGGCACCGGCTTGTAGTCGTCCCACGTCATCGTGTCGGGAAGTTCGTAGTTCTGCGGGTCGATGGGACGCGGCGTGCCCGCCGCGAAGGTCCGGGCGGACGGCTGGGCACGCTGCCACGGCTGCGTCTGCGGCCAGTGCCGCATCTGCCACGGGTTGGCGGTGGGTTCCGGGATCGCGGTCGGCTCGAGAGCGGCCGGCTCGGGAGTAGGTGCCGCCTGCGCGGCGGCCGGGACGGCCGCGAGTCCCACGATCAGCCCCATCGCCGTCGCGGGCACCAGCAGCATGTTCTTGACGCGCATGTCTCCCTGCCTCTGGTGGACTGCGCAGAACGTAAGGCAGGGGAACCGCCCCGGCTATGGCCGACTTAGCCGATCTAGCGTGGTTTGCCCTGGCATGTCGGACAGGGCAGCCAGGTCACACCGGCCAGCACCACACCGGCCAGCACCACACCGGCAGCGTCACACCGGCAGTTCCCGCTCGGCCACGACGATGCCGTCCTCGTCGCTGTAGAGAAAGTCGCCCGGACGGAACTCCACGCCGCCGAACGTGACGGGGACGTCCACCTCGCCGGCGCCGTCCTTGGCGCTCTTGCGCGGGTTCGAGCCGAGGGCCTTCGCGCCGAGGTCCAGCTCGCGCAGCGCCGGCACATCGCGGACCGCGCCGTTGATGACGACCCCGCCCCAGCCGTTCGCCACCGCCGCCGCCGCGATCATGTCGCCCATCAGCGCGGACGCCAGCGAGCCGCCGCCGTCCACGACCAGCACGCGGCCCTCGCCGGAGGTGTTCAGCAGCTTCTTCACCAGCCCGTTGTCGCGGTGGCAGCGCACGGTCGAGACCGGGCCGGCGAACGACGCGCGCCCGCCGTACTGGCGCAACTGCGTCTCGCAGCTGCGCAGCTCGTCCCCGAAGTCGTCGATGAGGTCAGCGGTCGCGAAGTCCATCCCGGCAGCCTACTGGGCGGTAACCGATCAGTGGGCCGACCGGTCGGTGGGAAGGCGCGTCGGTGGGCACGCCGGTCAGTGGGCACGCCGGTCAGTGGGCACGCCGGTCAGTGGGCACGCCGGTCAGTGGGCACGCCGGTCAGTGGGCACGCCGGTCAGTGGGCACGCCGGTCAGTGGGCACGCCGGTCAGTGGGAAGGCGCGTCGGTGGGGCGGCCGATCAGGCGGGACAGGACGATCGACGTCTTCGTCGCCGTGATGTTGTCCTCGCGGCGGAGCCTTTCCAGGGCCTGCTCCAGGTGCTGGATGTCCCGGGCCCGCACGTGCACGAGGGCGCTGGCGTCACCGCTGATCGTGTACGCGGCGACGACCTCGGGATGGCCCCGGACGCTCGAGTAGATCTGGTCCGGGGACGTCGCGCCCGTGCAGAAGATCTCGATGAACGCCTCGGTCGTCCAGCCCAGCGCGGCCGGGTCGACGACGGCCGCGAAGCCGTTGATGACGCCGTCCGCGCGGAGCCGGTCGACGCGCCGCTTCACCGCCGGGGCCGACAGCCCGACACGGTCGCCGATCTGCGCGTACGAGGCGCGGCCGTCCTCCAGGAGCTGCGCAACGATTCGACGGTCGAGCTCGTCAAGACGCAACAAATAACACCCCTGAAGTCCGTTCTCGTCATTGGTCGGCGATAGATCCCGAACATACGCTGGGAGGCGGACCGGCGGCCACCTGACCCGTCCGGCCTCTCCCCCACGGCACCGGATCACCGTCCGGTGCCCCAGCTGTGCCCGGCCGCACACGGCCGGGCCGAGCCGCGAAGGAGTGTCGTGAGGGCGACCGATCAGCTGCTGGCGATGTCCGACGAGCACAGCGCGCACAACTACCACCCCCTCCCGATCGTCGTCGCCGAGGCCGAGGGCGTCTGGCTGACCGACGTCGAGGGGAACCGGTACCTGGACATGCTGGCCGCGTACTCCGCGGTCAACTTCGGGCACCGCAACCCGCGCCTCACCGAGGCCGCGAAACGGCAGATGGACCGCGTCACGCTGGTGAGCCGGGCGTTCGACCACGACAACTTCGGACCGTTCGTCACCGAACTGGCCGAGCTGTGCGGCAAGGACATGGTGCTGCCGATGAACAGCGGCGCCGAGGGCGTCGAGACCGCCCTGAAGACCGCCCGCAAGTGGGGCTACGAGGTCAAGGGCGTGCCCGCCGGCGAAGCGAACATCATCACGTTCGAGGGCAACTTCCACGGCCGCACCACCACGATCGTGAGCTTCTCCACCGATCCGGACGCCAAGGACTCCTACGGCCCCTACACGCCCGGCTTCCGGACCGTCCCGTACGGGGACGTCGAGGCGCTGAAGGCCGCGATGGACGGCTCCACGGTCGGCGTGCTGATCGAGCCGATCCAGGGCGAGGCCGGCGTGAACGTCCCGCCGAGCGGGTTCCTGCGCGCGGTGCGCGACCTGTGCACCGCCAACGGCACGCTGATGATCGCGGACGAGATCCAGTCGGGCCTCGGCCGCACCGGCACGACCTTCGCGTGCGAGCACGAGGGCGTCGTGCCCGACGTCTACGTCCTCGGCAAGGCCCTGGGCGGCGGCATCATGCCCGTCTCGGCCGTCGTCGCCGACGCGGACGTCCTGGGCGTCTTCAAGCCGGGCCAGCACGGCTCCACGTTCGGCGGCAACCCGCTCGCCTGCGCCATCGGCCGCGAGGTCGTCGCGATGCTGAAGACCGGCGAGTACCAGGAGCGCTCCAGGACGCTCGGCGCGCACATGCACGAGCGGCTCGGCGGGCTGCCGGGCGACGTCGTCCGCGAGGTCCGCGGCCGCGGCCTGTGGGCGGGCGTCGAACTGCACGGCAAGGCGCGCCCGGTCAGCGAGCGCTTCATGGAACTCGGCGTCCTGGCCAAGGAGACCCACGAGACCACGCTCCGCCTCGCCCCGCCCCTGGTCATCGACCCCACCGACCTCGACTGGGCCCTGGACCAGCTGGAACTGGCCTTGAAGGGCTGATCCCCTCCGGCGGCCCTCCCGTTCTCCAGCGCAAACTCCAGACTCGTCAAAGTCTCGGCCGGGTGCCCGCATGGCGCGGCCGGGCGGCCCGCCCTGCCGGGGAGGGTGGGGACATGCTGCGGAAATGGGGTAGGCGCCGGGTCGTCATCGGATGCGGCGGGACGGCGCTCGGCGTCGTGCTGCTGCTCGCGGGCGGGCTCTACCTGCTGCAACGCACCTACAACGACGACGTCAACCGGATCTCCGGGGCGATGCCCACGACGTCGGGGCGGCCGTCGTCGACCGGGCGCGGCGAGAACTGGCTGCTGATCGGCTCGGACAAGCGTGCGGACATACCGTCGATGGGCGCGCGGGCCGACACGGTCATGCTGGTGCACATGTCCGAGAGCGGCGACCGCGTCTCGGTGATCGCGATCCCCCGGGACGGCTGGGTGCCCGTCCCCGGGCACGGCACCACGAAGATCAACGCCGCCTTCGCGCACGGCGGGCCGGCGCTGCTGATCCGGGCGGTGGAGCAGCTCACCCGCGTCCGCGTCGACCACTACGCCGCCCTGGACTTCGGCGGCTTCGTGGAGATGACCGACGCGCTCGGCGGCGTGGACGTCACGATCACCAAGCGCACCCACGACCCGATGCACGACCGCACCTGGGAGGCGGGACGCCAGCATCTGAACGGCGTGGAGGCCCTGGACTTCGTCCGGCAGCGCTGGAACCTGCCGAGCGGCGACCTCGACCGGATCAAGCGGCAGCAGGCGTTCCTGAACGCCCTCGCGGACAAGGCGCTGGACACCCGCAACCCGATCAAGATCGACCGGTTCATCCGGGCGGCGACCAAGTCGGTGTCGGTGGACGGGACGGTGACGGCCGGCATGCTGCGCGGGCTGGCGCGCCGGCTGCTGGACACCTCGATGCTGGAGTACCTGACCACGCCGGTCTCGAAGACGGCCCAGCGGGGCGAGCAGAGCGTCGTGCTGCTGGACGACGCCGGCGTGCGGGAGCTGTTCACCGCCGTCCGGGAGGACAAGGTCGGCGAGTACGTGTCGCGCAACGGCGCCGGGAACTCGGTGGACGCCGTCCGCTAGGCTCCCCGGCCATGAGAGACAGTCGAGCGAAGCTCGTCGTTTGAAAAGGCGGCGGGCGGGGGCTGCAGGACGGTCATCGAGCGAAGCTCGTCGTTTGAAAAGGCGGCGGGTGGGGGC
>NZ_SMKK01000293.1 GCF_004348425.1 Actinomadura sp. 7K507
CCGGATGCCGTGCCGCCCGGCGAGCCGGGACACGACGAACAGGCCGAGCCGGTCGGTGACGGCCAGGTCGAACTCCGGCGGCCGCGACAGCCGCAGGTTGAGCGCGTCCAGTTCGGCCTGGTCGAGCGCGTGCTCGACCAGCGAGACCAGCACCTGCTTCGCCGACAGCGTGTGGCGCGCGTCGCACAGCATGACGGGGACGTGCGGGTCGATGTCCAGCGCCATCCGGATCTCGGGCGGGTCGTAGCGGTCGGCCTCGTCGAAGCAGTTGACGGCGACGACGAACGGCGTGCCCTTCTGCTCGAAGTAGTCGATCGAGGCGAAGCTCGCCATCAGCCGCCGCGTGTCGGCCAGCACGACCGCGCCGAGCGCGCCGCGCGACAGCTCGTTCCACATGAACCAGAACCGCTCCTGGCCGGGCGTCCCGAACAGGTAGATCGCGACGCCGTCGCGCAGCGTGATCCGGCCGAAGTCCATGGCGACGGTCGTGGTGGTCTTGGCGCCGACGCCGTCGAGGTCGTCGACGCCGACGCTCGCCTCGGTCAGCGCCTCCTCGGTGCGCAGCGGCCGGATCTCGCTGACCGCGCCGACCATCGTCGTCTTGCCGACACCGAAGCCGCCGGCGACGAGGATCTTCAACGCGACCCGCGGACCATCGGCCCGCTCGTCGTGCTCCTCGTTGCCGTCGGCGCCGGGCGGGGGGTCAGAGCGCGCGGAGTTCATCGAGCACCCTCCTGAGCAGGTTCTGGTCGGTGTGCGGCTGGACGTAGGGCTGCCCGGCCGGCGTGGACCACCGCTGGACGTCCACGAGGCCGGAGTCGAGCAGGTCGCCGACCAGGACGCGGATCACGCCGAGCGGCAGGTCCAGGTCCGAGGCCAGGTCGGCGAGGGCGTGCGGGCGCCGGCACAGCGCCAGCAGGCGGCGCTGCTGGCGCGACAACCGGCCCGGTTCGGCGGGCCGCCGGCCGGTCGCGACGAGGATCGACACGATGTCCAGGGGCTCGCCGCTGGCCTGGGTGCGGCCGCGCGTCACCGCGTAGGGGCGGACGATGGGGCCGGCCGCGGCGTCCAGCCAGCGTTCCCGGCCGGGGCCCCGGGGGGCGCCCGGCGTTTCGCTCGGGTCCATCGCCGGTCACCTGGGTCCGGTGCCGGGACCGCCCTGCCGAAGACCCGTGGACAGTTGCCTCCCGACCCGCTTGACCAGCATCGTCATCTCGTAGGCGACGAGGCCCGCGTTGGCGCCGACCTCGCTGAGCAGCGCGAGGCAGCTGTTGGCCCCGGCGGGCACGACGAAGAACAGGCCGTCCTCCATCTCGATGAGCGTCTGCCGGATCTCGCCGGACTCCAGTTGCGGTTTGGCCCCGTTCGCGAGGCTGTGGAACCCGGCGGCGAGGGCCGCCAGGTACTCGGCGTCGTCCCGGCCGACGCCCCGGGACATGCCCATGACGATCCCGTCCCGCGACAGGACGACGACCTTGCGGATCTGCGGAACCCGGTCGACGAGATCGTCGAGGAGAAAGTTCAGCTCGGCCCCGACTCCCTGCTGGGTCATGATCTTCCCTCCATGCCGTCCGCCGGTCCTTCGTCCTCGTCCCTGCCGCGCAGCCATCCCGCCTGCAGGGAGGCGAACAGATCCCTGGACGCCTCGGCCGAGCGGTTCTCCCAGGCGGCGACCGCGTCGTCCTGGTCCGGTGCGGGCGCGGCGAACGGATTCTCGTCGCGCAACTGGGGCGCCAGGTTGCCGCCGCGCACCCGGCGCGGCAGCGGGGCACGCCCGCCCGGGCCGGCCTGCGCCTCGCCGAAGGACGCGGGCGCCCCGTAGCCCGTGCCCGCCTGGGGGCCCTGGCCGTACTGCTGGGGACTCGGCGCCTGGAACGGCCGCGTCGCGCCGAAGGCGGCGCTTCCCTCCTGGTACGGCCCCTCCTGGTACGGCGCTTCTCCATACGGCGCTTCTCCATACGGCGGGTTGCCGTACGAGGACGACGGCGGGGTCCCGTACGACGGCGGGGTCTCGGTCCCGTCGTACGACGGCTGATCCTGGAAGGACGCCTGTGCGTTGAACCCCACCGTCGCGTCATAGCCCGGCTGGTCCTCGAAGGAGACCGGGGTGTCGGGCGGCACGGCGACGCCCTGGATCGGCCCCACGTCGTGCGCCGTGTCATAGGTCGGCGCGGACGTGTCCCACGCCGGTGTCGCCGGGTCGGTCGCCGGGTCGTACGCCGGTGCCGCCGTGTCGTAGGGCGTCGGCGCGTTGAGCATCGCCGTCGACGACGGAGCCGACGGCGTCGGCCACGCCTTCGCCGACCCGTTCGCGGACGCGGAGCCGTTCTCGTGGACGGGCCTCCGCGCGACCGGGACGTCGCCGCCGGCCCCGTCCTCGTCCTCGGGCTGGTCGACGTCCACGATCAGCCGCCGCGGGATCAGCACGACGGCGCTGACCCCCCCGTACAGCGACGGCTGCAGCGCGACCCGGATGCCGTGCCGCCCGGCGAGCCGGGACACGACGAACAGGCCGAGCCGGTCGGTGACGGCCAGGTCGAACTCCGGCGGCCGCGACAGCCGCAGGTTGAGCGCGTCCAGTTCGGCCTGGTCGAGCCCGATGCCGCGGTCGATGATGTCGACGGCGAACCCGTTGGCGCCCATCTCGCCGCGGACCAGCACCTCGGTGGGCGCGGGCGAGAACACCGTGGCGTTCTCGATCAGCTCGGCGAGCAGGTGGATGATGTCGGCCACGGCCTCGCCGATCACGGCGGCCTGCCCGGACACCACCACGACCTCGACCCGCGTGTAGTCCTCGACCTCGGCGATCGCGGCGCGCAGCACGTCCTCGACGTGCACGGGACGGCTCCAGCCGCGGCCCGGGGACGTCCCGGACAGGATGACCAGGCCCTCCGCGTGCCTGCGCATGCGGGTGGTGAGGTGGTCGAGGCGGAACAGGTCCTCCAGGGCCTTCGGGTCGGACGCGCCGCGCTCCATCTCGTCCAGCATGCGCAGCTGGCGGTGCAGCAGCGACTGGCTGCGCCAGGCGACGTTGAGGAACACGCGGCTGATGCCCTGCCGCAGGTACGCCTCCCGGACGGCGGTGTCGATCGCGGTGTGCTGCACCTTCGTGAACGCGTCGCCGACCCTCGCGACCTCCCGGCTCTTGCCGATGACGAGCGGCGGCGCCTCCGCCTCCACGTCCACCTCCTCGCCGCGTCTCAGCCGGGAGACGACGTGGGGCAGCCGGTCCTCCGCGAGGTTCAGCGCGGCGCGCTGCAGCCCGCGCAGCTCACGGGACAGGCTGCGCGCCGCCAGCAGCGACAGGATGATCGACGCGACCACCGCGAGCAGCCCGAACCCGCCCGCCAGGACCAGCCGCATGATGATCTGCTCGCCGATCGGCTCGGCCATCTCGTTGAGCGCCAGGCTCGCCTGGGTGATCTTCTGCCCCCATGCCTGCGACAGCAGCTGCGTGGTGGCCTGCCACTGCGCGGCCTCGGGCGGCAGCCGGTTGTCGTCGGCCTTGACGATCGCGGTCTCGGCCGCGCGGAACCGCTTGAACTCCTCGGTCCCGGCGAGCTGTGCCAGCGGCCCGCGGATCTCGTCGTTCAGGTCGGCGAGGCCCGCGTCGAACTGCCGCCGCCCCTCGGCCGCCCACTGGACGAACGCGGTGTGCTCGGCCTGGGTGAACCGCCCGTTGCGCGCCATCGCGGCGGTGACCAGCGAGTCCTCGCGCAGCATGGTGGCGTGGGCGTTGCCGATGCTGATCAGCGCGCGGCCCTGCGTCAGGATCGCCACGTCGTTGACCGCGACCAGGTCGCTGAAGACCTTGATGACCTCGTCGAGGACGGCGCCGTAGGAGTTGATGACCTCCAGCGCCTCGGCGTCTCCGGTGTCGACCTCGGCGCGCAGCTGCGGCAGCGTGTCCAGGGCCTTGATCGCGACGCCGAGCCGCTGCTTGGTCTCGGGCTCGGCGGCGTCGCGCGCCTCGGGCGACAGCGCGGACTGGCGGAAGGCCCCCTCCAGGGCGTTCACCCGCTGGCGCTGCGCGCCGAGTTTCTGCTCGGCCCCGGCGTTCCCGGTGCTGAGCACGACGACGCTGAGGGAACGTTCGGCCTGGAGCTGGCTCACCAGGGTGAGGCCCGGAACCCCCATCTTCTCGTACGTCGTGGTGAAGTCGTACTTGTCGAAGGCGTCGCCGAGCGTGATGTTCGCGGCGAACGCCCACAGGGTGATGAGGGACACCAGCGGAACCAGCAGCAGGGCCGTGATGCGCAGGCGTATGGGGCGCCTGCGCCGGCGCTTGCGGGCGGACGCGACGTCCGGGGGTTTGCTTGTGGAGGCGGCCGCGTTGGGGTCCGCCGGCCGACCTTCGGCGACCATTCAGATCACAACCTCATGCGGGGGACATGCGGGGGGACGGGCCTCGGGGGTCAAGGCCCGTGTCATCGGTCTCTTCGTCTTGGTCCTGCGCTCGTACGCGAGTGGTGATGCCGCCGTGCGGGCGCGGTTCAGGACCGCGCGTCGTCCAGGGCCGCGCGCGCCACCAGCCCGCGGAGCCGGCTGGTGATCATGGAGACGGCCTGCGCGTGCCCGCGCACGGCCTTCTCCCGCGTGGTGTACTGCCCGATGTCGGCGTGCATCGTGCTGTCGGACACGATCGTCTGCCACAGCAGCGGCCGCCCGTTCGCCGCGAACCCGAGATCGATCACGGTGAACCAGGTCGAGACGACCACCACGACGCCGCCGACGCGGATGACGTCCTGCGCGAGCAGGCGTCCCCGCACGTCCAGCAGCAGCCGCTGGGCCTCCTCTGCGGTGGCGCGTATCCCGTCCGACCGGTAGTAGTCAGCGGACATGGCGCGCCCTCCCATCGCCGAACCGGGGATCTGCGAAGGGAAGGGCTCAGTGCCGGGAGTGTTCGTCCCGTGGCCAGGCCCGCATCTCGCACCAGACCGACTTGCCGGACGGGGTGTGGTCGGTTCCGTGCCGTTCGGCCATGACCGCGACGAGGAACCAGCCCCGTCCCGTCTCCTCCATGAGGTCGACCGGACGCGGTCGCGGGACCGCGGCGCTCTGGTCGTGGACCTCGATGCGGAGCCGGGTGCCGGCGCGCAGCAGCTTCAGGCAGAGCGCCGTGCCGGGTGTCGTCGCGTGCCGGACGGCGTTGGTGACCAGCTCGGAGACCAGGACCTCGGCGTCGTCGCCGACGTGGCCGATGCCGGAGGCGGTGCTGACGGACCGGCTGAAGCGCCGTGCCCGTGGCACCGACTCCCGGTCGGCGGGCAGCGTCAGCTCGCCGAGCAGAGTCGCGGCGGGTTCGTCGAGCGCCCGCAGGTCGTGCGCTGAGTGGGTGCCGTTGGGTGGGTTCGGGGCCAGGGTGCTAGGGAGTTCGATGGTGTGGTGTTCGCCCGACATGATGGACGCCTCCTTGACTAAGGCGTTTTGCCCCGTTCCAGCCCGGCCGGGGTGCCGTGCTGAGAAGGGCGCGGGGGGTTGATACCTGTGCCGCCGCCGTTCGGGCATGCGGGGGCACTGTGTTCGAGGGGTCGCGGACCGCCTGTGCGTGACGCACTCCGGTCATGACGGCTCGCCCCCCTCGGCATGGGTGCCCACCCTGGCTCGCAAGAGCCGGGCGGTGCTGGTGAACCAGTCGTAGTTCTCCTGCTCGAAACGCAGGCCGCGCAGGCAGGTCAGATACGGCCCCACCGGGGTGCCGGTCTTCAGGAACGTCTCCTCGTCCATGTCGCCGCGCAGGTGCTTCAGGGTGTGCTCGAAGACCTCGACCTTGGCGGCGGACGCCACGGCCCGGTCCTCCAGTTGCGCGATGACGGAGTCGGCGGAGATGTGGTCCACCGCCTGGACCATGACGAGCAGGTTCTCTCGGATGATCCCTGCCTTGGCGGGGGTCGTCGCGAACCGTTCGAGTTCGTCGACGCCTGCCGGTGTGACGGTGTACACGCGCTTGTTGGGACGGTCGTGCTGGATGATCTGCCGACCGCTGATCAGGCCTTCCGTCTCCAACCTCGACAGCTCCGAGTAGAGCTGCTGCGGTACGGCATGCCAGAAGTTGGAGACCGACAAATCGAAGATCTTGGCCAGCTGGTAGCCGCTGTACTCGCCATCGAGCAGCGCCGCCAGCACCGCGTGACGTAGCGCCATCGGCCTTCTCTCCCCGCCTTGACTCAGGGTTGTGGCGACGGTAGCAGACAACGACATGATTAGTCATGCTTTTGACTAGGTTTGGTTAGGGCGATTTTTCCGATTCACCGAAACTCCCAGGTCGAGCGCTCAGGCGTGCGCCCGCCGCAGCCCGGCGACGCCCGGTTCGAGGTCGCCGGCCAGCTCGGTGATCTCCCCGCGCAGGTACGCCTCCCTGGTCAGGCGGCGCTGCAACTTCCCGCTGGTCGTCCGCCGCACCGTGCCCCGCCCGGTCAGGACGACGCTCAGGGCGGGCAGGTCGAACGCGCGGGCCACGTGGGCCCTGATGAGGGACGCCAGCTCGTCCAGGGGCGTGCCTGCGGCGGCCCTGGTGCTGATCTCCTGGACGAGCACGACCTGCTCCCTGCCGTCGTCCAGCACGAGTTCCCTGCCGTCGTCGAGCACGAATGCCGCGCCCACGAGGGTGGCCGGGTGGGCGTCCCGCGCGGCTTCCTCGATGTCGTGTGCGTGGATGTTGCGCCCGTTGACGATGATGAGGTCCTTGATCCGCCCGGTGACGTACAGCTCGCCGTCGGCGATGAAGCCGAGATCGCCCGTCCGGAGATAAGGGCCGCCGCCGTCTGAGGTGCGGGCCTCGAAGCTCTCACGCGTCTCCTCAAGGCTTCGCCAGTAGCCCTGAGCAACACTTCCCCCGCCGACCCAGATCTCGCCCACACGGCCCTCTGGCAGCCGGACGCGGGTCGCCGGGGCGACGACGCAGACGTCCAACGAGACGGGACGTCCGCTGCTCACCAGCCGCCGCACCTCGCCACGGCTGTCTTGCCCGCCTCCCTCCTCCGGCTCGTCCGGCTCGTCGCGCGGGACGGCGGTGTCGCGGGTGAGGGCATCGCCGTCGAAGTCGCGGATGACGGGGCCGCCGCCGAGGGGCGCGGCGGTGATGAGGAGGGTCGTCTCGGCCATGCCGTAGCAGGGCATCCACATGTCGGGCCGGAACCCGATCGGGGCGAAACGCTCGGTCAGCTTCTCCAGCGTCGCCGCGCGGACGGGCTCGGCGCCGTTCTTGGCCACGCGCAGGGACGACAGGTCCAGGCCGTCCATCTGGCGGTCGGTGACGCGCCGCAGCGCCAGCTCGTAGCCGAAGTTGGGCGCCACGGTGATCGTGCCCCGGTAGCGGCTGATCAGCTCCAGCCACAGCACGGGACGCTTGATGAACGTGATCGGCGAGGTGAACACGTAGCGGCAGCCGAGATAGAGCGGCTGGAGGAACTGACCGACCAGACCCATGTCGTGATAGTGCGGCACCCAGCCGACGCCGACCGTGTCGGGTGTCCCCTCGATGCGACGCCTGATCTCCTCGCCGTTGCTCAGCAGGTTCCCGTGGGTGACCATCACACCCTTCGGCTCGCTGGTGGAGCCCGAGGTGTACTGGAGGAAGGCAAGGGTGCCGGGGCCGAACCGCGGGGGCGTCCAGTCACCGGGATCCGCGTCGCTGCCGGCTTCGGTGTCGAGGCAGTGGACGCGTCCCTTCAAGCCGGAGTCGTCCAGCCACCCGTCGAGCTTGTCCCGGTGGGCGGTGTCGGTGAGGATCAGCGCGATGTCGGCGTCGTCGATGATGCGGCGGGTGCGTCCGAAGCGTCCCGCGTCCAGGTCGGGCAAGGGCGCGGGGACGGCGACGACACGCGCGTACAGGCAGCCCAGGAACGCCGTCAGGAACTCCAGGCCTTCCGGATACAGCAGCAGGACGGCCCTGTCGCGCAGGCCGCGCGCCTCCAGGCGGCAGGCCAGCGCGCGGGCCTTGCGGTCGAGTTCGGCGAAACCGAGCACGTTCTCCTTGTACTTGCGGCCCGGTTCCTCACTGATGAACGTGAACGACCGGTCATCGCCCTGCTTCTGGATGTTCTCCCGGACGAGCGACACGAAATCCCTGTGCGCGTGCATCGGCCATCACTCGTCTTCCGCAAGGGACAGCAGGGAGAACCAGCGCCGCTCGTCGAAGCTGCCGAACATCGCGGCCTCCAGCGAAGGCAGGAACTCCTCCGACAGGACGGTGTCGGGCTGCGCGCGCTGGAGCAGACGCTGCAGGCACAGCACGAGCCACTGCCCATCGGCGAAAGCACCACCGAACTCGTGCCGGTTGTAGATCCACGTCAGGACGCACGAGAGCATCGCGTGCAGCTCGCAGTACCGCTTGGCACGTGCCAGCGCCGCCACCGAACCCGTGTCGCCCTCGCTCGCCCTTATGCCCTCGTCCACCTTGGCGCGCAGGCCCCCGATGCTGGACATCAGGTCCTTCAGCTCCGCCGCGACACCGGGCGCCGCGTGCGCGTTCGCCGCCTCCAGCAGCTGCTCGGAGATCTCCTCGAAGCGCTGCCCGACCTCGTCGCGGCCCTCGTTGGTCAGCTGCAGCCTGCGGCCGTCCGGCTCCCACGCCGGCGTCGCCCGCGTCCAGCAGAACAGGTCGGCGAGCAGGTCCTCCTCGCCTCCCGTCTCCTCCGGCGGCTCGATCAGGAACGGGAGCTGAGCGGCGACGTTGGCGAGGTTGACGTGCGTGGTGCCCTCGAAGATGCTCGCGATCGCGTGGTCGCGCTGCAGCTTCTGGAACACCCCGTGCGCCACGCCTTCACGCAGGTAGCCGCGCGCCGCCAGGACGGTCCCGATGCTGGCCACGACCTCCTCCCCCAGGACGGGGACGAAGTACTTCACGATCGACGACCACAGGCTCAGGCGTCCGGGCGCCACCGTCAGGCAGCGCGTCACCGGGATCGCGACGCACTCGGCGATCAGCAGGTCCAGATGCGTCTTGATGAGATGGTCGCGGATGACCGGGATCTTGTAGATGTCCGACCCGTACAGGGTGCGCTGCCGCGAGTACTCCATCCCGATGCGGACCACCGCGTCCATCGTGCCCACCGACAGCGCCGCGATCGCCGTCCGGGTGATCTGCAGCGTCTTCAGCGTCTGCACGAGCCCGGACCCGCGCCGCCCGATCACCCGGTCGGCCGGGATCCGCGCGCCGACGAACGCCACACCGCTCAGGTCGTGGCCGCGCAGGCCGACCGTCCGCACCGGGGGCAGCGCCGCCCACGTGTCCGGCGCGAGTTCTTCCTTGTCGACCAGGATGAGCGAGAAGTCCCTGGCGCCGGTCCTGGCGTAGGTGGTGACGAACCGTCCGCGGGTGGCGTTGCCGACGGGCCACTTGGTCCCGGTCAGCAGCAGCTCGTCCCCCTGGATCTCGGCCTCCGACTCCGACGCCATCACGTCGCTGCCGTGATCGGCCTCCGAAACGCCAAAGCAGGCGAGGTCGCCGTTCAGCACCCCGTCCGCCACGGTCCTGCGCTGCCAGTCGTTCCCCCACAGCCACACCGGGTTCACCGCCAGCAGCCCCGACCCGTACATCACCGCGACGGTGACGCTGCGACGGGAGATGCCGCGCGTGACGAAGAACAGGTCCTCCAGCGTCGTCAGCCGCCCGCCGAGCCCGCGCGGCACCAGATACTTGGGAAACCCCCAGGCCCGGACGGCGTCGACCGCGCCCGGCGGCAACTCGTCCCGCTCCTCGGCCTCGACGATCGCCTTGTAGGAGAACGGCCCGGCCTCGTCGTCCATCGGATCACCGAGGTACCCGTCCAGATCCGCGGCGACCCGATGCGCCGGCGACAATTCCGCCCGCCCACCCCCGACCTCCAGGGGTGCGGGGCGCCTGGGGGGTGCCGGGTCGTCGGGGGTTGCGGAGTGTGTCGCGGTCGCGGGGCGTGCAGGGACCTTACTGTCCATCTCTCTTTCGACTCCCTATAGCTTGGCGGTGTCGGACGGGCCCCCCGGTCCCTCCGCCTCCTCCATCCGCCTCCCGACCACCCGGGCGAGCGTCATCGCCGCGGGCAGGGGGCGGACCATCACGGTCAGGCCGGTGACGAGGCCGCTGTCGCCGAACCTGAGCAGATCCAGCCCCTGGACGGCCTTCCCCATCACCCGTGCGTTGAAGATCAGCGCCTGGGCCGGCGCGCCGGGCCGGCCGGTGCTGACGAGCTCGTCGGTGTAGTGGAAGTCGTCGAAGACCTCCAGCAGCACCGCGAGCAGCGCGGCGACGGTGTCGCGGCCCTGGTAGGGCTTCACCATCACCGGGCTGTGGAACTCGATGCCAGGGTCGAGCGCACTGGTGATCGCGGAGAGGTCTTTAGCCTCCACCGCCTTTCGGAACGTTCCGGGAACCGTCACCTGAGCTGCTCCC
>NZ_SMKK01000294.1 GCF_004348425.1 Actinomadura sp. 7K507
CCCCTCCCGAGAACTGCGGGCTCGAGGTCCTCTGGGACGAACGGCTCATCTCCTACGACTTCGGCCCCGGGCATCCCATGAACCCCGTGCGCGTCGAGCTGACGATGGCGCTGGCCCGGGACCTCGGCGTCCTGGACCGGCCGAACGTGCGGGTGTCGGAGTTCGAGGCCGCGGGCGACAAGCTGCTCCGGCTCGTCCACGAGGAGCCCTACATTGCCGCCGTCAAGCACGCCGGCGCGACCGGGCTCCCCGAGATCCGGTACGGCATCGGTACCACCGACAACCCCGTGTTCCTCGGCATGCACGACGCGTCCGCCCTGGTCGCGGGCGCGTCCGTCGCGGCGGCCGAGGCGGTCTGGACGGGACGCGCCGAGCACGCCGTGAACGTCTCCGGCGGCCTGCACCACGCGCTGAGCGGCTCGGCCAGCGGGTTCTGCGTCTACAACGACCCGGCCATCGCGATCGCGTGGCTGCTGGAGAACGGCGCCGAGCGCGTCGCCTACGTCGACATCGACGTCCACCACGGCGACGGCGTCCAGGACGCCTTCTACGACGACCCGCGCGTCCTGACGATCAGCCTGCACGAGACGCCGCGGACGCTGTTCCCCGGCACCGGCTTCCCGAACGAGACGGGCGCGGACGGCACGTCCGTCAACATCTCGCTGCCGCCCGGCACCGGCGACCGGCCGTGGCTGCGCGCGTTCGCCGCGGTCGTCCCGCCGCTGCTGCACAAGTTCCGCCCGGACGTCCTGGTCACCCAGCACGGCGCCGACGGCCACGCGCTCGACCCGCTCGCGCACCTCACCCTCAGCGTGGACGGGCAGCGAACCGCGTACGGCCTGCTGCACCGGCTCGCGCACGAGACCGCGGGGGGCCGCTGGGTCGCCACCGGGGGCGGCGGCTACGAGCTGGTGCAGGTCGTGCCGAGGGCGTGGACGCACCTGCTGGCCGAGGCGGCGGGCGGGCCGATCCCGCCGGACACGCCGGTCCCGGAAGGCTGGCGCGAGTTCGCCCGGCAGCGGACCGAGGAGATCGCCCCCCGCCGGATGACGGACGGGACGGACGTTGTGGAGGTCAGTGCGTGGGGGAGCGGATACGACCCGGCGAATCCCATCGACCAGGCGATCCTGGCGACGCGGCGGGCGGTGTTCCCCGAGCACGGCCTCGACCCGATGACGGACGAATGACGAACGGAAACCCGCCAGGAGCGGCCGCGCCGAAGCCCGCGCCGACCAGGGACGAGCTGCGCACCCACCTCGTCCGGACGATGATCGCCGGTGACGTGGCGACGCCGCGCCAGAACAACCTGCTGCACTACCGGCGGATGGCCGCGGGCCGGCCGTACTACCAGTTCGGGCTGGAGCTCAAGCCGTCGTGGACGGAGCAGACCGTCCTGGAGATGATGGTCGAGCGCTGCGGTGTCGACCCCGACCCCCGGCACATCTACGGGGACGACACCATCGACCCCGAGATCACGCTCGACACGCTGGAGGCGATGGGCGAGCGGATCGGCCTCGCCGCCCGCCGCCGGGAGAACGTCGTGCTCGCGACCGGGCATCCGGCGACGCTGACACCGCTGTACCAGGAGGTCGCGCGGGCGCTGGCGGACGCGGGCTGCCGGCTGCTGACGCCCGCGGAGGGCTGGACGTACGAGATCGAGTCCGGCTACTACGGCGGCCTCGACGTGCGCCGCATCGTCTACGCCGATCCCGGTGTGGCGATGCTGGAGGGCGACGACTTCCGGACGCATCACACGCATGACCCCCACCCGATGGAGGCCATGCTCCGCGAGCTCGCCGACAGCACCTCCGAGGGCTCCAATAGCGCCTTCGAGGGCGCCGCGGGAGCTAAACCTGATTTTTGGCCGGATCTGGCCATCGCCGATCACGGGTGGGCGGGAGCCGCCGGCGAGGCGGGCATCGACACCGTCGGGTTCGCGGACTGTAACGATCCAGCGCTGTTCGCGGGCGCCGCCGAAGGCAAGGTCGACGTGGTCGTCCCGCTCGACGACGGCGTGGCTGCGCACCACTATGCGCCGCTGACCGCGTACATCCTTGATCACGCGGGTCTGTACCCGTCCATCTGACCTCACCCGGCCTCGCCGCGCCCGTATCCCGGGCCGCCGTGCCGTCGCCCGTTTTGTCACTGCGTGTGACAGGGCCGCCCTAGCGGGACGGATGGGCTTGCGCGACGCCCTCGGGAGCGCCGGAACCGCAGGTCAACGCGGGGTTTTGGTTGACAAGCGTTCGCCGCACCACTCCCTGTGCCGTATATATCCACCCTCCGTGCCGGATCAGCACTGTGTCCCTCAGGTCAGGTCAGGATACGGAAATGTGCGGAACTCCCCTCTTGCGACTGCCGATACGCGATTTACGCTGGAGGAAGTACACGTGCGTGATCAAAGTCACCCAAAGGGCCGGTGCGCGGCACGTGTGGAAGAGGGCGTCCGATGACCTCAGGCGAGCGACCTCTGAGCGAGGTCAGGTTCCTGACCGTGGCCGAAGTGGCCTCGGTGATGCGGGTGTCCAAGATGACCGTCTACCGCCTCGTCCACTCCGGCGAGCTGCCCGCGATCCGCGTGGGCCGTTCGTTCCGGGTCCCCGAGCAGGCCGTTCACGACTACCTGCGCGACGCGTACATCGAAGCCGGATAACGGGTAAGGGCGGGGCATGAGCCACGACCCCGCCGAATACTCCAAACCCGGCCGTGCAGGGGGCATCGGGACAATCCCCCGGGAATGTCCCGAAGCTGGGGAAGCAGGACGAGGACCGGCAAGTCGGTCCGGACACCAAGCGGGACGGGCCGCGCGGCGACCACCCGGTGGCCGGGCAAGCCCGCCCGCGCGAAGCGGTGCCCGGTGCCGCGCGAGGCGCGGCGCCGGACTCCGCATGCCCGCCCGGCGCGGGACCGGCGCGGCGCAGCGCGCCGTGGGACAGGGCGCGGCGTGATCCCCCTCGTTGCAGCGGTACCCTTGGGCGTCGGCCCGTGTGCGCGTTTCGAGTTTCGAGTGATGCTCGCCTGCGGCACGACGGTCTTCTGCACATCACCCGATACGCCGAGTGAGGTCCCATGGGCTCTGTCATCAAGAAGCGCCGCAAGCGCATGGCCAAGAAGAAGCACCGCAAGCTGCTGAAGAAGACGCGTATCCAGCGTCGCAACAAGAAGTAGTCGTCACGCCGGCCACGCAGCCGTAAGGGGTGGGGCGCACAGTGTCCTCGATGCCCGCCGCCGCGGCCCGTGTCGTCCTCGTCACGGGCGTCTCCCGTTTCCTGGGGGCGCGGGTCGCGAACACCCTGCAAGCCGACCCGGGCATCGAACGGGTCATCGGCGTGGACACCGTGCCGCCCGAACCGCTGCCCGGCCTGTCGCTCGGCCGCACCGAGTTCGTCCGCGTCGACATCCGCACGCCGAGCATCGCGAACATCATCGCGTCGGCCGGGGTCGACACCGTCGTGCACCTGAACCTGGTGACCTCCTCGGCGGTCCCGCGGGCGAAGGTGAAAGAGCTCAACGTCATCGGCACGATGCAGCTGCTCGCGGCCTGCCAGCGCTCGCCCGACATGCGCAAGCTCGTCGTGCGCTCCTCGGCCGCCGTGTACGGCTCCTCGCCGCGGGACCCGGCCGTG
The DNA here is from genome assembly GCF_004348425.1 of Actinomadura sp. 7K507. GTDB lineage: Bacteria > Actinomycetota > Actinomycetes > Streptosporangiales > Streptosporangiaceae > Spirillospora. The sequence goes on from NZ_SMKK01000294.1 coordinate 3,627, forward strand.
TTCACCGAGCAGGACCTGCCGGCCGAGGCGCCCACGTCCGGGTACGCCAAGGACGCGGTCGAGGTGGAGGGCTATGTCCGGGGCCTGATGCGGCGCAGGTCCGACCTCACGGTGTCGGTGCTGCGGTTCGCGAACTTCCTCGGCTCGGGCGTGGACTCCCCGCTCACCCGGTACCTGCACCTGCCGGTCGTCCCCACGGTGCTCGGCTTCGACCCCCGGCTCCAGTTCGTCCACGAGGACGACGGCGTCGAGGTACTGCGCCGCATGACCGTCGAGGACCACCCCGGCTGCTTCAACGTCGCGGGCGACGGCGTCCTGCTGCTGTCCCAGGCCCTGCGCCGCGCCGGACGCCCCTACCTGCCCGTCCCGTCGCCGTCCATCTCGGTCTTCGGCGACATGGGGCGGCGCTTCGCCGGCCTGTCCGGGTTCTCGCCGGAACTGCAGCGCTGGCTGACGTACGGACGGGTCATCGACACCGCCGCCCTGGAGAACGAGCTGTCGTGGCGTCCCAAATACAGTTCCGAGGCCGCCTTCGCGGACTTCGCCGACGCCGAGGGCTTCGGCCACGGCGCGCTGACGTCCCTGTTCGGACGGCTGTGAGCTCCCGGACGCGCATGGAGGAGATGCCAGGATGATGAACGCCCACCGCAAGGACGACGACGAGGGCGCCCAGGTCATCGACCTCGACTCGGCCCGCCAGGACGACGACGACGCGTCCCGCCATCCCCACAACGGTCACTCTCACCACGGTCACTCTCACCACGGGCCCTTCGACCCCGGCCAGATCGAGCGCGGGATCGCGTCCGGCCTGGCGTTCCTGCGGCGCCGCCTGGCGGGCGACTACGAGGTCGACGAGTTCGGCTTCGACCCGGAGTTCAACTCCACGGTCTTCTTGCCGATGGCGCGCGCGCTCTACGAGCACTGGTTCCGCGTCGAACTCTCCGGTGTGGACAACATCCCGGACGGCGGCGCCCTCCTCGTCGCCAACCACTCCGGAACCATCCCCCTCGACGCGCTCATGCTGACGGTCGCGCTCCACGACCACGCCGACCGCCAGATCCGCCTGCTCGGCGCCGACCTCGTCTACCAGATCCCGCTCCTCGGCCACCTGTCCCGCAAGGCCGGGCACACGCTCGCCTGCAAGTCCGACGCCGCCCGGCTGCTCTCCAAGGGCGAACTCGTCGGCGTCTTCCCCGAGGGCTACAAGGGCGTCGGCAAACCGTTCGCCGACCGCTACCGGCTCCAGCGCTTCGGCCGCGGCGGCTTCGTCGGAACGGCGCTGCGCGCCGGGGTCCCCATCGTCCCCTGCGCCATCGTCGGCGCCGAGGAGATCTACCCCAAGCTCGCCGACGTGCCCGCGCTCGCCCGCCTCCTCGGCCTCCCGTACTTCCCGGTCACCCCGACGTTCCCCCTTCTCGGCCCCGCAGGGCTCGTCCCGCTCCCGTCCAAATGGATGATCCAGTTCGGCGAGCCGATGACGCTGGACGAGCACGACGCCGACGCCGCCGACGACCCCATGACGGTCTTCGACATCACCGACCATGTCCGCGAGAACGTCCAGCAACTCCTCTACGACGCCCTCCTCCGCCGAGGGCCCGCGTTCCTCTGAGGGCGCCGCGGATGCGGGTAGTCTTCTCGGCACCGGTGAAGGGGGAGCCATCAACGAACCCGGGAACACCGAGTTGAGCCGGCGTCCGCACGACGCGCCTCCGCGCCCCAACGCGCTCAGCGTGTTCAATCTGGCCCGCCAGTGGTTCATCCAGGGACGCCGGATCGACATGGGCGAACTGGGCGCCGAACTGGGCGTCAGCCGCGCCACGCTGTTCCGCTGGGTCGGCAACCGCGACCAGCTCACCGCCGACATCCTCCGCGACCTCGCGACCAAGACGTTCCACAGAGCCCTCGCCACCCACTCCGACACCACCGGCGCCGAACGGGTCTCCGCCGTCATCGGCGACTTCGTCCAGATCCTCGCCGAGACGCGCTTCTTCGTCGACTTCGTCCACCGCGAGCCGGAGCGGGCGCTGAGGCTGCTCACCACGAAGGCGAGCCCCGTCCAGGGCTACGCGATCGAGCGCGTCGAACAGCTCCTCGACGAGGAGATCACCCCGCCCTCGGGCCCCCAGGCGATCCGCCACCACGACCTGGCCTACCTGATCATCCGCATCTGCGAGTCGCTGCTCTACACCGACCTGATCACCGGCGAACCCCCGAACCCGGACATCGCCCGCCAGGCGATCTACGCCCTGATCCGCTGACGCGGCGGTCACCAGGTGGACGGGAAGAGACGGTGTTTGAGGAGCCGGTCGACCTGGGCGGCGGCCCCCTCGGCGTCCCCGCAGAGGCACAGGTAGCCGCGCCGCCCCCATTGCGCCTCGTGGTAGGCCCACGTGCCGCCGGGGGTGGCGAGGACGCTGACCACTATGCCGACGTCCTTGGTCGCCCGCGCGTGGACCCACAGCAGCGGAACGGGGACGGCGAACTCCTCACGCCGGTAGAACCGCATGAAGCGCCACCCTTGAGGGGAGAGCGCCGTGGCCAGCTCGTCCAGGCACCGCACGGCCGTCTCGTGCCCCCGACGGGTGCGCCACCGCAGCAGATGACGCTCGGCCCGGACGGTCAGAGCCCGCACTTCGCCCACGCCACCTTCCCTCCTTCCAGCAAGGGCCGCGTCCCCCAGTCGTGAGCGAGGAGGGCCACCATCAGCAGCCCCCGCCCGTCGGTCGCCGCGTAGTTCTCCGGCCGCATGACCGGCTGCCCTTCTCCGCCGTCCCAGACTTCGATCACCGGACGGCCGTCGCGCTCGTCCTGGAACACCCGGACGACGATCGGTCCGTCCCCGTGCACGAGCGCATTCGTGACCAGTTCGGAGACGATGAGCCGTCCGGTGTCGTCGTCGGCGACGCCCCACTCGGCGAACCGCCCGGCGAGAAACCGCCGCGCCTTGGCCGGTGCCTGCTCAGTGGGGTCGAGGACGACGGTCGAATCGCATTCGGCGGTCGTTTCTTTTGTGAAAAGGTTCATCGCCGCCCGCCAGTGCATGCTGTCCGATTTGCTCGGCTGGTGGCGAAAACGCATACTGCTTTGACCGATTCGGGGGGAACTGTCAAAACGATCGCCTCGAACATCTCGACCTCCATTTCTGTCGTCCTGTGGCCGAGCATCGCGCAAAGTGTCATCCTGGTGAATGCGTACGCGACGTCACAAGGCAACCTCGGAGCATGGCCTGGCATTCATTGGTGGTCATGGGTCATGCCTGGTCATCGGGAGACACGAAATGCCGCAGCCCCCCAAGCGCCTCACCCCGTCGAACAGCGCCCTCGACCTGTTCGGCTCAGAAGTCCGCAGGTACCGCGTCCTCGCGAATCACAGCATCAAGCAGCTCGCGGACAAGATCCCCTACAGCGCCTCGTTCATCGGCGCGGTCGAACGCGCAGAATCCCACTGCGAACGCACCTTCGCCGAACACTGCGACACCGCCCTCGACACCAAGGAGGCCCTGGCCCATCTCCACGACGGCCTGTTCGGCGACAAGAAGGACGGCTTCCCCGAATGGTTCCGCAAGTGGCCCACCGTCGAAGAGGAGGCGGGAACCCTCAAGGTCTACGAGCCCACCGTCGTCTATGGGCTTCTCCAGAAGGAGGAGTACGCGAGCGCCCTGCTCTTCGATGACCGTGAGGCAATCGACGCGCGGCTGGCTCGGCAGGCCATACTCGCGCGAACGGATCCAAGGCCCCCACGTGTGGTGTACGTCCTCCCCGAGTTTGTGCTCTGGTACAACGTGGGGGGCGCAGAGGTGATGCGAGCCCAACTCCAGTACCTCGCGGAGATCAGTACGCCACGCCTCAGCGTTCAGGTCATACCGAACGGCGTTCCCCACCCCGGCAACGAAGGAGCGTTCGTTCTGGCGACTCTCCGTGACGGCCAGGAGATCGCTCTTGCCGAGACCGCGGCGCGTGGAATCATGATGGATACGCGAGAAGACATCTCCAGGCTCAAAGACAGGTTCGACGCGATCTGCACGCAGGCCCTCCCGACAAGCATGAGCGCCGACTTGATCAACCGCACGATTGAAGAGAAGTGGAGAACATGAACAGAGAGCTCACTTGGCGTAAGTCGAGCCGCAGCGGCAGCTCCGGCGGCAATTGCATCGAGTTGGCCAGCATGGAGAGCATGGTGGCCGTTCGTGACTCCAAAGATCCACACGGCCCCGTCCTCGTCGTGTCCCGCGCGGCGCTGCGTGACGCCGTCCGTGCTGCAGATGGGTGAGGACGCTCATGGACGACGTGCCCTGGCGTAAGTCGAGCCGTAGCGGCAGTTCCGGCGGTGACTGTGTCGAGTTGGCCGGCGTGAAGGACGCGGTGGCCGTTCGTGATTCGAAGGACCCCCACGGCCCGATCCTTGTCGTCCCCCGTGTGGCGCTGCGTGACGCCATCCGCGTGGTGGACGAGGGAGGACGCCCGCGAGGTGATCTGGCGTAAGCCGAGTCGTGGTGGAAGCCCCGAAGGAAGCGGCCTCGAACTGGGGCGCCATGACCTGGCGGGCGGGGCGGCTTGAGGGGCGTGAGGCCAGGCGGGATCGGGAGGTGGCCGCGCTGTTGGCGGCCAGGGCGTTCGTGGAGATCCGGCACGTGGCCGGGAACGTCCGGCGGGCGCCGGAGGACTGGTCGCCTGAGGATGATCTGGAACGCGTCAGGTTCCTCGCCGATCTGTGCCACAATCTGCCGGGAATCGCCCGTCCACCTGTCTGGAAGCCGTCCCGCCGGGGTGCCCCCGCCGGGAGCATTCGGCAGGCGATGACGAAACGGCCGATGGGCTGGACCTGGCACACCACCGGCCCAGAAGGGCGCGCCTGGATGCTGCGCCACATCGAACAGGCCGGGCGCAGTTGGACGCCACCGCCACCACTACCCGCTCGTCGCAAAGGCCCGTCGCCCATGACGCTGCGGCAGCGGGCGGGCGTACTCCTCGGACGCTGGCCGGTCAGGCCCCCGGACGGGCGTCAGGCGCTTCCGGCTGAAGCACACGTGCTCAAGGCCCTCGACGCCGACGCGATCTGCGCCCTGTACGAGGAGGCCGGACGGCTCCGACTCGGCCTCGGCACAGGCGGACCCTGGCTGCGGGCCCACCTGGACACCGACAGCGTCCACTACCTGGTACCGGATCCGGCGAACTACTACTGGCCCGGCACCCCGAGCGGCCGGGGCGGCGAGATCCGCTGGTGGCAGTGCACCGCGCTCCTGCGGATGCGGGACGGCGAACAGGTCACCGGCATGCTCGCCGTGCTCCCGGAGACCTTCGAGGCGCTGCCCTCGACTCTGCCCCGACGGGAACAGGTACGCCTCGTCCACCGCGCTCGCGCCGCCGAGCGAGACACCTATCTCTGGGGCCGGGACCACAAGGCCGAGTGTGACCCGCAAACCTGCGGCTTCGTCCCCGAAACCACCGGCAGCCCTCCGCCGGACGACTGACGGGCAGCCTCCATCACCGGGAACGTCCCACCGCGAACGCCGGGGTCGGGGTCACTGTCCGAGACCTCGCCTGATCGCTGTCTCGACGGGCGAGAGGCGTCCTCCCGCAAGGTTGACCCAGTGCGGCGTCACCGGGCTGAGCTTCGGCTGGGCCAGGAAGCGCGGATTTTTTCCGGCGTGCGGTTGGCCGGCGTGTACCAGGAACGGGTGGCACAGGTAGACGTCGCCCGCGCTACCGGTGGCGTGGGCCGTCGGACGGTGTCCGGTGGCGGCATCCGCCCGCCGGGCCAGTTCCCTGGCGTCCAGTCCGGGCTCCCCCTCGGGTTCGAGGACCCGTGCCACGTCAAGGTGCGAGCCGACGCGCAACCGGGTGGGCGCGTCGTTCTCCCCGACGTCCGACAGCAGGAAGAACATCAGCAGCGCACGCTCCCTGGACTCGACGTTCGCGCGCCACGTCATGTAGTCGTCCGGGGCGGAGGTGGAGCTGGGAAAGCTCACATCGACGTGCCAACCGTCGACGACGGACGGTTCCTCACTCGGAAAGCGGACCACGAATCCGCCCAGGCTGGTGCGGGGTGTCCAGCGGCCTTTGCCCACCAGGACGTCGAACGCCGCGTGCAGGCGCGGCATGTTGGCCGCGGCCACGAACGGCGCTTGCGGGTAGTCCGGTCGCGCCGCCACCGGCCGCGGCCACGTGGCCGGTTCAGCGGGGTCGGCGTCGAGGTCCCGCCAGATGATCTCCCGGCACTCGTCCGCGATCTCCCTGGGGAACGCGCCCTCGATCCGGACGAAACCGCCCTCGACGAAAGCATCCACCTGGGCGTCGTCAAGCATGATCACATGATGCTCGCGGGAGCGGCGGCGCCGCCACCCGTAGCTGACTGGGTCCATGTTGACTGGGGCCGTGTTGACTGGGGGCCGTGTTGACTGGGCCCATGGAATATGTCGGACGGGTGCCCGGACCGCCGCTCGACTTGTTCATCGACGACATCTACTGCCTGACCGGGGTGCCGCGCCACCGCCGGATGAACGTCCCGCCGATGCCGTCGGGACACCTGTTCATCAACCTGGGTGAACCCGCCCTGAGCTTCCCCCCGTTGCACGGACACCCGAGGTGAGGTCACTCGACGGCGTCTGAGGGCAGGTTGAGCCCTTCGAACGTGACGGGGCTATGCATCCCAATACTGGAATGCCGCCTGTATGGATTATA
>NZ_SMKK01000295.1 GCF_004348425.1 Actinomadura sp. 7K507
GGGTAGGGCTGACCGTACGGCTGTCCCCTTGGCGCGAGGGTCTTGGCGGCCATCGCGACGCGTAGACCGGCGATGAGCGCCGCGACCGCCGGGGCCAGCAGGTCCTCGGCGTCGAAGGTGTACTTCCAGACCTCGATGAAGAAGTTGTCGCTGGGAAAGCCGCTGAAGGCCGCGGCGTAGAAGATCACGCCGAGCCGGTTCCCCACGTAGAGGGCGACGCACGCGGAGATCGTGGCGAGGATCGGTGCGAGGGGGCCGCGCGGGCGGGTGAGCATGACCCCGATCGCCGTGAAGAAGCCCATGGCCGCGCAGGCGAGCACGTAGTAGGCGGTCGAGTGCCGGAAGTCCGGGAGCAGGTCGGACTGGTAGAGGCGGAAGAACATCATGATCGCGCCGACCGCCGTGGCGATCGCGCCGCCGAGGAGGATGAGCGCGACCACGCCGAAGGCCGGCGTGGCGGGGCGCGTCTGAGTCATCGGGCCATTAAAGCGATGTTCGCCCCTTGCCGCGACGGTCGGCCGCAAGGGCGCCATGGCCGCCGGCGGACGTGACGCAGCGGCGGGTGCTCAGACGTTGAAGGCGTCGTCGATCGCGCGGAAGGTGGGGCACGGCCAGCGGGACATGCAGGCGCGGCAGCGGTGGATGGGGCTGCCGGGGTCGCTGGTGATGCCGCCGGACTCCTGGGGCCGGTGCAGGTCGAGGAGCCGGACGCCGAGTTCGGCGAACATGATGACCTCCTCGCGTGCGCCAGCGAGGAAGGCGAGGTCCTCGCGGGACAGGCGCGCCTTCACCGGGACGAAGCCGTTCTTGTTCATCAGACGGGACAAGTACTGGGTGGACGTCCGCCACGAACTGGACTTCGCCGAGCGCGCGCGGACGGTCTCCAGGCGTTCCCGTAGCCGGGTCTCTCTCGGATCGGCGCTCCGCCCATGCCGTTGTTGCACCTGCTCAGCCTCTCCTACTCGGGGTGCCCGCGAGACGGGAACCGGAGAGAACACCCGGACCGGTGTGCGGACGTCGCCAACGGCGAGATCATGACATCACGGTGCGTAGTTCTCAAAGCGTGCGGGGCTGCCCGCGTGGCGACACGCCCATGCCGTCAGGGACTTGGCGAACTGTCTGGCCCGCGAGCCTTTCCCGAGATAGTGTGCCGGACGTGGAGCTAAACGTCTCGACCACGTCTCAGGGGGGTCACGCCGTCGTCACGGCGACGGGTGAGCTCGACCTGTACACCGCGCCCAGGCTGCAGGCGGCCCTCGCGGGCCTCCTGCGCGACCAGGTCAACCGAATCGTGGTCGACCTGAGCGGTGTCGAGTTCTGCGACTCGACCGGCATGAACGTACTGCTGGCGGCCATGAAGCGGCTCAAGGAGCAGGGCGGGTCGCTGGAACTCGCCGCCCCGCGCCCGGCCGTGAAGCGCATCCTGCAGGTCACGGGGCTCGACACCGTCTTCACCGTGACCGACGCGGTTCCGGCCGCGGACGCGGGGCCGCGAGCGTAACGGAATCGGAAACGGAAAGGGGCGTCTCGGCGGCTTGCCCCGCCCCGCGTCCCTCCCCGGCTACGATCGCGGATATGCAGGACGTAGCGGTGATCATCCCGGCCAAGGACGAAGCCGACCGCATCGCGGCCACCGTCAAGGCCGCCCAGGAACTCCCCGGCGCCGACCTGGTCGTGGTCGTCGACGACGGATCGTCCGACGACACCGGGCGGGTGGCCCGGGACGCCGGGGCGCGGGTCGTCCGGCACAGCCGCAACCGGGGCAAGGGCGCCGCGATGGAAGCCGGCGCCGAGGCCGTCCGGCTGCTGGACGAGGGCCGCGACCAGCCCCGCCACCTGCTGTTCCTGGACGCCGACCTCGCCGAGACCGCCCGGGAGGCTGCGCCGCTCACCGAGCCGGTGCGGGCCGGTGAGGCCGACATGACGATCGCGGTGTTCACCACGACGGTGAAGCTCGGCGGGCACGGGTTCGTGGTGCGGCTGTCCCGCGACGGCATCCGCCGCGCCACCGGCTGGGAGGCCACCGCCCCGCTCAACGGGCAGCGCTGCATGACCCGGGCCGCGTTCGACGCCGCGCTGCCGCTCGCCGCCGGGTTCGGCGTGGAGACCGCGCTCACCATCGACCTGCTGCGCAAGGGCTTCCGGCTCCGGGAGGTGGAGGTCCCGCTCGCGCACCGCGCCACCGGCACCGACTGGCACGCCCAGCTGCACCGGGCCCGGCAGTTCCGGGACGTCGCCCGAGCCCTGGCCGTACGCGAGCCGGCCGTCGCCCGTCGCGTGGACCGCCTGCGCGCCAGCCGCCGGTGATCCGTCTCGGGGCGGGCCGTCTCGGGACGGGCGGCCTGTGGGGGATCGGGATCAGCCTCGCGTGCTTCCTCGTCACCGCGTTCCTGGGCCCGTCCGTCTTCCAGCCCGCACTGGAGGGCGGGGCCGCCGAGCCGCCCTACGCGCTGAACGCCGGCCCGTCGCCGTACGTGGTGATCGGGCTCGTCGTCGTGGGCGTGCTGGCGGGGGCGGCCGGGCTCGGGATGTGTTTCGCCGCCGTCCGGAAGGGCTGGCGCGTGCGGGCGCTGCCGCTGGTGGTGGCGGGGCTGCTGGCGGCCGTCGCGTTCATGACGATGCCGCCGGTCGGGTCCACGGATCATCTGAACTACGCCTCGTACGGGCGGATGGCGGCCACCGGCCACGACCCGTACGAGACCAGCGCGTCCGAACTGCCGTACGACCCGGTCGCCGGGGCGCCCGAGGAATGGCGCGAGACGCCGTCGGTGTACGGGCCGATCGCGACCGGGGGCCAGGCGCTCGCCGCCTGGATCGGCAGCGGATCGGTGCGGCTGACCGTGTTCGTCCTGTCGGTGATCAACACGCTCGCGTTCGCGGTGACGGCGCTCATCCTGTACCGAACGGCCGGGACCGCGGAACGGCGGCTCCGGACGGCGCTGCTGTGGACGTGCAATCCGCTGGTGCTGTTCCACCTGATCGCGGGCGCGCACAACGACGTCCTCGCGATCGCGCCGATGGTGGCGGCGCTCACCCTGTTCAGCGGCCGGACGCGCCCGGGGTGGTGGCGTGCCGGATGGGTGCGGGCGCTCGCCGCGGGCGCCCTCACCGGGGCCGCCGCCGCGGTCAAGCTCCCGGCGGCGCTCGTCGGCGGCGGGCCCGCCTGGGCGCTGCTCCGCGAGACGCGGACGAGACACCGGTGGGGGGCGGCCGGGCGGCTGGCGGCCCTGTTCGGCGGCGCCGGCGCCGTCACCGCGGTCTCCTACCTGCTCGCCGGGCCGAACGCGCTCGACCAGGTCCGGGAGGCGAGCGGCATGGTCTCGTTCGCGACCCCCTGGCATCTGGTGGACGACTGGCTCGGACGCGGCGCGCGGCGCGACATCATCAAGGTCGGGGCCGTGGTCCTCGGGCTCGTGCTGTTCGTGCTGCTCGCCCGCACGCTCCCGAAGGACGGGATCCCGCCGGACGGTGCCGTCGCCCCGGGGGAGACGTCCGCGCCGGACGCGGACAACCGCCGCATCGCGGCCGCGCTCGTCCTCGCCTGGCTCTTCGCCGCCCCTTACGCGCTGCCCTGGTACGACGGGTTCGGCTGGGCGCTGCTGGCCCTGCTCCCCTGGACGCGCGTCGACTGGATCCTGCTCGCCCACACCACGGCGCTCAGCCTCGCCTACCTTCCGGCCCGCGCCCCCGCCCGGATCCGCCTGCCGGACGAGCTGTCGTGGCTGTTCACCGTCGTTCGGCCGACGGTGATCCCGTGGACTCTGGTCGCGGTTCTGACGATTCTGGTGGTGCAGAGTCTTCGTTTCTCAGGTCGATCTCCAGCGACCGGACGCCCGCGGCGAGCATCAGCGGGGTCGCCAGGCTGAGCGAGACCGACAGGATCACCACGCCCGAGTCGTTCACCAGCATGCCGATCACGCCGACCGTCAGCGCGCTGATCAGGGCGGGGCGCATCGTCAAGCTGTGCTCGTAGGCGCGCTGTAGGACCGATACCCGCCACCGTGTAGGCCGCGCCAGGACGAAGAACAGGAACACGACCGCCGCGGCGACGGCCAGCGTGTACGGCCAGTACCCGAGGCTGTTCACCATGGCGTCGAACTTGCGGGTGACGATGCCCCAGGCCTCGCCGTCCATGAGGTCCTGCCAGAACCGGCCGAGGTGCGTCGGGTTGGCGCTCCGCGAGTTCAGGTAGGAGATGAACAGCACCAGCACCGCTCCGGCCAGGCCGAACAGCGCGAGCTTGAGCGCCGAGACGCGCCGTCCCATCACCATCAGGCCGAGCATCGCGAACGCCGGGACCATCGCGAGCACGCCGCCGAAGTCGCTGCCCCACGCCGGGAGCCCGTCCACCAGGACGGCGAACGTCCCGATGACCACGACGATCCCGAGGGCGAGCTTCTTGCGTCCGGCGCGCAGCGGGTACTCCGACAGCCACGCCGCGGTCAGGATGGAGGCGACGGCGAACAGGGAGAACGCCTGGTTGCCGAAGCCGTAGAAGCGGCCGGCGACGAGCGCCGTGTACCCCATCAGCGTGTTGAGCTGGAGGTTCGAGCCGCTCATGACGTCCAGTGCCAGGACGGCGGCGGTGATCCCGCTGATCACCAGGCCGGGTGCGAACGAGGACCGCCGCCACGGCCCGGCCAGCGCCAGGCCGGTCAGCAGCCCGGCGAAGCCGAGCACGGTGCAGATCAGGACCGGGGTCGCGTTGTCGGCCCGCCACCACGGCAGCAGGCCCGCGAGGAACGACGCGCCGGGCGCCGCTCCCCCCAGTAGCGCTATCACGCGGGTGCCGCCCAGTATCCGGGCCCGCGAGCGGCGGTCGCCGCCGAGCCGGCGCAGCGCGAGCACGGCGATCCCGTACAGGACGAGCTGCGTCGCGAACAGCACCCAGTAGAACGACGTCTGGACGGTCCGTATCGCCTGGGCCGCGACGTCGGAGTCCTCAAGCGACTCGACCCGTTCGGTGGTGGTGTCGTCCGACGGCTCCGACTGCCAGACCGACCCGACGGCCTGCTTCGGCTGCGGCAGCCCGAGGATCTTCATCGTCGTCGCCGTGACGTCGGTGAGCGTGACCAGGCCGTCCTGCCGGGTGGCGCCGGACCTCATGTAGCCGGGCCCGAACGTCCGGCCCTCGCCGGCCTCGCCCTTGGCGACGGCGACGCGCAGGTGCGGGTCGATGCCGGTGTCGGAGAGCCCGGCGAGCAGGACGGTCGTCCCTTCGGGCAGGCCGGTCAGGACCTGCCCGACACGGCGGTCGGCGGCGGCCGCGGCGTCGGCGCGGACGCTGTCCGACAGCGGGATCTGCTCGCCTTCCGGGTCGACTCCGGCGTCGATGTAGGCGCGGAACACGTCGTCGACTTCCACCGCGGCGAGCCGGCATCGCGCCCAGTCGGCGGCGGTCACCTTGTCGGGGGACTCGACGTAGCGGTCCACGCGCCCGCCGCCGTCGCCGACCCCGAACACCGCGCCCGGCCCGACCGCCGTCGTGCAGCCGCCCGCCGCCTTCACCGCGTCGCCGAGCAGGCCGGTCTGGGCGTGGTAGCTGGTGTCCGCGTTGTCGCTCTTGATCGCCGGCCAGCCGGGGGCGATGGCGCCGCCCGCGGGCGGCGGTCCGGTGGGGGATCTCTGCCCGGGCAGGATCGGGGCGGCGGGGAGCGCGCAGTCGCCGTGCGGCAGCCGGGACCGCTGCCCCGCCGACACCGTGAGCCAGCCGTCCGTCGGGCACGTGTTGACCCGTGTCGTGCGGACGCTGAGGCTCGCCGCGGAACCCTCCGCGGTCAGCCCCCACAGCGCGGGCGTGTTCTCCTCGCCGATGTCGCTCCACAGCAGCCCCGGGACCCCGACGATCACGACCCGGCCGTCGATGGCCGACGCGCGCGGCTGCTGCGGGTAAGCGCTCTCCGGGGACGCGCCCGCGGGGGACGCGGTGGTCTCGGCGTGGGCGAAGGAGAGCACGGAGGCCCCCATCAGCGCCGTGACGAGGGTCGCGAGGAACATGGCGATCTTTGCTCCCCGCTGAGTCATGGCGCTCAGGCTACAAGAGCCATAACACCGCGGAGGGGCCATATCCTGCGGGCTGTGGACGGTCCCAAGGCGCAGGTGGTCAGCGAAACCCAGGACGGGGCCGCACCCATGCCCGCTCCCCTTGAGCGGCAGGAGGGGCCGGAGCGGCGCCGGACGCGGGCCGATGTGCTGATCCTCATGGCCGGCATCGCCGTCGCCGTGGCCGCGGTGACGCCGGTCTTCGTCCATTGGCTCACGAACCCGCCGGACCAGAGGCTCGTCGACCTGGAGGTGTACCGGGACGGCGGGCGCGCCATCCTGCGCGGAGCGCCGCTGTACGAGGTCCTCACGCAGCCGCCGCAGCTCCTCCCGTTCACGTATCCCCCGTTCGCCGCCGTCCTGGCCGTCCCGTTCACCCTGCTCTCCTGGGGCGCCGCGCAGCTGATCTGGACGGGCCTCATCTACGCCGCGCTGGTCGTCACGGTCTGCTACGCCTTCCGCGACCTGATCCGCCGGTTCGGGCGCTGGGCCCCGCTCGCCGCGGGCGTCCTGGTCGCCGCGATGACGTGGCTCGAACCCGTCCGGGACCAGTTCCGATTCGGCCAGGTCGGGCTGTTCCTCCTCGCCATGTGCCTGGCCGACTGCTGCGCCCGCACCGCCCGCTGGCCGCGCGGGATGCTCGTCGGCCTGGCCGTCGCGATCAAGCTGGTGCCGGGTGTCTTCCTCATCTGGTTCCTGGTCACCGGACGGCGGGACGCGCTCGGCAACGCGGTGCTCACCGCGGCGGCCGCCACCCTCGGCGGGTTCGCGCTGCTGCCTTCGGACTCTGCCGACTACTGGTTCGGCGCGCTGCTGCAGGGCGGTGACCGGACGGGCGCGGTCGACGGCACCACCAACCAGGCGGTCCAGGGGATCGTCGCGCGGATCATGGAAGAGGGGCCCGTCCGCACGCTGGTGTGGCTCGGCCTCGCCGCGGTCGTCGCCTACTACGGCTACCTGTGGTCCCGCCGCGCGTCCCAGGCCGCCGACCTGCGGACGGGGGTCGACTCGGCGAGCCTGCTGATGGGCTCGGTCGCGATCGTCGGACTGCTGTCGGTCGCGCTGTCCCCGGTGGGATGGATACACCACCTCGTCTGGATGATCCCGGTCATCGCGGCTTTGGTCGGTGATGGCCGTGACACGCGAAGATGTCTTTTCGCGTTCGCGCTCTGGCTGCTGTTCCTGTTCCCGATCCCGTGGTGGGCGCGGGCCATGGCCGGCCCGGAAGACCCCCCGGTCTCGGTTTTCGTGGGGGAGTTCCTCCGCGACTCGTTCGGGATCGCCGCCCTCGTGTCGATCGTCCTCCTCGGCTCCTGGCTGGTGAAACGGCTCGATCCGCGAGTTGGTCGCGAGGATTCTTCGCAACGGGAGGTCAGGGTGGGTACGCTCGGCCCGTGATGCTTGTCGCGGTGGCCGTCGCCGGCCTGGTCGCGGGGGTTGCGGGCCTGTCCATCGCGGTGGTCGCCCACAACCGGGTGAACCAGGTCGTCGACGAGTGCTCGGAAATGTTCAGGCGCCAGCTCCAGGTCGCCAGCGGATCGGTCGACGAGCGCGCCCTGCGCGACCTCGCCATCGTCCACTACGACGCCCTCAAGGAGATGTCGGGACACCGGTCCTTCTCGCTCGCCCTGATCAACGCGGTCGGCGACGGGGTCGTGGTCAGCTCCATCAACGGGCGGACCGAGACGCGGACCTACGCCAAGGCCGTCCTGGGCGGGCAGCCCGTCGAGATGCTCTCCCCCGAGGAGAACCAGGTGCTGCGCGCGGCCCGGCTCGGCAAGGGCCCCGTCGTGGCGATGGACGACCCGCTGGCCGACTTCGGCAACGGCGACCGCACCCCCACCGCCAGCGCCTGACGGGAACCGCGAGGCGCCTCCCGGGTGCTCGTAGGCGGTCCTTTACCCGCCGGGCGGTAAACTCGGTTTCTTCCCGCTCACCAGTAACACCTACCCGGGGGACCCCGTGACCGCAGACAGCAGGCCAGCGCGCTACGCCTACCTGGGTCCGCGGGGCACCTTCACCGAGGCCGCGCTACTGACCCTCCCGGGCGCCGCCGACGCCGAGCACGTGCCGTACCCGACCGTCCCGGCCGTCCTCGAGGCCCTGCGCCGCGACGAGGCCGACACGGCCGTCGTGGCGCTGGAGAACTCCGTCGAGGGTTCCGTCCCGACCACGCTGGACGAGCTGGCCACCGGTGAGCCCCTCCAGATCGTCGGCGAGATCCACCTTCCGGTGTCGTTCGCCCTCCTCGTGCGTCCGGGTACCGCGATGGACGACATCAAGACCGTCGCGTCCCACCCGATCGCGCAGCCGCAGTGCCGCCGGTGGCTGCTGGGGAACGTCCCGGACGCCGAGTGGCGCGCCGCCACGTCCAACGCCGAGGCCGCCCAGCACGTCGCCGACGGCCACTACGACGCCGCGCTGGCCGGCTCGTTCGCCGCGTCCCGCTACGGCCTGTCCGTCCTCGCCGAGGACATCCACGACGTCGCCGACGCCGTCACCCGCTTCGTCGTCCTGCACCGCCCCTGCGCCCCGCCTGTCCCCACCGGCACGGACAAGACGACCGTCGTCGCGGTCATCGGCGAGGACCACCCGGGCGCCCTGCTGGAAATACTCACCGAGTTCTCCGTCCGGGGCATCAACCTCACGCTGATCCAGTCCCGGCCCACCGGCGCCGGCCTCGGCTCCTACCTGTTCTGGATGGACTTCGAGGGGCACGTCTCCGACGCACGCGTCGGCGAGGCCCTGATGGGCCTGCGCCGCGTCTGCGCGGACCTCCGCTTCGTCGGCTCCTATGGCCGCGCCGACCAGACCCGCCCCGAGATCCGCCGCGGCACCCACGACAACGACTTCACCGAAGCCGCTACCTGGCTAGAAACCATCCGCACCGGCCACGACTAAGGCCGCCCAAGGCGGCCGGGCGGATCACCAGGACCTGTCCGCATCCATAATGGTTCTCGCGAGAAGTATGTCTCAATGAGGGAGCCGCACCATGTGGATGGCGAGTTCGTTGCCTTACCTATCTCCTCAGAGGGAGGGACAGGCTGACGCTTGGTCGCAGGAGGCGGCCGCGGCGGGACGGTTCGGAACCCAACGGTTGCGTGAGGTCGGCGAGATGGCGCCGCCCCCGGAAGTGTCGGCGGCGCTGGGATTGGTGGACGGCACGTCAGCGGCGGTCCGGCGACGGACGATCATGCTGGACGGCAGACCAGTCGAGCTGGCCGATTCGTGGTATCCCACCGCAATAGCAGGGGGGACGGCCCTTGCTCGACACGGAAAAATCAAGGGTGGTGCGGTGACGCTCCTGGCTGATCTCGGTTTCACCGTCCATGAGGCCCGGGAAGAGATCGAAGTTCGCGCGGCCACGGTCGAGGAAGCCGCCGAACTGGCACTACCGGACGGGGCGCCGGTGATCGTGCTGCGGCGGACGTGCCTCACCGTCGAGGACGTTCCGTTCGAAGCATCCGTGATGGTGATGGCCCCGGAAGGCCGTCGTCTGCGCTACCGGCTGATCGCGAGCTGACGGTGGCACGCCGAGCAGATGAGCGTCCGCCGTACGAGCAGATGGCCGCGGACCTGAGAGCCCGGATCATGGCGGGCGACTTTGCGCCTGGGACGCAGCTGCCCTCCACTGCGTACCTGGTGGACGAGTTCGGGGTATCCAACACCACCGTCCAGAAGGCCCTGGCCGTGCTCAAAGGCGAGGGCTACCTGACAAGCCGACAGGGCAAGGGCGTGTTCGTTCGCGAACGCCAGCCGTTCCGGGTCGAGGCCGACACCTACTTCGAACCGACGCCGGGAGGGTATTCCTACGAACTCCTGGAGGTTGCCGAGGTGCCGTCGCCGACCGAAGTCGCCAGGGCGCTCGACCTGGAGGCCGGTGACCCGGCGCAGATGCGTCGCCGATTGCTCCGGCACGGCGGGCGGCCGGTCGAGGTCGATTGGTCGTACTACCCCT
Source organism: Actinomadura sp. 7K507 (assembly GCF_004348425.1). Taxonomy (GTDB): domain Bacteria; phylum Actinomycetota; class Actinomycetes; order Streptosporangiales; family Streptosporangiaceae; genus Spirillospora. The sequence goes on from NZ_SMKK01000295.1 coordinate 10,001, forward strand.
TGGAACTGGCCCGCGGCACCGATCTGGCCGGACAACGCAGGATTCGGGGAGGCGCCCCGCGGGTGCTGGAGGAGCTGGGGTCTCCACAGCGCCATCACGTTGACGCAGTGACCGCGCGGATGCCCACGACCGAGGAAGCCGAACTGCTGTCGCTGCCGAACGTCCCGGTCATCCGCCAGTTCCGCGTGGTTTACACCGACGGCGACCGCCCCGTCGAGGTGTCGATCCTGATCAAAGGCTCCCACCTGTACGAGCTCCAGTACCACCAGAC
>NZ_SMKK01000296.1 GCF_004348425.1 Actinomadura sp. 7K507
TCTCCGGATAGGGATCGGCGTAGGCCTCCGCGTACGGCCGCGCCCCGTGCGACTCCGGCCCGTGCGATTCCGGCCCGCGCGACTCCGGCGACTCCGTCCCGGGCGCTTTCGTCCCGGGCGATTCCCGGTCCCGCGATTCGGGCTCGCGGGTCTCCGCGGGCGGGATGGTGGTCTGGGCGCCGGGGAGCTCGTCCATGGAGAACTCGACCGCCATGGTGCGCTGCGTGTCGATGGTCTCCTGGCGGACGATGTCGTCCAGCAGGGCACCGGCCTCGATCGCGCCCATCCGCTGGTCGGGGTTCTTGCGCAGCAGTCCCTCGATGACCGGGATGAGCCGGCCGCCCTTCTCCGGCGGATCGGGCTCGTCGGAGATCACCGCGATCAGCGCCGCCATCGGCTCGGAGCGCTCGAACGGCGACTTGCCGTTCATCATCGCGTACAGGGTGACGCCGAGCGACCAGAGGTCGGAGGCGGGGCCGGCGAGCCGGCCGCGCGCCCGCTCCGGCGCGATGTAGGCGGGCGACCCCATCACCAGACCGGTCTGGGTGAGGGTGGCGTCACCGGAGGCGGTGGCGATTCCGAAGTCGGTGAGGACCGCGCGCTCGCCCATCCGCCCGGTGCCGGTGATCAGCACGTTGCTGGGCTTGACGTCGCGGTGCAGGACGCCGGCCTCGTGCGCGGCGTGCAGCGCGGCGAGCATCTGCCGGCCGATCTCGGCGGCGCGGCGCGCCTCCAGCGGACCGTCCTGCTTGATCACCTGGTCCAGGGAGCGCGCCTTGATGAGCTCCATGATGATCCAGGGCCGGTCGTCCTCCTCGACGACGTCGTAGACGGTGACGACGCCGGGGTGACCGAGGCGCGCGGCGGTGCGGGCCTCACGGAACGTGCGCTTGTGGTGCACAGCGCGTTCCTCATCGGTGAGACCATGCGGGAGGATGACCTCCTTCACCGCGACGTCACGACCGAGGACCTCATCGTGTGCCTGCCAGACCGTCCCCATACCGCCCCGGCCGACGTGGGTCACCAGTCGGTAACGGCGGGCGAGCAAGCGCTCACCGGTGGGTTCACTTGGCATATCCGCGACCATATCGACTTTTGCTGACAACCTTGGACCGAGCTTGCAAGCCACATCCCCCTACCCGTACGACGTCCGGCGTGCCGTCGAGGTTCGCCTGAGGACGAGCCCGTACGGACGGAAGCATGGTGGACGTGACATCCGCTACGAATGACTCCGCCACGAGCGCCTCCACCACGAGCGCCTCCATCGGCGCCACCGCGGGGAGGGACGGCGCCGTAAAAGACGGCCCGGGGAAAGACGGCCCCGGGAAGGACGTCCCTGGGCAGGCCGGCGCCGGAAAGGACGGCGCCGCCCGGGGCGGGGGCGGCCTGCGGGGCGAATGGGGCCGGCTGATCCGCTCCGCGCCGACGATCTTCTTCTGGTACACCCGTCTCTCCGGGATCCTGTCGCTGCTCGCCTGGGTCTCCTATGGTCTCATCCTTGAGATAGCCGATATCTGGGCGTTGCGCTGGATCGGGTACCTCGGCTGGTTCCCGAGCGTGCCCATCGGCCTGGTCTGGATCCTGCTCTCGATGGGCATCCGGCGGCGAAAGAAGGCCGCGTGGCGGATCCTCGTCCTGATCTTCTGCCTGCCGACCGTGCTCGGTGTCACCGCCGTCGTGACGACGCTCCTCAACCCGGACAAGACGATCCACATCGGCTTGGTCGTCACCGCCGCGGTGTACCTCGCCGTCCTCGCGCTGCTGGTCGCCGCGCGCGGCGAGTTCACCACGCTGCCCGACCGCGCCAACCGCCGGCTCGCCACCCACGTCTTCACCAACCTCCTGGTCGTGACCTGCGGAATCGGCACGTTCCTGGTCACCGTCACCGACCGGGACAACAGCGGCGCCTTCTGGACCCACCCGGTCTACGCGATCCTCCAGACCGTCCTCGGGCCGCGCGTGACGGGCAAGCCGATCGACGTCCTCGTCCCCTTGTGGGTCGACGCGATCCTGTGGGTCCTCGGGACCGGGCTCCTGATCGCCACGTTCTGGGCGATGTTCAGGCCGGGCCGCCAGGACCCCGTCCTCAGCCCGCAGGAGGAGCTCGCGGCACGCGCGCTGCTCGCCGAGTACGGCGACCAGGACTCCCTCGGCTACTTCGCGCTGCGCCGCGACAAGGACGTCGTGGTCGCACCGAACGGTAAGGCGGCGATCGCCTACCGGGTCGAGGGTTCGGTCTCCCTGGCCAGCGGCGACCCGCTCGGCGATCCCGAATCGTGGGACCAGGCGATCGAGGCGTGGCTGGAGCAGTGCCGCGTCCACGCCTGGATCCCGGGCGCCGTCAGCGTCGGCGAGCGCGGCGCGCGCGTCTACCGGCGGCACGGGTTCGACGCGCTGGAACTCGGCGACGAGGCCGTCGTCGACCTCACCGACTTCAACCTGGACGGACGCGAGATGCGGCAGGTCCGGCAGGCCGTCCGCCGGGTCGAGCGGGCCGGGTACTCGGTGCGGATCCGGCGGCACGCGCAGATCCCCGGCTGGGAGATGGCCAAGCTCATCCGCAGCGCGGACGCGTGGCGCGGCGAGGACACCGAACGCGGCTTCTCGATGGCGCTCGGCCGCCTCGGCGACCCGACCGACGGCCGCTGCGTCATGGTCGAGGCGTTCGACGCCCACGGCGAGCTCCGGGGGCTGCTCAGCTTCGTCCCGTGGGGGCGCGCCGGGCTGTCGCTGGACCTGATGCGCCGCGACCGGCACGCCGAGAACGGGCTGAACGAGTACATGGTCGCCAAGCTCGCGGAGAAGGCCGCCGCCGTCGGCGCGCAGCAGCTGTCGCTCAACTTCGCGATGCTGCGCTCCGCGTTCGCGCGCGGCTCCCAGATCGGCGCCGGGCCCATCGCCCGGCTCTACTACCGGTTCCTGTCGTTCGCGTCGAGGTTCTGGCAACTCGAATCGCTGTACCTGTCGAACGCGAAGTACCTGCCGAGCTGGCGTCCCCGCTACATCTGCTACACGCAGAGCCGCCACCTCGTCCGGCTGGGGCTCGCCTACGCCCGCGCGGAGGGGTTCCTGCCGAACCTGAACCGCCCCAAGCTCGACCGGGCGGCCGCAATGGTCCCGTCCGCCGACCTCGTCGACCGGATCCAGCGGATCGAGGAGGCCGCCGACGCGGCCCGCGCGCCGCGGCGCCGGCTGTCGGAGCAGGAGCGGGTCAGGCACGCCAAGCTCGACCAGATCCGCGCCGCCGGGATGGAGCCCTACCCGCTCGGCTGCGAGCGCACCGACGTCGCCGCCGACATCCGCGCACGCTTCGCCTCCCTCGCCCCCGACGCCTCCACCGGCCACCGCGTGGCGGTCGCGGGACGCGTCGTCCTGGCCCGCGAGCACGGCCGCCTCATCTTCGTCACCCTGCGGGACGAGACCGCCGACCTGCAGGTGATGCTGACCGCCGGCGCGCTCGGCGAGGAGTCCCTGAACCACTGGAAGACGCTGATCGACCTCGGCGACCAGGTCGGCGTGCGCGGCGAGGTCGTCACGTCCCGGCGCGGGGAGCTGTCGGTGCTCGCCTCCTCCTGGCAGCTCGCCGCCAAGTGCCTGCGTCCGCTGCCGAACAAGCGGTCCGGGCTGTCGGACCCGGAGGCCCGCGTCCGGCAGCGGTACGTCGACCTCATCGTCAACGACGAGTCCCGCCGGATGCTCCGGATGCGCGGCGACGCGATCGCCGCCGTCCGCGACGGCCTGCGGGCCCGCGGCTACCTCGAAGTCGAGACGCCGATGCTGCAGCCCGTCCACGGAGGCGCCACGGCCCGCCCGTTCACCACCCGCATGAACGCCTACAACATGCAGCTCTACCTGCGCATCGCACCCGAGCTGTACCTGAAGCGCCTTCTCGTCGGCGGGGTAGGCCGCGTCTTCGAACTGAACCGCAACTTCCGCAACGAGGGCGTCTCCCCCAAGCACAATCCCGAGTTCACGATGCTGGAGGCCTACGAACCCTACGGCGACTACGACACGATGGCCGCCCTGACCCGCTCCCTGGTCGTGGACGCCGCCCGCGCCGCCCTCGGCACCACCGTCGTCGTCCGGGACGGCGTCGAGTACGACCTCGCGGAACCGTGGGACGAGATCACCGTCTACGACTCCGTCTCCCATGCCCTGGGCGAGGAGATAACCCCCGACACGCCGGTGGCGACCGTCCGCGAATTCGCCATAAGCCTCGGCCTGAACTTCGACTCGCAATGGGGGCAGGGGAAGATCGTCCAGGAACTCTTCGAGGCCCTCGTCGAGGAAAGGCTGACGGCCCCGACGTTCGTCCGCGACTACCCGGCCGAGACGTCCCCGCTCACCCGCCCGCACCGCGCGGACCAGCGCCTCGCCGAGAAATGGGACCTCATCGTCTTCGGTCTCGAACTCGGCACCGCCTACTCCGAGCTGATCGACCCCGTCCTCCAGCGCCGGCGCCTCACCGAGCAGTCCCTGAAGGCCGCCGGCGGCGACCCCGAGGCGATGGAACTGGACGAGGACTTCCTCCGCGCCCTGGAGTACGCGATGCCTCCCGCCGGCGGCATGGGCCTGGGCATCGACCGCCTGATGATCACCCTCACCGGCCGCGGCATCCGCGAGACGATCCCCTTCCCCCTGGTCCGCCCCGGCTCCTAGCAGGCGGAGCTCCTAGCAGGCGGGCTTCTACAGCCCGCGGCGAACCCTCCGGAACCCCTGCTCCGCCAGCCACCGCCGCGCCACGCCCCGCCGGGCGTCCTCCCCCTCCGGCAGGACGCCCGGCGGGATCGGCAGGCCCTCGCCCCCTTCGTCCACCGGGATCACGTCGCCGCGCTCGACGTCCAGGACATGGAACCCGTCGTCCATCGCGGCCGCCACGGCCCCCAGGTCGACAGGCAGCCCCGCGAGCCGGGAGACGCCCGCGACCTCGTCGGCCAGTTCGGCGTCCCCCGGCGCCCCACGGCGCCTCAGCTCCTGCACACACTCCCGAGCGAGGGCGTCCGCGCCGGCCACCCCCTGGGCGAGCGCCGCCACCAGCACGTCCCCGGCGTACTGCAGCACCGGCCGCATGGGCCGCCCCCGGAGGACGTCGCAACCGGCGGCCCCGTCCCCTTGGTGCACGGCAGCCCGCAACCGCGCCAGCGCTTCGCCATCCCACCCGCTCACGCAGACATTTCTACAGACATCCACCGACATGGCGCATGGATTACACACTCGCCGGTCCAGGTTCCCTTTGGCCGGCGCCGATCAAACAGGCCCATGCGCTGACCCGGGTCTCTTTCACCTGCACATCGACGCGACGGTATTCGGTCCCGCCCGCGTCACCGGAGCCGTGCCTCAGGAAGGCGTCGTAGACGAACTGGGAGGTGATGAACCCGACGGGCGCCCCCTCCTCGGCGAGCCGGCGTTTGAGACCGGATGCCTCCAGCAGCCGCGCCGTGTAGATGATCGCGTCTCCCGTCACGCCCTCGGCATCGGAGACCACCGGTCCGACATGCAGAGCCGCGCGGAGCTGGATCCGGACGGCCTCACTGGCCCGGTGGTTGTGCCGTCCCAGCCCTTTCGCCAGGTGAGACAGCAGGGGGTGGACGATCAGGCCGGTGGGCGTACTCGGTGGAACGACGATCAGCACGCCGTCCCCCCGATCCTCGTGATGGCAGTCCGCCCACGGCACGCCCGAACTCTCGCAGGCGTCGCGCAGGGCGTCGTACATCACCTTGCGGATGAACCGGCGGTCCTGCTCGCCTCGCTGGTGGCCGCCGAACGCGGCGATGTCGGTGAAGAGGATGGAGCAGTTCTGCCCGTTCCAGGCGACCCGCGAGAGAACGGGAGCGGGCAGGACCGCGTTCGCTCGCTCCAGGCCGTCGCGCTCGCACGAGCAGCGTCCGTCAGGTGCGTCGTTGAGGCGCTGGTACAACTGCGCCTCGATGACGCCGAGCAGGTCCGGATGGGCTTCGACGAGCCTGTAGAACCGCTCGGTCGTGATGAGCAGCCCGCGGACGGTGTCCATGGCGACCACCGTCGCCGAACGGGACGTGGGGTGCAGCGCGGCGCGCTCCCCGATCAGGTCGCCGGGGCCGCGGGTCGCGATGATCCGTTCCTCGCCGTCGGGGCCTCCGTAGACCTTCGTCCAGCCGGACTGGAGGAGGATGACGTGGTCGGCGACCTCGCCCCTGTGCCACACCACCGCGCCCGGCGGGAACTCGACCGTCCTCGCCGTCGCGGTGAGCCGGTCCCGCTCCGCTTTCGTAAGCGAGTCCCAGAAGTTGCGCCGCGTACCGGACGACGCGTGCGAGCGCTCTCCCGAAGGCTCGTCGAGCATCCGCTCGCCCGCTGCGGGCGGCGGAGGAGGAGCGGCGGGTTGGAGCGCGTCCCGGCGGGGCGGGTCCAGGAGTGCGTACGCTTCCCGGGGCTCCGTCTCGTCCGCCCCCGAGACGTCACCGGTCTCGTCCGGCGGCCTGCGGCGAAGCGCCGCTATCGGCTGGGTGAAGGCCGCGGCGTCAGTGCGCTTCAGCGCTTGGACGTCGTCGACCGACACGGCGAACTGCAGCCCTTTGGTCGTGGCCAGCCACTGGTTCCGGGTGAATCCCGCGACGGGTATCCCGATCAGCACCAGCATTCCGGCGCTGATCAGCCCCGCCGCGCCGGCGATGGCGCCACCCGCGGCGAGAATGGCGGCGATACCGGATAGAAGTCCCAGTGGCTTGACCGTCGCGAGCATGCGGGCCATGACTGCGGCCAGACGCGACCTCGGTGTTTGGCCCCCATCGGCTTCACGGGGGACCGGGTCTCGTGTTCGCGACTCGGGTCGTTGAGAATCTGCATGACCCCTCCCGCGGTGGGCAGTGGCAGGTCACCGTGGGGGCCCTCGCCAGTGGGGGCCGCCCGTCGTGTCCCGAAGCCGGGACCAGGTCCGGTTCGAGAACTCAGAGGTCGCGTCGCTACCGATGTTCGCCATTGGACTTCAGTAGACTTCAGTGAAGTTTTCTTTTCTGCGGCAACTTCACCTTCTTGTTCTGATGTTTGGTCTACCCTCTGAATGCATGGGTAAAGCGCTGAACCTGGATTTCATGTCGGGGACGGCCACGAAACGACTCCGTTGCGCTCACATGAGCAAAGACCGCGGCTAGCTGGGGTTTTACTGGCAGCGAAAGGCGGTATTACAGCTTTACCAAAGAACTGAACTTCAGCTGAAGGGGATTCCGGTGGGGAGCGAACACGATCCGGCCCAGGTCTTCGCCCGGCGGCTGCGCGCGCTCAGAAGAGAGCACTGGCCCGGCGTGGCGATCACGCAGGCACAGCTCGCGAAGGCCCTGGGCGGCGACCGGCCGCTGAGCGTCCCGCTCGTGTCGTCATGGGAGTCCACCGGCAGGCCGACGATCCCGCCGATACCCAGAATCGAGGCCTACGCCGCCTTCTTCGCCACACCTCGTTCACTCGAAGGCGGAACTCCGCACCTGCTCGACCCGGCGGAGATGACGGACGAGGAACTCCTGGTCAAAGACGACCTTCTAAGAGAGCTCATGCGACTACGCAACAACGCACTGGGGGCCGGCACGGTCCCGGCCGGCGGCGAAGCCGGTGATCCAGGTCTCTGGTCCTTCAACGACGGCAGGACGATAACGCTCGTCTGCGCCCAGTTGCCCTCCGAGATGCTGGAGCAGATGCCCTACACCGACCCGGCCGATCCCGACTACATCGCTCTCTACACCTTCTCCGACCTCGACGCGCTGTTCGAACTGCACGGCCACGTCCGGGCGAGCAATCCCGCGAGCCAGGTGAACCTGCGGACCGCCCAGCAGCTGCTGTCCGACGACTACACGACCCACCTCGTCCTGCTCGGCGGCGTGGACTGGAACGTCGCCACCCGCTCAGCGGTCCACCGGCTCGATCTCCCGGTCAAGCAGGTCGCCGACTGGGGCACGCCGGACGGCGCCTACTTCGAGGTCCACGAAGACGACCGGTCCCAGCGGTTCGCGCCGCTCCTGGAGCAGGAGGAGGACCGGCAGATCCTCCGCGAGGACGTCGCCTTGTTCGCACGGGCCGTCAATCCCTACAACCACAAACGCACCGTCACCATCTGCAACGGGATGTACGGGAGTGGGACGTTCGGCGCCGTCCGCGCGACGACCGACGCCAACTTCCGGGACCGGAACACGGCCTACATCCGCGAACGGTTCGGTGGCAGTGAGGCGTTCCTCGTGGTGACGCGCGTGGTCGTGGAGAACGGCGCCCCGCTGACACCCGACTGGACGCTCGAAGAGAACCGGCACTTCGAGTGGGCGCACCCCCGGCGATGACTCCGGCCCGCACCCAAGACCACCACGGCTCGCACCGGCACCTTCTCTGGAATCCGGACGACCCGGGCTGCCCGGCGCGCGCGCACGTCGACGCGATCATCGTCCCCACCAACCGCCATCCCGCGCACCTGACCGAGGCCGCCCGGATCGCGGCGTTGCTGGACTGCCCGCTGGTCACACTCCACAGCGGCAAGTACACGAGTGCACGCGAGGCGGCGCGAAGGCTTCCCCGGGACACGGACCTGATCGCCATCGAGGTCCCCGAGCAGGACGCGCTCCGGCTGCCGGACTTCGAGACGTCGCGGCTGCTCACCGGCAGGTTCGCACGCAACACCGATACCAGCGCCAAGCGCAACCTCGCGCTCATGCTCAGCCACCTCGTCGGCTGGGAACGCGTCGTGTTCCTGGACGACGACATCACCGTCAGGCAGCCGGAGGACCTCCGGACGGCCGCCGGCCTCCTGAGCACCTACAGCGCCGTCGGGCTGTCCATCGGCGGCTTCCCCGACAACTCGGTCGTCTGCCACGCCTATCGCAGGGTGGACGGCGACCAGCAGTCCTTCATCGGCGGTGGGGCCCTGGCCGTCGAGGTGACGCGCCACCGTTCGTTCTTCCCCAACATCTACAACGAGGACTGGTTCTACCTCCTCGACGCCAAAGCGGGGCTACGGCAGCTGGCAGTGACGGGGGAAGTGGTCCAGAAGCCGTACGACCCCTTCCGTACCCCCGAACGGGCCCGCGCCGAGGAGATCGGTGACGTCCTCGCGGAGGGCGTCTTCTGGCTCCTCGACCAGGGACGTTCCGTGGCCGAAGCCGATCTCTGCCACTGGGCGGACTTCCTCGCGAGGCGCGGCAGGTTCATCGACCACGTGCTGCACCTGGTCCAGACGTCCTGGAACGGCGATGACGGCGAGCGGGACCGCATGACCGCCGCCCTACGAGCCGCCAGAGGGCGCCTCTCGCTCATCGAACCGAAGCTGTGCCAGGACTTCCTCGGAGCCTTGGCGATCGATCAGGAACGCTGGCAGCGCCATATCGACCGGCTCCGCAAGCGCCCGTCGGTCGATTCGGCGCTCGACGCCCTGACCAAACCAGGCCGGTCGCCACTCGTGCGCCACATCAGCGAGTCCGTGCTGTAGGCCGGTGACCCGGGCCGCCTCGACCGGTCGGAGGCGGTTCCAGCTCAGCTCTCGGTGCTACCGCCGCCCGTCTGGCCGCGGTACATGTCGACGGCGTAGCGGAGGCGGGCGCCGACCAGGAGGGCCTCGTCCTCCGGGCATTCGAGGAGGCGGGTGACCAGGTCGACGAGCTGGTCGTCCGAGAGGTCCGGTTCGCGGGCGGCGATGCGTCCGACTATCTCGACCAGTTCGGGCCGCTTGTAGGCGGCGATCGACTGGCCGCGCCTGACCTGCGGGGGCCCGGCGGCCGGCTGTTCCGGCCGTGCCTTCGGGGGCTCGGGCCGCCTCCCGGGCTTGCCCCAGATGGCCGGAACGTCCGATGGCGGGGGTGCGGGCTCCGGTGTCTCGGCCGCGGCCGGCCGCGGTTGCTCTCCGTCGGCCGTGCGACGGGCTCGGCCCGGTGAATCCAGCCGCAGGGGCGGCGTACCCGGCCTCGGCGCGGGCGCGCCAGGACCCGGGTCGCGGCCCCGTACGTCCGGGGCCGCCTCCGGCTCCCGGGGCGCGCCTCGTGACCCTGGACGCACGTTCAGGCGCGGAGCATCCAGTCGACGGGGCGGCATGCCGGTCGGTTGCGCCGTGCCAGGCCGCTGTTCGGAGCCGCGCGAGCCGCGGTCGCGCGGGGCGCTCGGTCCCGGCGCGGGGGCGTCGACCGGTGGGG
>NZ_SMKK01000297.1 GCF_004348425.1 Actinomadura sp. 7K507
CCACCGTCCTCCAGCCCCCACCCACCACCTTTCAAGGGACGAGCTTCGCTCGCGAACCGTCCTCCAGCCCCCACACACCGCCTTTCAAAGGAATAGCTCCGCTCGCGAAAACCCCTGGAGCGCTAGGGTTCTACACGAAACAGACACCGATTCCAGTTCAGGATCACCGATGACCACGCACGCAGGAGAGAACGGCGAGGCCCTGCGCCCGGAGGACCCCCAGCGACTCGGCCCCTACCGGCTTGTCGGCCGCCTCGGCCGCGGCGGAATGGGGACGGTCTACCTGGGTGAGGACAGCGCCGGACGCCGCGTCGCCGTCAAGGTGATCAACCGGGAGCTGGCCGGGGAGAGCCCGTTCCGGGACCGGTTCCGCAGCGAGGTGACCGCCGCCCGGCAGGTCCGCCGCTTCTGCACCGCGCCGGTGATGGACGCCGAGCTGGACACCGACCCCCTGTACGTCGTCACCGAGTACATCGAGGGTCCCAGCCTGGAGAGCGCCGTCGCCGAGCGCGGTCCGCTGCCCGGGTCGGACCTGGAGGGCCTCGCGGTCGGCGTCGCCACCGCGCTCGCCGCCATCCACGGCGCCGGGATCGTCCACCGCGACCTCAAGCCCGCCAACGTCCTGCTGTCCTCCACCGGACCGCGCGTCATCGACTTCGGCATCGCCCGCGCCCTCGACGCCGCCGACGGCCCCACCCGCACCGGCCAGTTCGTCGGGACGCCGAACTACCTTCCGCCCGAACTGCTGCGCGGCGAGCAGGTCACCCCCGCCTCGGACGTGTTCTCGTGGGGCTGCGTCGTCGCCTACGCCGGGACGGGCAACGCGCCGTTCGCGGGCAACACCGTCCCGGAGATCTTCTACCGGGTCGCGCACGAAGAGCCCAAGCTGGACGGGCTGGACCCCGGCCTGCGCGACGTCGTCGCCGCCGCGCTCGACAAGGACCCGCGCAACCGCCCGTCCGTCCAGGACCTGCTCGGGCGGCTGGTCGGCCACGGCAAGACCGACCCCGCGACGCTCGCCGAGACCGTCCAGGCCGGCTGGCACGGCCCGGCGAACGACCCGACCGTGCAGGCGCGGACCGGCCACGCCGCGTTCCCGCCGCCGACGGTCGCGTCCGGCCCCGACACCACGCGCGACGACGGCGCCGCTCCCGGTGGTCCCCCGCCGGGTTCCCGCAGTACGGGAGGCGGCCTTCCCCGCCGCCCGCTGATCATCGCCGCCGCGGCCGTCGCCGCGCTCGCGGTCCTCGCGGTCGTCGGTTTCACCGTGCTGCGCCCGGACGGCCCGCCCGACAACCTCGCCACGGTGTTCAGCGACGACTTCTCCAACGATGACTCCGGCTGGGAGAGCATCATGAGCGGGCACACCTACCGTGAAGGCAGGTACTGGATGCAGACGAGCGAGAGCACCGCGTCCATCAGCGAGTGGGTCCCCCAGGACGATGTGAAGGCGTTCCCCGACCCGGTCCTGGCGACCGTGACAGCCGAAGTCGCCGAAGGCCCCGCCGATGCGCGGTACGGGATGCTGTGCCGCGCCAACGACAACCAGGGCAAGGTCTCCCAGTACCTGTTCATGATCCGCAACGACGGCAAGGGCGCGGTCCTCCGCAAGACCAGCGGTGAACAGGGCAGCAAGGAACTCGCCGCCCCGGATTCGGTGCCCGGTTTCTCCGACGACGGCCCCAACAAGCTCCAGATCGGCTGCGAAAGCCAGAACGGGGGCAAGGAGGTCAGGCTGCGGCTCTGGGTGAACGGCGATCAGGTCATCGACGCGGTGGACGCCGACCAGCCGCTCGCCAACGGATGGGTCGGGATGGAGATCCACCGAGGCGGGAACAAGACACAGGCGACGACCGTCCAGTTCGACGATTTCGACATGTCGAAGGTCCTCGGCTGACCGGTCGCCGGGAACCGGGCTTCAGCCGCGGTTCAGCGGGCCGGCAGGTAGCCGTTCGTCCAGCGGGTCAGCTCCTCGAACACCTGCGTGCGGGCCGGCTCGTCCGACAGGACCAGGTCGTGCAGGCCGCCGTCGATCCGGACGAGCGTGACGTGGCGGCCGATCCGGGGAGCCCAGCGCGCCATGTGCTCGACGTCCAGGACGGCGTCGGCGCCGGTCACGTCCAGCACCTTGCGGGTGGGGCGGACGCTGCGCGTCGACGCCATGACCAGCACCGGAACGTCGACGTCGAGGCCCTTGCGCAGGCGGAGCTGCCCGCGGCGGACGGCCGCCAGCCACGCCGCCCGCACCGGGAATCCGAGGATCGGCTTCCACTCCAGGTCGAAGTCCCACTCGCCCTCGTGGTCGCGGTGGATGCTCCGCGGATACCGGTCGGACACGCCCGCCGGCAGCTTCGCCTTCGGGAACCGGGGACGCAGCGCCCGCGCGAGGCCCGCGCCGGCCTTGCGCATCACCAGCGGCTCGGCGATGTCCAGGAACGGGCTGTTGAGGAACAGCGCGTCGGCCAGGCCCCTGCCCTTCCCCTTGGCGGCCCACAGCGCGGCGATGAGGCCGCCGGTCGAGTGGCCGTTCAGCAGGAGCGTGTCGTGCCCGTCCACGTCCCGGACGATCCGCACGGCCTCGTCGATCTCCGGGAAGTAGTCCGACAGGCTCTCGACGTAGTTCGGGGTCTGGTGCGGGCGCAGCGACCGGCCGTACTTGCGCAGGTCGAGCGCGTAGAAGTCGAAGCCGAGGTCCACGTAGAAGTCGGCCAGGTGCCGCTGGAAGAAGTAGTCGACGAACCCGTGCAGGTACAGCACCGCCCGGCGGGACGGGCCGCCTGCGGGGGCCACGGCGCCGCGCCGCCGCACCAGCGTCGCCACGACCTCGCCTTCGGCGTCCCGGCCCATCGGCAGCTCGATGGCCTCGTATCCTGGGCCGAGCACGTCCGCCGTCACGTCCACAGTTCCTCCCGAACCCGCCTTCGAATACCGGCATCTAAGCGTATGGGCGGGAGGTTCACGGCCGCATGCGGGAACCCGCGGGCCTTGATCCGACGTCAGGAAGACAGCAGACCCTCCGGCTCCGGGAGACCCCCATGCAGGCCCCCCTTCGTGACCGTGACCCACGCCGGCTCGGCCCCTACCGGTTGCTCGGGCGGCTCGGCCGCGGCGGGATGGGCACGGTCTTCCTCGGCGAGGACGACTCCGGCCGGCAGGTCGCGGTCAAGGTCATCAACGCGGAACTGGCCGACGACGAGGCGTTCAACGAGCGGTTCCGCAGCGAGGTGACGGCGGCGCGGCAGGTCCGCCGGTTCTGCACCGCCGCGGTCCTGGACGCCCGGCTGGACGGCGAGCCGCTGTACGTGGTGACCGAGTACGTCTCCGGCCCGTCGCTGGACGCGGCGGTCAGGGACGGCGGGCCGCTGCGCGGCGGCGACCTGGAGGCCCTCGCGGTCAACATCGCGACGGCGTTGAGCGCGATCCACGGCGCCGGGATCGTGCACCGCGACCTCAAGCCGTCCAACGTGCTGCTGTCCCCGACCGGCCCGCGCGTGATCGACTTCGGCATCGCCCGCGCGCTGGACGCCTCGGACGGGCCGACCAGGACCGGCCAGTTCATCGGCACCCCCTCGTACATGGCGCCCGAGCTGATGAACGGCGCCGAGATCACCCCGGCGGCGGACGTGTTCGCCTGGGGCTGCGTCGTCGCGTACGCGGGCACGGGACGCGCCCCGTTCGGCGCCGGGACGCTCCCGGAGACGATCAACCGGGTGACCGCCGGCGAGCCCGACCTGGACGGGCTCGACCCGTCGCTGCGCGATCTCGTCACCCGGTCGCTGGCGAAGGACCCGGCCGAACGTCCCGCGGTCAGGCAGCTCATCCAGGCCCTGACCGGCCAGGAGGAACCGCCGTCAACGGCCCCCGCCGTCGCCCTCCCTGTCCCGCTGCCCACGGCAGATGAACCCGAGGCGGCAGCGGAACCGGAAACGACGTTGGAACCGGCCGCACCGGAACAGGCCGCACCGGCGCCGGTCACGGCCTTCGAGTCCGTCCCGGCGACGCGGCCGGTGAACGCACCGCCGCCCGCCGCCGCGCAGACACCGCCGACGCAGCCGCCCTTCCCGCCGTCGCCGTCCCCCGCTTCGCCGAAGCCGCCGAGGCCGCCGCGCTCGCGGCACCGCCTCGGCCTGGCCATCGGCGCCGTCGCGACCGTCGCCGGCGTGTCCGCCCTGTTCGGCGTGCTCAACCTGACGTCCGACGGCGGGGGTGAGGCAAGCGGCCCTCCGGCCGCCCAGGCCGCCGCCGGCCTCGGCAAGGAGCCCCCGGAGGTCGAGGACAAGGTCTTCGAGGACAACTTCAGCGACGAGACGTCGGGCTGGAAGACGGCCGCCACACCCACCTGGGACGCGTCCTACCGCGACCGCAAGTACGAGCTGCACGTCCTGCCCACGACGACGCGGACCACCGTCGACGCGCCCGCGGACGACATCCCCGACTCGCAGCTCATCGAGGTGAAGGTCGAGCTCAAGGAGGGCGAGGGCGGTGAGGCGGGTGTCTACTGCCACGGGCAGGGCAGCGGTTTCGCCTTCCTCCTCCGCGAGGACGGGCGGGCCCGCATCGCGCGCATGGACGGCTCCACGCTGACGGACCTTGCGACCGGCACCGCCGCCGACATGCGCAGCCACGACGACCGGATCCAGGCGGCCTGCGCCGAGGACGGGTCGCGCGTGAGCCTCGACATGTGGGTCAACGGCGAGCACGTCGCGAGCGCCGCCGCCGAGGCCCCGGACGAGGACCCCGGATCGAGCGGCCTGATCGCGCACCGCCCCGAGGGCACCGAAGGACACCCCGAAGCGACGTTCGACAACTTCGCCCTCTGCTCGGTCTGAGTCCGCGCTCGGTCTGAGTCCGCGCTCGGTCTGAGTCCGCGTCACTCCTTGCGGCCGGTCGCGGCGACGGTCACACCGAGGCCGATCATCATCAGCCCCCCGGTGCCGCCGATCGCCGCGAGGCGGCGGGGCGAGCGGGCGAACCAGGCGCGGGCCGTCCCGGCGGCGATGCCCCACACGCTGTCGCACAGCAGCGCGATGACCGCGAAGATCAGCCCGAACACCATCATCTGCAGCGCCGCGTGCCCGTGTTCCCGGACGACGAACTGCGGCAGGACGGCCGCGAAGAACACCGTCGTCTTCGGGTTGGTGATGCCCACCACGAACCCCTGCACGAGGGCCCGGCCGCCGCGGCTCTCCTCGTCCCGGCCGACCGCCTCGGGGAGCGAGCGGCGGTGCCGGATGGCCTGCACCCCGAGATAGACGATGTAGACCGCGCCCACGGTCTTCAGAACCGTGAACACGACCGCCGAACGTTCCACGATCGAGCCCACGCCGACCGCGACGGCGACGGTCAGCACCAGCGCGGCCAGCACGCCGCCGACGACGCCGGCGAGGGCGGTGCGCCGGCCGTGTGCGAGCGCCCGGCCGACGACGAACAGCACGGACGGGCCGGGGATGACGATGATGGCCAGCGCCATCGCGGAGAAGGCGAGCAGCTGATGCGTCGAGACCATGACCGCACGGTAGAGGGAACGGCACGTCCAGCCCCACCGGTTTTCGGGGCACGGTGGCCGGGCCGGGTGGCCTAGAGCGGCCGCGACACCGGTGACGTCGGCGGCATAAGATCCGGTCATGTCCGCCCCGGCCTCCGCGGCACCCGGCTCCGCCGAGACCGGCGTCCCGTCCGATTCCTCCGCGGTCGCCTGGAAACCGGTGCTGCTGATCGCCGGTGTGCTGGGCGTGGTGCTGCTCGCCGTCAGCGCCCGGTACGGCTACCACCGCGACGAGCTGTACTTCCGGGTCGCCGGACGCCATCTGATGTGGGGGTACCCGGACCAGCCGCCGCTGCTGCCGCTGATCAGCCGGGCGGTCACGGCGGTGCTCGGCGACTCGCTCGTCGCGCTGCGCGTCCCCGCCGCCCTCTTCTCCGCCGCCGGTGTCGTGGTCGCGGCGCTGACCGCGCGGGAGATGGGCGGCGGACGGCGGGCGCAACTCCTCACCGCCGGGGCGTACGCGGTCTGCCCGTTCGTCGTCGCGGTCGGCCACACGTTCTACACGGCGACGCTCGACCTGCTGCTCTCGACGACGGTCGTGTGGCTGGTCGTCAGGTGGGTGCGGACCCGTGACCAGCGGCTCCTGCTCGCCGTCGGCGTCGTGGCGGCCCTGGCCCTGAACGTCAAGTACCTGGCCGCGTTCCTGATCGCCGCGCTCGCCGCGGGGCTGCTGATCTCGGGGCCGCGCGAGTTCCTGCGGCGGCCCATGACGGCGGCGGCCGTGCTCATCGTGCTCGCGGCGATCGCACCGGGGCTGATGTGGCAGGCCGACCATGGCTGGCCCCAGCTGGAGATGGCGAACGCCATCGCCGACAAGGGGGACTTCGCCGGACGGCCCGGGTTCATCCCGTTCCAGATACTTCTGACCGGTGTCGTCCTGTCGTGGCTGTGGATCTACGGGCTGTGGCGGACGTACCGGTCGGACGACCTGCGGCCCTTCCGGTTCCTCGGCCACGCGTACGTGCTGCTCACCGTCCTGTTCCTCATCACCGCCGGCAAGCCGTACTACCTCAGCGGCATGTGGGCGGCGCTGTTCGCGGCGGGGGCCGTGGAGATCGAGCGGAACGGCGCGCCGCGCGGCTGGAACTGGGTGCCGACCGCGCCGACGTACGTGATCACCGGGATCGCGGCGGCCCTGCTCACCCTTCCCGTCTACCCGGTGAAGTGGCTGGCGGACACCCCGCAGCCCGTCATCAACGCCGACTCCGCCGAGACGGTCGGCTGGCCCCGGTTCGCCGAGCAGGTCGCGGGCGTCTACGACTCGCTGCCGCCCGGCGAGCGGTCCAAGGCGACGATCATCGTGAGCAACTACGGGGAGGCCGGGGCGCTCGACAAGTACGGGCCCGGCCTCGGCCTGCCCCGCGCGTACAGCGGGCACAACGGCTACTGGTACTTCGGGCGTCCGCCCGACACCGGTGGTCCCGCTGTCGTCGTCGGCCCGGAGAGCGAGGCGGGCGCGCCGTACCTGCGGCGGTTCTGGGCGGACGTCCGCCCGGTCACCCGCATCGACAACGGCGTCGGCCTCGACAACCAGGAGCAGGGCAAGCCGGTGTGGATCTGCCGCGGCCAGCGCGCCCCGTGGCCGGACCTCTGGCCGCGGCTGAAGACACTGTCGTAGCTTCGGGGCCGTCCGGCGGTCGGGACGTCAGGGGCTTCAGGACATCAGGACGGCGTCAGGACATCAGGACGTCCCAGGCGCCGGCGCGCCGGACCATCAGGTTGTGGGTGAGCAGGCTCCCGGCGGGCACGTCCCACACCGGGTCGTCGCCGCCCTCCCCGCGGTCTTCGGCCCACACCCGCGCGACGGCCCAGCGGAGCTTGTCGACACCGTCCGGGTGGCCGGTACCGGATGCGACGAACACGTCCCGCGCCGGGGCCGCCACGACGAGGTCGCCCTCCACGTCCTGCGCGAGCTTCTCCAGGAACCCCTCGTCCAGCAGCAGGCCCGACTCCAGGCTCCCCCGCCTCGCCGCCGCGCCCGTCCCGGACAGGGACACGGTCACGGCGCGCACGTCCGGGTACCAGCTGAGGCTCAGCTCGGGACGCAGGTCCCGCAGGTTGATCACGGCGCGGCGGCGCAGCTCCCCGGGCGCCACCCCCAGCTCGGCGCAGTGCCGGCGGGCCACGTGCTCGTAGCGGCGGCCGGACGGGACGCTCTCGTCGGCGATCTCCAGCGCGTAGCTCACGTACAGGTCACCGGCGAACGGGTCGCGGACCGGCTCCTCGTCCGGGGGCAGCGGGAACTCCAGCTGGACCTCGGCCGGCACCCGCGCCTTCATCAGCGGGACGATCAGACTGGACCGCGGCTCGGTCACGGGACGCTCCTCCTGGTGCCTGTTGCGGCCGGTGCCATCGAAGGGATCACCCTACCGCCGCGGCGCCGCCCGGCTCGTCGCCCTACGCTTCCGGGCGTCCGCCGGGCGCTTTCGGCGGCCCGCCGGGCGGGACGACGGGAAGGCCCCGCGGCGCGCCGTTCTCGATGATCCGCCAGATGGCGCCGGTGTCCAGATGCTGCTCGACGAGGTCGGCGAGCGTGTCCAGGGCCGCCTCCCTCACGGCTTCGAACGACACATCCGGTGCGGGCGTGAAATCGCGGCCGCTCTGCCGCGCCACATCTCGCAGGAAGGCGCGCCTGAACCCGTCGTTCTCCATGACGCCGTGCCAGGTCGTTCCCCAGACCGCCCCTTGCCGGCATCCGTCGAGGAAAGGCTCCCCGCTGGCGGCCACAACGCCATGGTGGATTTCGTACGCGTGGACCTCTTCGCCGTAGGCGCTGCCCCGTGGTCGCCCGAGGATCTTCTCTTCCCCGAATTCGACTCGCGCGGGCAGCAGGCCGAGCCCCTCGGCACGTCCCGTCCCCGACTCGACGTGGTCCACGATCTCTTCGGCGAGCATCTGGTAGCCGCCGCAGATACCGAGCACCGGCCGCCCCGCGCCGGCCCGCCTCTCGATCTCGCCGGCCATTCCCCGTTCGCGCAGCCATGCCAGATCATTCACCGTGGCCCGCGTTCCCGGCAGGACGACCAGATCGGCCTCGGCCAGATCCCCCGCACTGGCCGCATATCGGACGACGACCCCCGGTTCACAGGCCAAGGCGTCCAGATCGGTGAAGTTGGAGATCCGGGGGAAACGCACCACGGCGACCCTCAAGGTCTCCTTCCCGACCGCACCTCTCGCTTCCGGCCGGGGCGCGTCCAGTGCCAGGGTGTCCTCGGAGTCCAGATACAACCCCGGTTGCCAGGGCAGCACTCCCAGAGTGGGCCGTCCGGTGAGCATCTTGAGCTGATCGAGTCCCGGCTCCAGAAGTTCTGTGGCGCCCCGGAACTTGTTGATGACGAACCCCGCGATCAGTTCCTGATCCTCGGGCTCCAGCAGAGCGACCGTCCCGTACAGGGATGCGAAAACACCACCCCTGTCGATGTCGCCCACCACCACGACCGGCAATTCCGCGGCCCTGGCGAGCCCCATGTTCACGATGTCGCCGGCCCTCAGATTGATCTCGGCGGGACTCCCGGCCCCCTCGCAGACCACGACGTCGTACTCGTCCCGGAGCTCCGCGAGGCTTTCCAGCACGACGCCTTTGAGACGCTCCTTGTGCTCCCCGTATTGCAGCGCGTCGACGTCCGCCACAGGCCGCCCCAGAACCACCACCTGACTACGCCGATCGCTCCCCGGCTTCAGCAGGACCGGGTTCATCACGGCCCTCGGCTCGACGCCCGCGGCCTGC
Source organism: Actinomadura sp. 7K507 (assembly GCF_004348425.1). Classification (GTDB taxonomy): domain Bacteria; phylum Actinomycetota; class Actinomycetes; order Streptosporangiales; family Streptosporangiaceae; genus Spirillospora. The sequence continues at coordinate 9,273 of NZ_SMKK01000297.1, forward strand.
GCCTGCATGTACTGCGCCCGCCCGATCTCGGCCCCGTCCCCCGTCACCATCGAGTTCAGCGACATGTTCTGGGCCTTGAACGGCGCGACCTTCACGCCCTTCCTCGCGAGCCACCGGCACAGCCCCGCCGTGACGACGCTCTTGCCCGCGTCCGAGGTCGTCCCGGCGACCAGGAGCCCGCTCACCGCAGCACCCAGACCACGGCCGCCGCCGCGAAGGTCACCGCCGCCGAAAGCCCCACGGCCCTCCTGATGTCCCTTACTTCCGGGGCCCTGCCGTCCCCCATCTCGGGACGCCGCTCGACCCGTCCGCCGTATTCGTTCACGCCGCCGAGCCGCACTCCGAGCGCCCCGGCGAAAGCGGCCTCGCACCGGCCGGCATTGGGACTCGGATGATTTCCACCGTCCCTGACCAGCACCCGCCAAGCCCCACGCCCAGAGCAGACCGCGACCAACCCGCCCGTCACCCGAGCCGGAACCCAGTTCGCGACGTCATCGAGCCTCGCCGCGGCCCACCCGAACCGCTCATACCTCGGATTCCGGTATCCGACCATCGCGTCCAGCGTGTTGACGGCCCGGTAGACCAGCAGACCCGGAACGCCCGCCACGGCCCCCCACACCAGCGGAGCGATGGAAGCGTCCGAGGTGTTCTCCGCCACCGACTCGACGACGGCCCGAGCCAATCCCCCGGCATCGAGCCCTCTCGGATCCCGCGCACACAGATGCGAAAGCCGCCCCCGCGCCGCCTCCAGATCGCCCCGTTCCAGCATCCGGGCCATGACGAGCCCCTCGCGCCCCAGCGA